>CAZUQT010000086.1:0-11726 GCA_964622585.1 uncultured Elusimicrobiaceae bacterium | reverse complement strand
CCCTGCCCAAGGCCTGGAGCCAGGTGGAGACCGTCCTCCAGCGGCGCTATGACCTTATCCCCAACCTCGTCAATACGGTGAAGGGCTATGCGAAGCATGAAAAAGACCTCCTCACCGAAGTGACCGCGCTCAGGAGCCAGTGGGGCGCCGCGAAGAACCAAACCGAAAAAGTGGCCGCCGCCAACCAGATGGAAGGCGCGCTTAGCCGCCTGATGGTAGTGGTTGAACAGTACCCGCAGCTTAAAGCTAACGAGAACTTCATAAGGCTGATGGACGAGCTGGCCGGTACCGAGAACCGCATCTCGGTGGAAAGGATGCGCTATAACGAAACCGTGAACGCCTATAACCTGACGGTGCGCGGCTTCCCGACGAATATCCTGGCGAAGATGTTCGGCTTCGAGAAAAGCAACGATTATTTCAAGAGCGAAGAAGCGGCCAAGCAGGCGCCCAAGGTACAGTTCTAGGACCGGGTCCGGCCGCCGGGCGCCGTCGCGGCGCCCGGGCCGCCCCTCTTTAAGGCCGCCTTTCCACCGGGCGGCTTTGTTTTTGGAGCTCAATGTTCGAACGCGCTAAAACTTTTTATAATGAGCACGAACCGGCCTGCGCCGCCGGGTTTTTCGTCGCGGGCTTCCTTTTCGACATCCTCGCCGTGGGGCGGATAGACAGGCTGCACAATATCATCCACCAGGCGACCTACCTGTCGCTCTGCGCTTTCCTCACCGGGCTGGAACTGCGCGAGACTTTCGGCAGGTTCAAGCCGCCGGAGCGCCTTAAGACCGTCTGGCGCTACCATGTGGGGGCCACGCATTTCATGCTGGGGACCCTGCTCAATATTTATACGCTCTTCTATTTCAAGAGCGCCTCGCTTGGAACCTCGCTTCTGTTCCTCGCGGCCCTGGCCTCCCTCATCGCCGTCAACGAGCTGAAACCGTTCAAGGACTCCGGGACCCTGCTGCGCATGAGCCTGTTCAGTCTTTGCCTCGTGTCCTATTTCACTTACCTCGTGCCCACCCTGATGGGCCGCCTGGGCGTCCTGCCTTTCCTGGGCTCGCTGGCCGGCGCTTCGCTCTGCGCCGCGGCCCTGGCCTGGCGGCTTAATAAGCGCCTGCCGGAACATCGGGCGGCGGTGCGCAGCCACGTGGTGCAGCCCTTCGCCGCGGTCGCGGTACTGTTCGCCGTCCTCTATTTCACCAAGGTGATCCCGCCCGTGCCGCTGGCCCTGTCCGAGATAGGCGTCTATCACGGGATCAGCCGCCTGGACGGCCGTTTCGAACTGGTCTCGACGCGGCCGGGCTGGAAGTTCTGGCAGCGCGGCGACCAGACCTTCCTTGCGCGGCCCGGCGACGTGGTCTACTGCTGGGCCGTCGTTTTCGCCCCCACTAATTTCAGGGAGCGCCTCGCCGTGCGCTGGCTGTACCTCGGGCGGGACGGCTGGACCGACTCGGACACCATCCCCCTGCCCATAGCCGGCGGCCGCGACGGCGGCTGGCGGGGCTTCACTTCCAAGGCCAAGTATCAGCCCGGACGCTGGCGTGTGGAGATCATAACTTCCGACGGCCGCGAGCTCGGCCGCATAGACCTGACTATCAAGCCCGACGAGTCCTCCGGGCCGCGCCAAACGCGCACCCTCATGCGCTGAACGCAAAAAAAAGCACCGCGAAGAGTATTTTGGCCGGGGTGTTCATACTATGTTGTACCACCCGGACCGTTCTTAATCAAACCGCAAAGGACCCTGTATCCGGTGGGCCCTAAGGCCTGCTCGCGGCGCTCCGGTTCAATTATTTCCTATCAAAGCGGCCGCGGCGCCCAAAAACATATAATTACAGCAGTGGAGTAAAATCAGCGCAAAAACGGATAGGACCTTTATGAAGAAGATGAGCGGCTCCCTTGGTTTCCTGTTCCTTTTCGTCTCCTTAGCCGGCGCCGCCGGGCCCGGAGACCTGGCCTCGCTGAAGAAAGACCAGGTGTTCGCCGGGAACTTCCGCGCGCAGGCGCTTTACCTGGACCCGGCCGGCGCGCCCAAGGGCGCGCGTTTCGTGCACGACCGCGGCGCGGTGATAGACCTCCTGTTCTTCGAATCCGTGCCGCAGGTCTCCGTGAATTTCCGCACGGCCCCCTCCGACGACCGCGGCGCCCCGCACACCCTGGAGCATTTGCTGCTCGGCAAGGGCGCGGCCGGCCGCAAGCTCAATACCCTGATGCCCATGCGGATGGGGGATTACACCGCCGGAACCTATTCCGACCGGACGAATTACCAGTTCTCGAGCGCCGCCGGCCCGGCCGAGTTCTACGAGCTGCTCGGGACTTTCCTGGACGCCATGGTCCGGCCGGATTTCACCGACGAGGAGGCCCGCCGCGAAGTTGCGCATAACGCGGTAGTGGAAGAGGACGGCCGCCTGAGGCTTGAAGAGAAAGGAACGGTCTATACTGAAATGGTGGCGCGCACGGAGCGGGCCGACTATCCCCTCTGGGACCAGCTGCAGAAGGCCGTCTTCGGCGACCGCCACCCGCTTGCGCTCAACCAGGGCGGGGAACCCGCGGAGATCTGGAAGCTCACGCCCGACGATATCCGCGCTTTCCACGCCGCGCATTACCGCCTGGACGGGAACATGGAGCTGGCCGCGGCCCTGCCCTCGGGCTGGGACGCCGCCGATTTCCTGAAGCGCCTGGACGGCGAGATCCTGCGGCTGGAGCCGGAGCGGCCGGCGCGCGCTTATGCAGGCATGCCGCCGCCGGCGCCCGCGAAAGACCGGGAGATAAAGATAGGCCGCTACCCTTCCGACGGCACGCCCACCCCGCAGGACGCGCTTATGGCCTGGGCCCCCGTGGACACTTTTTCCGGGGCGGATAAGACCCGCGTGCAGTTCGCGCTGAGCCTGCTCGGCGGCGGCCAGACTTCCTATCTTTACCGCGACCTGGTGGACCAGAAAACGCGCAAAGTCGAAGCCGGCCCCACCGGCGTTTATGCGGGCGCGAACGTGCTGCCTGTTTCCTATGTCACGCTCTCGCTTTCCGGCCTGCCGCCGGCTTCCGTCAGCGCCGCGGGCCTGCAGCGCCTGCGGGAGATCATAATGGAACGCGTGCGCTGGCTGCACGACCTCAAGCCCGGCAGCCCCGAGCTGGCCGAAGCAGCCGATAAAGCGCGCTCGCTCATCCGCGCCGGCCGGCGCTCCACCCTTAAGTCCATGGAAGGCCCGCCTATGTTCGGCGAGCGCTCCACCGGCGACGGCTGGAACCAGTACCTGGACGAGCTGGCCGTGGAACCTGAATTCGCAAAAGAGCTGGGCGAAGGCGCGCAGTCGGACAGCCTGCTGGCCGAGCTCGACGCCGGCCGCAACCCGTGGGCCCAGGCCCTGGAGCGGGCCGGGCTGCTTGAACAGCCTTATGTCTCGGCCGTCCTGCCGGACGCAGCGCTGTTGGAAGCCCAGAAAGCGCAGAAACTAAAACGCGTGACCTCCGCCGCGGCGGCGCTGGCCTCCGCTTACGGCCTGCCGGAGGCGCAGGCCCTGGAACGCTACCGCGCCGAAGCGGCCTCGGCCACGGCGGTGCTGGCGGGGCTAGAGCGCGACGCGGCCAAACCCTCCTTTCTCCGCGAACCGCCTCTCGAGCTTGACTCGCTCGACTGGAAAGAAAGCCGCCTGCCTTCCGGGCCGCGGCTCCTGCTTACGCGGTTCCAGACCCCGTTCACGGATATCAGCGTCACCTTCGACCTGAGCGGGATCCCGGCGGGCGACCGGGAACTGCTGCCGCTGCTGGACGGCGCCCTGGGCTCTGTAGGCGTAATAACCAGGGCCGGCGAGCGCCTTGATTATGTAAAGGCCAGCGAGCGCCAGATGAAAGAGATCTACGGCGCCGGCGTGGACATCGGCGTTTCCGCGCGGAGCGGCCGGGCCGGAATAAGTTTCAGCGGGTACGCTTCCTCGCCGGAAGAGGTGGACCGGACCGTGGAATGGATGGAGAATTATCTCCTCCGGCCCGACCTTACGCCCGCCTCGCGCCGGCGCCTTATCGACACGCTCAATGACGGGATACAAAGCCTGCGGGGGATCTTCGAGCGGGACGAGGAATCCTGGGTTTCCGGAGCGGTCTCCGCGTATAAATACCAGGACAAGCCTTTGTACATGCATCTCAGAAGCCCGTTCACCGAGCTGCGGGACCTGAACCGGCTGCGCTGGCGCCTGGAAGAACCGGCGCCGGGAGAACTTGCGGTGATCCGCGCCACGATGACCGCCGTAGCGGCCGCGGCGAAGACCCTGGACAGGCCCGCCGCGGAAAAACTTCTTACCGGTATCGACGGAGAACTTGGCGAATATCTGCGCTGGGAGTTTTCGCATTTGCCGGATAATTCCTGGCGCGGAGACCTGCGGGAGCTCTCTTCCGACCTCCTTGCCGACATAGGCCGTTCCACGGAGACCATTAAAAGAATACAGGATTTAACTTCCAAAGTGCTCGTGCGCGCCGGGGCGCGGGTGCATATCAATGGCAGCGCCGCAAACACGGAGCGCGCCGCCCGCCTGGTGGACGCGCTGCTGGCCCGGCTGCCTGAAGGCCGCGTTTTCCCCGCGCCCGCGCCCGAAGACCTCGTGCTGGGCCGCCTGCGCCAGCGTTTCCCCGGGCTGGAACGCCCGGCGCACGTAGCGCTTGTGAACAATAGCGGCAAAACCGGGACCATAAGCGTGTGGACGCCGGCCGCGAACTATCACACTCTCGACCGTGAAGCGATGCTTGATACCCTCGCTCTGGGCGTGCTTTCCGGCGGCGGCGCGCACTCGCTCTTTATGCGCACCTTGGGCGCCGGGCTGGCTTACGGAAACGGGATGTCGCATAGCGCGTCTTACGGCCAGGCCAGGTATTACGCCGATAAATGCCCGGACCCGGCGCAAACCCTCCGCTTCGTAGCCGGGGTAGCTTCCGCGCAGAAGATCGACGACCCTTTCCTGCTTGAATACAGCCTGGCCACTTCCTTCGGCGATTACCGCGCCCTGGGCGCTTTCTCTTCGCGCGGCGCTTCGCTGGCCTATGATCTGGAGGAGGGCGACCGGCCGGAAGTGGTGCGCGCCTACAAAACCGCCCTGCTTAAAATAGCCCGGGAACCCGGAACCCTGCCGCTGGTACGCGCAAGGTTCCTTAAAACCCTCGGCCGCGTCCTGGTAGGCGTGCCGGGCGGCCATGTTTCCGGCTCTCCCAAAGCGGGCGCCGTTATCATAGGCCCGGACGACCTTATCCTGCGCTATGAAAATTTCGCGCGCGAGCTTGGGGAAGCGAAGAAAGTTATAAGGCTTTATCCGCGCGATTTCTGGCCTGGAAAATGAGCGGCCGCGGTAAAAAAGAAGATGGAGGAAATAATGTTTAAATTCCCTGAAGGCTTATACAGCGACGTGCGCATAGAGAAAGTGCGCGCCACCCTCGTCCAATACCTGAAAGGCGACCTGCGCGAAATGCGCGAGCGGGACACGGCCGGCGCTTTCATCCGCGTTTACGACGGGAAGCGCTGGTATTATTCCTCCACCACTTCGCTGGACAAGATCCAGGAAGAGCTTGACCGGCTGGCGAAGCTGGCTTCGCCTTCAAAAACAATTGCCGGAGACAATGTGGTGAAAAATATGGCCGCGCGGAAAGGCGTGCCCCACGGCTTCGCCGGAAAAGACCTGCGCAAGACCACCCTGGCCGAGAAGAACGATTTCCTTTCTTCTTTCTTCCCGGCGGTGACGGCCGAAAAGACCATCACTATGTGGTCGGCCTCCTATAGCGACACTTTCACCCACAGGGAACTTTACAATTCAAAAGGCGGGGAGTCAGTCTGCGAGCAGCAGCTCTGCGGCATCCGCATCGGGATGACTTTCCTGGAGAACGGGCATACTTTCACCGAGGGCGCGATGAAAGCCGGCGGGGAATTCAGCGAGCTCGGCGATTTCAAAGAGATCCTCGAGAAGCGCATTTCCCAGTCGCTTGAATTCCTGCGCAATTCCACCCGGGTCGCCCCGGGCAAATATACCGTGGTTCTCTCTCCGCTTGCCGCCGGGGTTTTCGCCCACGAATCTTTCGGCCATAAGAGCGAAGCCGACTTCATGCTTGGCGACGCCACGATGATGAAAGAATGGCATATCGGCCGGCAGCTCGGCCCGGATTTCCTGCATATCTCCGACGACGGAGCCGTGGCCGGCAGCGGCTTCACGCCTTTCGACGACGAGGGAACGCCCGCGAAGAAGACCACGCTTATCAGGAACGGGAAATTGGCCGGGCGGCTGCACAGCGCCGTTACCGCCGCGGCGATGGGCGAAGAAGCCACCGGGAACGCCCGGGCTATCAGCTTCGAGTATGAACCGATAGTCCGGATGACCACCACTCACTTCGAAGCCGGGAATATGTCGAAGGACGAGCTTTTCGCCGGAGTGAAAGACGGTCTTTTTATCGACACTATAAAGCACGGCTCCGGGATGAGCACATTCACCATAGCGCCTTCGCTTGCTTATTTCATAAAGAACGGGAAGATAGCCGGCCCGGCGCAGATCTCGGTAATCTCCGGAAGCGTCTTCGACACTTTCGGGCTGATAGACGCTATCTCGGATAAAGTCGAGCTGCTCTCTTTTGTGGGCGGCGGCTGCGGAAAGATGGAGCAGCATCCGCTCCCGGTCGGCTTCGGCGGGCCTTATGTCCGCGTTCGCGAAATGTCGGTTCTGTGAGGACCTATGACAAAAGAAACCTATACCCTTATTAAAGACGAAGTCTCGGTAAAAATTTCAGCCTCCGTGCCTGAATCCCTGCGTAATAAGCGGATCAAGCGCACCGGCGTCCGGGTTTATAAAGACGGCTGCCTCGGCATCTCAGGCTATATGGGCGAGGATGGCGCCGGGGAAGCTCTAAAGCGCGCCGAAGCCGCCCTTGCTTACAAGATCGCCTATCCTGGCCGGCCTTCGGGGAATTTGGTCCGCTCGCTTACTATAGGAGGAAAGCCTTTCACGCCCGAAGCGCTGGACGCGGAAGTAGCGGCGATCCTGGCCGCTCTTCGTAAAGATTTCCCGCAGTTCGTTCTTTCTTCGCCCTCGGTAAAAACCGGAACTTACACGGAAGCGCTGAAAAACGACGCCGGGCTGGACCTGTTCTCTGCCATCACCCTGCACGAATTCGTCTTTCTTTACAAGCTGAATTCCTCCTCGAGCATAATGGACGGCTGGTTCGCCTATGCCGGCCAGGAATATGACAGGCAGGCTTTCCTCGCCTATGCCGGGAATATCCTCGGCGCGCATCTGCGCGAAGTTTCGCTGCCCGCGGAAGGGAAGCTTCCGGTCTTCTTCGACGATTCGGAATTTCTGGTAAAAAATATTTTCGCGCGCGAGCTTGGCGGGATGACTTTCGGTTCCGGCGGTTCGCTTTTCTCCGGAAAGACGGGACAGAAGCTTTTTAACGAAAACTTCACCCTTTACAGCGGCCGGCAGGAGGAGCACCTTCCTTTCTTCGACGCCGAGGGAGTCTGCGCCGAGGGTTTCAAATATATAGAGAACGGCGTCCTGCGCGCGCCTTTCGCAGATAAAAAGACCGCCGCAAAGTTCAATTTCACTCCGAGCGGAACCGCCGACGCGGCCTATGACGGAACGCCCACCGCCGGCCTCGGGGGAATGAAAATACAGGCCCAGGCCAAGACCGTAAAAGAAATGCAGGGCGGCGCCCCGGCTATCTTCGTAAGCATGGCCAGCGGCGGCGATTTCACCAGCGAAGGCGGCTTCGGGACGCCGGCGCAGGTGGCTTTCCTGATGAAAGACGGGAAACTGGTCGGCCGGCTGCCCGAACTGCAGCTGACCTCGCATGTAAACGAGATGTACGAAAAAGATTTCCTCGGCGTCTCGAGCGATAAAATAATGCCGCTGTCGAATAACCGCTGGCTGGGCTTCATGCTGAACGTCCGCAAGATGTAAAAAATGAAAATAATCGTACACCGCGGGGCCGAAGAGACAGGCGGGAACTGCATAGAGCTGCAGTCCGGTACGTCCAGGATACTCCTGGATTACGGCGCTCCTTTGGGAGCCTCGCCGGAAGAAACGATATTGAACATCCCCGGCCTTTATGAAAAATCCGCGGACCCCGTCCTCGGTATCATAATCTCCCACACCCACCAGACCCATTACGGCGCGCTGCTGGCCCGGCCGATAGAGCCAGGCGTAAAGATCTACATGACGGAGATAATGGAAGACGTCATCCGGATAACCGCCAAGATGCCGCGCGACGGGAAAAAGCTCCCCGCGAATATCCATTACTTCAGGAAAGGCCATAAA
The DNA here is from genome assembly GCA_964622585.1 of uncultured Elusimicrobiaceae bacterium. Classification (GTDB taxonomy): domain Bacteria; phylum Elusimicrobiota; class Elusimicrobia; order Elusimicrobiales; family UBA9959; genus UBA9959. The sequence continues at coordinate 3,456 of CAZUQT010000086.1, read as the reverse complement.
TTCATAGTGGGCCGCTTCGTTATAACCCCGTATTTGATGGACCATACCGCGGCCGAGTCTTTCGCCTTCCTCGTCGAGGCGGACGGGAAAAGGATAATTTATACCGGCGACTTCCGCGAGCACGGGAATAAAGCCGCCGCTTTCAAACAGTTCCTGGCGGCGAAGACCGGCCCCGTCGACGCTCTTATAACAGAAGGGACCCAGGCGGACATAGAGAAAGGCCCCGCCGAGCAGGACGTGATGGCCGAGATAGAAAATAAACTGGAAGACCGCCGCGGCGCGCTTTACGTGATGTGCGCCGGGCAGGATATCGGCCTGCTCACCAGCCTGGCGATAATCGCAAAGAACACAAGGCGCTTTTTGGTGGTGGACGGCTATACCGCGCTTCTGCTTGAAAGGGTGAAAGCCCTCGCGCAGAAACAGGGCGTGGACCTCAAGATCCCCAGCCTGGACACTAAGTACCTGTGCATCATCAGGAACCTCGCTACGCAGCGGATCTACCAGCTGTCGGAATACAATGAGACTTTCGTCCGGATGCGCCCCAAAATGTACGGCTGGGACTGGGTCAGGGACAATTTGCCCCGCCTGATAATCCCCGTGCGCGCGAATTCGCAGCTCTGGGTCAAGGAACAGATAGACGATCTGCGCGGCGCGGCTTTCCTTTATTCGGACTGGGAAACTTACACCGAGGAGGCCGGCATGATGGAAACCCTCAAATGGTTCAAAGCCCGCCCACTGGAGCAGGTCCCCACCCCGTCCACCGGCCACGCTTTTTTCTCCGCAATCCGCAAACTGGCCGAAAATAAAAAACCGCGCTATATAATCCCGATAAACACCGAACACCAGGAAAAATTCACGGCCACCTTCGGCAAACGCGCCAAAGTCCTGAAGAACGGCGAAGAATTCACGTTGGATTGATATTGCTGGCCTTGACAAGGTGGAACACTTGTGTTACACTATTTTTAGAGGTAAATATGCCCGCCAAAAACCCGAGAGTTAATATCGTCCTGGACCCGCTGCTTTACAGCACGCTGGGCAGCATGGCCGCGCGCGACGGCATCTCGATGTCGCTGGAAGCCCGCGACCTGATCAAAGAAGCCCTGGAAGCCAGGGAAGATATCTACTGGGGCCTGGTCGCGGCCGAAAGGGCCAAGACCTACGTCGCCAAAAAATCCGTATCCCACAAGGATATCTGGAAATAATGCTCTACGAGCCGCGCTATCATCCTGAAGTAGCCGGCGATATCGCAGGCTTTCCGAAAAATATCAGGGACCGTATCCGCAAAGCAATAGAAGAGCGCCTTATCCTGGACCCCGTAAAATTCGGCGAACCGCTGCGCCGCAGCCTGGCCGGCTTCCGCAAACTGCGAGTAGGCGACTACCGCGTAATTTACCAGGTACATGGCGCCGTGGTGGTGATCCTCAAGATCGGCCACAGGAAGGAAGTCTATAAGAAGTTCGGCCGCTCCTGAAATCCGTCCATTGAAAAATAAAACCGGAGGCTGATCCTCCGGTTTTTTCAGGCTTTCCCTTAAACAATTTTAATAAGGTGCTCAAGGATCTTTACCATGGCAAGGGTGTCCTGGCCGCAATAAATTTTCAGGTCATTGCGCAGCTGTTCCGCTTCAGCGCGGGGGAGCTTCCCGGAAAGTATATTATAGTAAGCCAGCTGCGCGTCGCCGCCATTGGCTACGGCCAGGCCTTCGTAGGTCATGTCCGGTATAAGCGCCGGCAATATCTTCTTAAGCGAGAACCGCCCATGGCAGTCCGGATGCACATAAGCCCTTTCAAGGAAAGGCTTCATGAGGTCTTCGAAGCGGCCGATCAAGGCAAGTAAAGCCGCGCCCGAAGCCGGGAAATCCCTCGCAAGTTCTTCTATCCTTTTCATCTCGAAAGATGAATTAAAAGCAAGAAGAGTGCCCTCCGGGCCTATCTTCTCAAGCATGAAGCTGATAAGGCCGGGCCGCGGGTCGTTCAAACCGTCTCCGAGATATTCAAAGTGCAGCGGTTCCGCGCCCGGGGCCGCTTGGACATGGAGTGAAACCTGGAAAGGCAGCTGCTGGTAAGGCCTCGTCCCGTCATAAAGCGGCAGGCCCGGCATCACGGTCTCAAAATCAATGTGGTACAGAGGATATTTTATCTTATTCAGGAATTTCGCCAGCTTTTTCCTGTCCAAAAGAGCCTCGCCGCTTTTCTCGACCTTCAAGGCCAGCTTCTGCCCTTCGCTCAGGTCAAAACTGTCGGGAACATTCTTGAAGAGCAAAATGCCCATAGCCTTAAGCATGTACTTTTTTTCCCAGCTCAGGCGCGGGATATCGTAAATAGAATACTCCGGTATCCCTTTCCAGCAATGCCCGCGGAACTCGCAGTCATAAGGCGTGGAACAATGCCGGCCTATGCCTGGTTCCGGAGCTTCCGCGGAGGCCAGGGTTTCCATGAACCGCTCCAGGTCCCGGCCTGTCTCCGGCAGAAGAGCGGAGGTTTCTTTGGTTATATCCTCAAGCGCGAATAACTTCCTGGCGTCCAGCGGGCCGGACTTGATAAAACTATTGTCGATGAGCATCAGAAGCGTCTTCCTGAGCCTGAGCCCCGACCCTTCAAGGACATAACGCTGCACGGCCACGTCCCGCAGATGCTCGTCCTTTAACTCCGTAGAGCCCTTGGCTTCTATCAGGTCCCATGATCCGTCCCGGTTCCGCTTCAGGATGTCGCAGCGAACCAGCACATTTGCAAAAACAAAAGTTCCCTCGTAGATAATATCCGCGCCGCCCTCTGCGAGCTCCGCGGTCCGCTTAAGAGCCTGCGGGATATGCTTATGGTCGGCGTCGACCAGAACCCCGCCCGGGAAATATTCACGCGCGAGCAGGCCTATAGCATGCCCCTGGTCGAACAGCTGCTGCTGCTCCGGCCCTACGGGCGGCCTGAGGTCCCGGCGATGGTTATAAAGCCAGAGTCTTTTAAGGCACTGCAGCCCCATCATGAACTGCGATTTTGAGATGCGTTTCTTAAACATAAGCTCCCACCTTCCATAATAGTATACAACACGACCCCGACAAGGGCGTGTCGGGTTGCGGCGGAATAAAAGTGGATAGCATACCCTTTTCAGGGTATAGCCTCTTTTCCCCGAATATTGCATTCTATTGATAACTATATTGATTCAATGCGTCCGAATTGTGTTTTGTGTCTGGGTAAGACCGGGGAAAAGAGGTAGAATCTGCACAAAGGGTCAGGCAACAGGGGGCGGAATGAGCGGCATCGAAAACCTCACTAAAAAGATCATTGCTTTCCGCGACGCGCGCGACTGGGCGCAGTTCCATAATCCCAAAGACGTAGCCATCTCCCTCTCCCTCGAAGCCGCCGAACTGCTGGAACACTTCCAGTGGAAGAACCCCGCGGAAATAGCGGCCCACCTCAAAACCCATAAAACGGAAGTCTCCGAAGAGCTCGCCGACGTCCT
>CAZUQT010000085.1:1580-11757 GCA_964622585.1 uncultured Elusimicrobiaceae bacterium | reverse complement strand
GTGAAGCAGGAGCTCTTTCCGCCATTCTTTATGGTCGAACCGCATTACCTCCCTGAAGCGGGAAGAATCGAAACCCGGCAGCCCGGCGGTATCGATATCGCCTTCTTTGGGAACCCAGCCGGCCGGGCACTCCACCGCGTGGCCCCGCCCGTTCACCCTGTCCACTATCCATTTGAGGACGCGGATATTCTCCCCGTAGCCCGGCCAAAGGAACTTCCCGTCCGCGCCTTTCCGGAACCAGTTGACGCAGAAAATGCGCGGCGCCTCGGTGATATCGCGTCCGATCTGCAGCCAGTGGTTGAAGTAGTCCCCCATATGGTAGCCGCAGAAAGGCAGCATGGCCATGGGGTCCCTGCGCACGTTCCCCGTGGCGCCGGCGGCTGCGGCGGTAGTTTCGCTCCCGATAGTGCTGCCCATATAAACGCCGAAGTTCCAGTTGAAGGCCTGTATCACCAGGGGGATCGTGTCGGCCCGCCGCCCCCCGAAGAGGATGGCGCTTATGGGCACGCCCTCCGGCTTCTCCCAGTCGGGATCGATGCAGGGGCATTGGCTGGCCGGGGCCGTGAAGCGCGCATTGGGATGCGCGGCCGGCTTCCCGCTAGCGGGATCGTAGGGCTTTCCCTGCCAGTCGGTGAGGCCTTCGGGAGGCTTTTCTGTCATGCCCTCCCACCAGACGTCGCCGTCGGCCGTAAGGGCCACATTGGTGAAGATGGTATTCTTCACGATTGTGGCCATGGCGTTGGGGTTGCTTTTGGTATTGGTCCCGGGCGCCACGCCGAAGAAGCCGGCTTCGGGATTGATAGCGTAAAGGCGGCCGTCCGCGCCGGGCTTGATCCAGGCTATATCGTCCCCTACCGTGGTAACCTTATAGTCCTTGAAAGCTTCCGGGACCTGCATCATTGCGAAGTTGGTTTTTCCGCAGGAGCTGGGGAAAGCGCCGGCCACGTAGGTCTTCGGCAGGTTCGGCCCTTCGAAGCCCATGATCAGCATATGTTCGGCCAGCCAGCCGTCCTCGCGCGCCATCAGGCTGGCGATGCGCAGGGCGAAGCATTTCTTCCCGAGCAGCGCGTTCCCGCCATAGCCACTGCCGAAGCTCCAGATCGAGCGGTTGGTGAAGTGGACTATATATTTATTCTCTTTATTACAGGGCCAGGGCACGTCCTTCTGCCCGGGCTCGAGCGGCATCCCCACCGAGTGCAGGCAGGGCACGAAAGCGCCGTCGCCGAGAACTCCGTAGACCGCCTTTCCCATTCGGGTCATGATCCGCATATTGACGGCCACGTACGGGCTGTCGGTGATCTCCACTCCGATCTGGGCGATCTTGGAGCCGAGCGGCCCCATACTGAAGGGTATGACGTAAAGTGTCCGCCCCCGCATGCAGCCCCGGAAAAGTTTGATAAGCCTGGCCTTCATCGCGGCCGGGGCCTCCCAGTTGTTATTTGGGCCGGCGTCCTCCCTCTTTCCGCTGCAGATGAAAGTGCGGTCCTCCACCCGCGCCACATCGGAAGGGTCGCTCAAGGCCAGGAAGCAGCCCGGCCGCTTCTCCTGGTTCAGGCGTCGGAAGGTTCCTGCCTTCACCATCTCTTCGCAGAGAGCGTCGTATTCCTCCTTGCTGCCGTCGCACCAGTGCACCCGGTCCGGAGCGCAAAGCGCGGCGGTCTCCGCCACCCATTTCAGGAGTTCGCGGTTCTTGATATACTCTGGCGCGTTGGAAAGGATGCTGTTCATTATGCCTCCGGAAGCGGGTTTTTAAAACCTGCCTTTCATTCTACAAACAAAACCGCCCTGTTTCCCCTGCGTCTCAATGGGCCCCTGAAAGGCGCCTGAGCCCGTCCTGAAAGGCAGCCGGGACCTTTTCCGGGTTTCCAGATATAAAGCCGTAAAAAAATAATAATCCCCTTTTAGGTCCGGAATAATGTCATACTATAAGGGTAGTAAACCAGAACTCAAGTTTTTGAAGCCTATTCTACCGAGCAACATTTAGGAAAAGATAGAGCAGAGAGAGTTGAGTCAGGTATGAAAGTTGCAAGGAGAATAACACAATGAGCAAGAGAATATACGTGGGCGGACTGCCCTTTTCAACCACCGAAGCGGAAATGAACGCCCTGTTCGCTACCCACGGTGCGGTTACCAGCGCCAAGTTGATCACTGACCGGGAGTCCGGCCAGTCACGCGGCTTCGGCTTCATCGAGATGGCCAATGACGCGGAAGCTGTCACGGCCATGGAAAAGCTTAACGGCACCGACTTCGGCGGCCGCAAGCTGACCATCAACGAAGCTCGCCCCATGGAAGCCCGCACCGGCGGCGGTGACCGCGGCGGACGCGGCGGCGATCGCGGCGGACGCGGCGGCGGCGGCGGCTACGGCGGCGGCAAGTGGTAATCTAAAATCCTTTAACGGTTTTAGAACCGCCGTCCTGAAAAGGGCGGCGGTTTTTTATTGGCTCTATCCGCCCGGCTTTATTTGAGGATCTCGAACCCGGAATCGGCCCGGTCGCAGCCCTTCCCGCGGGAAACGGGGAAATTCACCGAACCGCTCCACACTTTCACGCGCCGCGCTTTCTTCGCCCTGGAACAAAGCTGCGTTGCGGCTTGCCCCGGGCCGAAAGGGACATTATCGGGCTGGCAATCAAGCAGGATGGAAACTTTGTCGCCGGCCTTGCGCGCCGCCTTCAGGTCCTGGCCTTGCGCGTTCTTCCGGTTAAGTTTTACGCTGGCCACGACCCCGTTAAGACAGTTATACCCGCCATAGACCAGGGAAGCGTCCTCGAAATAAGTCACGGACGAAACATTCACGACCATTTCTACGGCGGCCTGCCGCTTCAGAGCTTCCTCATTGGCCGCCGCCGCGCCGGCGGGCAGGGCGGCAAAAACCGGGCCGGCGCAGAAAATGAAAACCAGCGCCGCCGGACACGATATTGGTTTTTTCATATTTCCCCTCCGCTTCGCCCGCCGTCACTTATTGCCGATCCCGCGGCAAAGCCAGACGAACTCAGCCAGGCTTTCGGCCGACAGCCCTTGCTCGGGGAGCGCGTCCAGGCGCTTGTTCAGGTTCCCGCCGCGGAAAAAAAGCACCGCGGGAACGACTTCCACGGAATAAAGGCAAGCCGCCTCCGGAACCGTGTCGATGGAAAGCTTGAAAAAAGAGCCGGGGCTGCAGGCCGCCAGCTTCTCGAAAACCGGGCAGAACTCAACGCAGAAAGGGTCCCAGGGGGAGTAAAAAAGCAGGAATTTATCGCCGCCGGAGCGCAGCTCCTGGTCCAGCGCCTCTTTCATCTTTATCTCTTTTATCGCCATGCCTTTTCCCCCCGGTAAACATTCTAGCAAAAGGTCCGGCCGCTTTTCGCAGCGCCGGTTGATTAAAGTCCGCGTAAAATATAGTATTGAATAGCTATGAAAAACACCGCGATTCTCTGTCTTCTGATGGCGCTTCCCGCGGGCGCCGCGGGGCCGCGGTATGGCATAGGCACGGCGAAAGCGGAGGCGGAATACAGGACCCCGGACGCCGAGCTGGTGGAGATAGAAGGCTTTACCAGCCCGGAGGGGGACATCCCCTGCGCGCCCAAATCCTATTCAAACAACTGGCACTACAAATTCTACTCCCCCTCTTCGGGGGAATGGCTTCTTGTGAACGCCTGCGGGCCCGGGTTCATGAACATAGCCAAGAGCATCCCGGACAGGGCGTTCGAAGAGCCGACAAAGCGCCTGCCGCCCTCTTTCTCCGATCCTGAAACCGTGCTTAAAAAAATGGCCGCCGACGGCGTCTTCAGCGGCACCGGGGACGCGAGGAACAGGGAGATCCTTATGAAGGTCCGGAACCTGCCGGCAAAGGACGGGCGCCCGGCCGGCTGTTACTGGACGGTCTCGCAGGGCAGGGCGAAGGCGCTGGCCGACTGCGAAGCGGAAAAGACCTGGAAACTGGGCGGGGCGGGCGCCCCTAAGCTCGCGGCCGGCGCCGCGATAAAAGGCGCAGACACCGCCGGGAGGTATACCAGGTTGGCCGTGGAAGCTGCGCGCCGCAAATATCCCGGGGCGCAATTCCTGGGCGTGGAATCGCTGGTGGATAAGACGGGCAGCTCGAAGTGCCTGATCGCCGACGACGGCTGGGCTTTTATTTTTTACTCTCCCGAGCTTTCCAGCAGCGTCACCGTGGGAGCCTGCAAGGGCAAGGTCGCCCTGGGAGGAGTGGATTTCAGCGGTAAATTCAGCGGCATCAGTACCCTGGACATGGTGCCGCAGCAGTTCAAGGACAGCGACGCCGCGCTCACGCACGTGCCGCCGGCCTGCAGGAATTACTCCACCTTAACGATGAAATTGAAGAATTTCAAGCCGAAGTTCACCCCGTTCGCGGGGCATAATTTGATCTGGAGCGTGGACTGCGGCTCTTCCAGGCACCTGGTGGACGGCTATACCGGCGCCTACCTCGGACCCGAAAAAAAATAGTCGGCCTGTTTAATAAAACCTTAAGCCCTTCCCGACGCGAACGGACGGGAAGTTAAACGGCGGCGTCCCCCGCCCCCCAGCGCTCCAGCTCCGCGGCGAGCTCCTCGGGGAGGACGCCCAGCACCCCGGCCCTGGCGAGGCGCCCGTCGCGCCGCATGGCCAGCGAGGCGGAGATGATCCTGAAATCAAGCTTCGGGTTCAGGCAGGCGCTCAGCCCGGCCGAGACGGCGCCCGGCCCCCCCTTGATGAACATAGGCACGGAAGCGATCGCGCTTACGCTCAAAGCGTTGATCAGGGGGTTTACCATCGCGTTCAGTATGATATTGCCTATCTCTATCACAAGGCCCTCTTCCAGCTCCGTGATGCCCCCGGTCCGGTAAAGCGGACCGTTCACGAAACAGCTGGAGATATGCCCTATATCCTCGGAGCGCAGAAGCATCGCGGCGGAGAACGGCGAGTAGCCCCGGATGTTCACTTGGACTGCCGCTACGGATTTTCCGAAATCCGCCTTCCTGACCGCGTCGGGGACCTTGCCGGAAAAAACTTCGAGGTCGCATAATTCCCAAGCCCAGGAGGAAGCGTCGCTGGTTTTAAGCATGCATTTGCTCAGCCCGCCCGCGGCAAGGCGCGTTATAGTCTCGTTTTTTTCCGCGTCCGCCGGCTTGTTTTCCGGACCCGCGGAAGCAGCTTCGCTTCTTACCCTGTCAGCCGGATGTTTCCGCAGGACGGCGTGGAAGGTTTTTTCAAAATCGTAGGCGCTGAAAGGCTTATAGATTATTCCGTCGGCGCCGATAAGATGAAGCTGCCTGTTTATAGTGTCCTGCTCTACCGCGGTCACCATGATCACTTTGACCACGGTATCGAGCTTGCGGATCTCTGTCAGGACGCCGACCCCGGACATGCCGGGCATTATTATGTCGAGGAGCACAACTTCGGGCCGCAGCTCCGCGAAGGCTTTCAGAGCGCCCGCCCCGTCCTCCGCCTCGCCAACGACCTCATGGCCTTTGTTTTCCAGGATAACCTTTATCAGGCTTCTGGTTTCGGCGCTATCGTCCACTATAAGTACTTTCATTAATTATCCCCGGGGAAATTTACGCGGTCACTTCAGCGTGCAGCGGGCGTAGGTGAGATCCGTCTTTTCGACGCTGTGCACCGAAGCGTCCGCCGGGGAATCGCACGTGCCGCTATAAGCGTAATTCGCGTTCTCGGACTCGCCCAGCCAGAACCAGCGCTTGCAGCCGTCGGAGACTTCTCCGTTCTTGCATTCCGCGCGGCAGAGGTCGTTCCATTCCTTCACTTTGTAAAGGCGGACGCCCGAGCTGCGGCAATAGGCCGCGGCCTCGTTCCAGGTGCACGGCTCCTTGGCGCACCGGGCTCCCTTGTTTTCCGCCTGCGCCGGCGCCGCCTTCTCCGCGGCCTTCTTCACCGGCTTGCAATAGACGTCGGCCGTTTCGCTTTTCTTATAGGAGTCGGCCGCCCCTTCCTTAAAAGACACTCCCCAGGCCCGGCCTGGATCCCTCTCTTTCGAGGTCCAGTACCAACCGGAGCACAGGTCGGACGTCTTGCCCCCGGTGCACTTGGCCTCCCAGGCCTGGAGGAGCTCGTCGATGGTCGGCAGCCGCTCGCCTTTTTTCCTGCAGTAAGCCCTCGCGCTGTCCCAGCCGCAATCGCTCCGCCCGCAATCAGCGGAGGAGGCGGGCAGGCTGAGAGCCGCTAATGAAAAGAGCGTGAACGCCGCAGCCGCGAGTTTATTCATAGGTCCGGTCAAGCTCAGAATCTAGCGTTGGCTATTACCATTACCGGCAGCGTGGAATTCCTGATTACGTTCACGAGACCCAGCTGCAGGCCTTTGCCCATAGCGGCCGCATAATTCACCAGGCCGAACTGGAGGCCGGAGAATTTCTCGGCATAATTCACGAAGCCGACCTGGGCGCCTTTCATGTCCTTGGTCATATTCAGGGCGCCCCACTGTATCCCGGAGGCTTTGTCCGAAGAAGTCGCGAGCCCCATTTGAAGCCCTTCCAGGCTCGAGGTCCTGCTGAAGACGAAAGTCCACTGTATCCCGGTAAGGTTACGCGTATTGGAATAGATCAGGCCTAGCTCTATGCCGCGGACCGAGTCGGCCTGCGGATAAGCCGCCTTGTCGAAAAGGGACACCTTCCCCCAGGTGTCGGCCGCGAAAGAAGCCGACACCCCGTTTAAAGTCAGTACAGCCGCTATAATAATCTTTTTCATATATCTCCCGGTCCGTCAGCCGACGCTTTCGCAATCACTATATCATTTATTCGCCGCGGGAAAAGACGCGGCTTTTTTCCGCGCGCTCAGGAGTATTTCCACCCCCCGGTCCGGCCCACCCTGCCTTATATTGTTCCATTTTACAAAAAGAAGCGAAAAGATACCCACCCACTTATCGCTTCGCGCGGCCTGCCGCTTCCTGAACGGCTACGGGCTTTCCGGGGCCGGGGCAATTCGTCTTTCCCTCCCTGAAAATGCCCGGGATTGCGCAAACTATTTTAAAGAGTTAAGATTTCCGGGGTTAGTTAAAAAGGGGGGGAAATGAAAATAATAAACATATCGGCCGCCGTGCTGTTCCTTGCGGCTTCGGCGGGCGCGCAGACGCTGCCAGGAGCGGACTTGCTGAAAGAGAAGGCCGCCGCAAAAGGCAGCGTAGCCTATACCGCCGCGAAAGCGGCTTTCAACAAAGCGGTTAAAGATATACCTTTCCGGTATAATTCTTCCGAGTTGAGCCTTGGCGATCCCAAGTACAAAGTGGCCGGCGTCAATGTGGAGGAGTTCATGAAAAAAACCATGATCCCCGCGCTGGTAAAAGTCGTGGAACTTGCGCCTGCGGACAAACAGGTGACTATAACCGGCCATGCCTCCCGGAGGGGTCCGGAAGAAGCCGCGGGGAACTTCCAGGGGAATATAGCCCTGTCCAAGGCCCGCGCGGAGGCGGTGGTAGCTTACCTTACGGCCAACTCCAGCCTGCCGGCCGGCCGCTTCAAAGTGGAGGCCGCCGGTTCCTCCCGGCCGCTTTCGGGCAAGGACCCGGCCTCGGAAGAGAACTGCCGTGTTTCGATCATGATGGAATAGCGCCCGCGCCGCCCGTCCGGAGCCTCCCCGCCGCGAAAGAGCGCGGGGAGGCCTCAGCGCGGCGCTTATTTAGCCAGGTTCCCGTACAGGAGAGCGAGCAGGGACGCGGCCAGGTGCCCGCCTTTGATCCAGCGGTTCCGCATCGCCCGCGCAAGCAGGTTTTGCCCGAAGGTATCGCCGGAGCGGACCACCCTGTGCCAGAGGTCCGCGAACGAAACCGCGCTCCAGAACAGCCAGAGCCACCAGAGCGGGTTCGCGGCGAAGGCCGCCCCGAAATTTCCGTGCAGGAAAAAAATAACCGCGCGGGTCGTTCCGCACATAGGGCAGGCCAGATGCAGATATTTGAAGAAAGGGCAGCCCGGCCAGGGCAGGACCCGCAGAGCGCATAGCCCAAGGATAAGCGTGACCGCGGACGCGGCTGCCAGGGAGGAAACCCGGACCGGAGAACGGCTTATTTGGTCGGGAAAAATTCCCATTCGCCCACCTTCCGTTTTTTCTGGACGGAGTAATTCATCCAGTAATCCACGATCGCCGGGATCCCCGCCAGCCCGCCGGTGACGAGCGCGGCGATAGCCCACACCCAGCCTTTCACGGTCTGCCCCCACTGCATAAAGCCGATAGGCAGGCAGCAAAGGAACCAAAGTATAGCGGCGCCGGGACCAGCGGCCTTATCGTTCGCCGGAACGCCCGCCGCGGGGAGCACGGCCGGCCCGGCCTCCGCGCCGCCGGCGGCGAGGTCCGAATATGGCCGCCAATGCGATCCGCCTTCTTCCACTACCCAGGTGTTCGCCTTCAGGGTCCCCCCGATGTGGAGCTGCCGCAGCTCCTCGATACTGCACGGCCCCGTCGGCTGATTATTGGAATCCGCGTAATAGTAGCGCATTTATTTCTCCGGGCTTAAAGCTAACGCTTCTTTTAAGTATAGCAGACGCTGCCGGCAGCCGCCAACCGGGTCTTCATCCGTCTTTTAATTATGTGGTTCGCAGGACCGGAACGGAGGCTTCCGCCGCTTTTTAACTTTCAGCCGCGCGCGCTGCATTTCGCGGCCGCGGTTTCCAGCCAGTTCAGGAAGATGCTCCCGAACTGCGAGCATTCTACCGGCAGGAAATGGCCGCAGTCGTAGAAGGAATGGTATTCGGAGAACTTAAGCTTTGAAGAAAGTTCGAATTGGTCGCGATAGCCGACCAACAGGTCCTGCTGGCCCACGAGGAAAGCCGTGGCCGACGCTATCTTGCGCGGATTAATGGTAAGGTCCGCGGCGATCGCGTTCCTGATAAACCGGGATTGGTAGATCCATCTGGCAGGAAAGAATCCGGGCGTAAGGTTGGCCCTGTACCTCCTCAGAGTCTCGGGGCTTTTTTTAGCGGCCAGAAGCAGGTACCTGGAGTCGGCGCTCTTCCTTTCGTCCCTGCTCAGCTCATCGACAGCCCCTTCTATTTTCAGCGGCTTCTTTATTCTGTTCTTATCGGTGTATACGGGCGGCGCTATCAGGAACAGGGCGGGAAAAGGCATAGCCTCGGCCAGTTTGAGCCCCAGGAAACCGCCCATCGAATAGCCGACCAGGCAGGGCGGCCGCGGGAACTTGTCCCGCAGAAAAGACCGCAGGTCGTTCAGGACATCCGCTATGCCGGCCCGGAGCAGCGGGCAATCCGATTCGCCATGGCCCGGAAGGTCTATGTAGTACCTCGCGTATCCGCGGCCCGCGCCGGCGAAATACCGCTCAAAACTATTCTTCATTGAAACATGGTCCACCGTCGCCCCGTGGAGGAAAACGAGCGGGAGCCCGTCTTCCGGGCCGAAGCGGGCGTAGGCGAGTAAAGATGAGCCGGCGCTATATTTTTCCATTATAGATGCGCTCGCAAGCCCGCCGCCCTTTAAAGGCCGGGCAGCTGTTTTATTTTTATATTCTGATCCCCCCGGAGCAGTTACGGCTATTCTACCCTATTTTAGCGGCAAAAAGCGGCGGCGCAATTTTCCGCTTATTACAGAGAATCGAAAACTCTTTTAAGGCGGGCCTCCACCTCGAGCGCGAGCGGTCCGAGAGCCGGGTTATCGACCATCCCCATGGCCACGGCAGGCTTTATTATACCGACCGCCGTCTTTCCGCTTTTTTCATATACGATCACATTGCACGGCAGCAGGAGGCCGATATTCTCTTCGGCGAGGATAGCTTTATGCGCGTTCGGAGGATTGCAGGCGCCCAAAATGACGTAGTTAGGGAACTCTATCCCCAGCTTCTCCCTGAACTTCTCCCTCACGTCTATAGTCGACAGTATGCCGAAACCTTCCGCTTTTAAGGCGGCGGTCACCGCGTCCACGGCCGCCGCGAAAGGCAGCCCCAGTTCTTTAGTGAATCCGTAATTTATCATAAGTCCCCCTTAAACTCCCTGAACAGAATTATAGGCAAAATCCACGGCAAAACAAAACCGCCGGGCTTCCCCGGCGGCTTCGTCACGGAAGTCCCGGGCGGCTCACTTCGCGAGTTCCACGGCGTAGGCCACGGCCAGCCTGGCGAACTTGAGCGCGTGCGCGGCATTGCCGCCGCTCTGTGACAGCGTATCCACGGGCTTGTGGATGTTAGGGTTATACTGTTCGAAAGTGGACTCGAAAGGAAGCGAGGCCGGGTAGCCGTTCTTGGTCCAG
>CAZUQT010000085.1:0-1570 GCA_964622585.1 uncultured Elusimicrobiaceae bacterium | reverse complement strand
GGTCGGAGCAGCCGTAGCCGCACTTGAAGGTCGCCCACTTGTAATCCGTATAGGTGTCCACCAGTTTGCCCAAAAAAGCGTTCTGGTCGGCGCTCGTATTGTCCGAAACGAAATAAATATCCAGCGCAGAGCCCTTATAATTGACCATGTCAAGATTGAGCATCCCCTGCACGGCCACGCCGTCTTTCTTGAAGGCCGCGGCAACTTCGCCGGACCCGCGCAGGCCGACCTCTTCCGCCGCGAAAGCGATGAATTTTATAGTTTTAGAAGGCCTGTAGCCGGACTCCACCAAAGTCCTTATTACCTCGTTGGTGACGGCCACGCCCGAGGCATTATCGTCGGCGCCGGGGGCCGGGTTATCGCCGCCTCCGGAAATAGAATCAAGGTGGCCGCCGATCACTATCACTTTCTCCGGCTCGGCGGTTCCGCGCATGGTCAGGATCACCGATTCCTGCGGGAAGGCGGCGTGCTTGAAAGCGGCCACCGAGATGTCCGGCCGGCCCTCGGCGAATCTGCCCCAGGCCTGCTGCAGCCATTTGGAGGAATCCACCCCGGTGGCGCTGCGGTAGTACCTGTTCTTATAGGAGGAAAGCGAAGTGATGGCGGAAACGATGGGCTGCTCTTTAACCAGCGCGAGCATCTCCTTAAGCCGGGGCCCCTGGTCTATGACATAGGCGCGCGCGGGAATGGCCGGCGCCGCCTCCAGGTCCCGCAGAGCGGCTTCCAGGGTATCATGGGCGAAATAGCCCGGCGCCCTGCGGAAAGCTCCGTACATCCCGTCCGCCAGCCGGCCAAGTTCGGCGGGTTTGAATTCGTAGATCGCCAGCCTTTTGTTCTGGGCTATAGGAGCGCTCTTGAACAGGGCCCCGTCCAGGGCGCCCACATCGCTTTTCTCCATGCTTACCCAGACAGGGCGCTCCGGCGCGGGCCCGGGAACCTCCGGAACCAGTCCGCCGGCGGAAGCCGCCGATTCTATGGCCGCCTGTATGGCCAGGCTCACATCCACGCCCCTGTCGAAATCGGGCGTATAGCCGGCGCTGGCCAGGCCGGCGCAGCAGGCTAAAACCGCGGGAACCAAAAACAAGTTCAGATTACGCATAAATTCTCCCTGAAATGGCCGCCGCCCGACCCTGTCTTTTTTTTGTTGCAAAGCGGCCTGTCTAAGGCTATAATACCTTAAATATTGACATTTGTCATATCCCAAAAGAAGACCTAAGGAAAAGAACAATGAAAAGAACCGCACTTCTCTCAGCTGTCTCCGCCCTCCTCCTTGGCGCGGCCCTAATGCCCGCCTCCGCCTCCGACTGCGCCGGCTTCCTGCCCCCCAACGACCTCAAGATCCCGGTGGGCTCCGCCGCCGACAAAGGCATCCTGGAGGAACAGTTCAACCAGGTCATGAATACCGTTGAGAAGATCTACAAGCCCCAGGTCGCCGCGCTCGGGAAAGTGCTGGAGATCCGCCGGCTCTGGACCGACGCCACCGTCAACGCCTCCGCGATGCAGAGCGGCAATAAATATATCCTCAATATGTACGGCGGCCTGGCCCGCCACGAGACCATCACCATGGACG
>CAZUQT010000084.1:0-11937 GCA_964622585.1 uncultured Elusimicrobiaceae bacterium | reverse complement strand
GCGGCCCTCGGCGCGCCGGCGCTTATCCTCGCGGCGATCACGGCCCGCCGCCAGTGGGCCGCCGTCTGCGGCAGCGCCGGGCTGGCTATCATTACTTGCGCGCTGGTGCTTTCGCGCTCGCGCGCCGCCTACCTCGGCCTGGCGGCGGGGGCGGCTGTGATCGGTTTCGGTCTATGGCGCGCGCGCGGCCGTTGGAGCGATCCGGAAACCACGCACCGGATAAAATCCCTCGTGCTCGCCGCGGCGCTGGGAGTCCTCGCCGCGCTGCTTCTGCCGAACACGCTTGAATGGCGAAGCGGCTCGCCATACCTGGACACTGTTTCCGGAATAGTGAATTACCAAAAAGGGAGCGGGCACGGGCGCCTCGTGCAGTACGGGCGGACGTTCCGAATCGCGGCCGCGCATCCGCTGCTCGGCGCGGGCCCGGGCAATTGGGCGGTCGCTTACCCGAAGTTCGTCGCGGACTACGATCCCTCTATCAACTACAATACCGGGAGAACTATAAACCCCTGGCCGAGCAGCGACTGGGTGGCGATAGTCTCGGAGCGCGGCTTGCCGGCGCTGGCCGCTATCCTGCTCGCGCTTCTCGGCCTGCTGGCCGCAGCCTGGAAGCGGGCCGGCCAGGCGGCCGACATCGGCGAATACATGGAAGGACTGACCCTGGCGTCCGCGCTGGCGGTGACCGCCGTAGTCGCAAGCTTCGACGCCGTCCTGCTGCTCCCGGCGGCCTCCCTGATAGCGTGGACGCTCTTCGGCGCGCTCGCGCCGCCCGCGCCGGCGCTGCGTTCGGTGGCGCTCACGCCGCGGCTCCGGCGCCGGCTCGTGCTGACGGCGGCGCTTCTCGGTTGCGCGGCGGTGCTGCGGAGCACGGGGCAGATCGCCGCTATGGCGCTCTTCAGCCGGGCGCATACGGCCGCGCAGTTCAGGTATGCCGCCTGGCTGGACCCCGGCAGCGATAAGATCCGCGCGCGGAGCGCGGCCCTGCAGCAGAGGTAAACCGCCCGTCAAAAGCAGTGCCCGCAATTACTCTTGCGGGCACTGCTTTTATTGGAACCTTCTGACTACTTCAACGCTTCAAGAGCCGCGCCGAGGGCCGCCAGCTCGCGCTGTACCGGGGCGGAACTCCAGTGCGGGCTGCCTTTCAGCGCTTTGACCACCGCTTCGCGGGCGTTCGTTCCAGCGGGGTAAGCGCGGCGCAGGGAACTCCAGGCCAGCCGCATCGCGGCTTCAGCGTCGGCCCCGAGCACGGTCCTGGCCTTGGCCAGGGCGAGCAGCGCAAGGGCCTGGTCCGCGGGAACGGTTTTCCTGCCTTCGGACCCGCTGAAAGAGCCCGAAGCTTCCTGCCGGGAAACCAGCTGCCGCAGCAGCCTGGATGTCGGGTTCTCCAGGAGTTTCAGCGCAAGCCCGGCCACGATGTCTTCCCTCTCCGGGAGAGCCTTGACTCTATTGCCCGAACCCGCGGCCTTCGCTTCATGGGGCGAAGAGGCTCCTCCCGCGCTTTCCATAGACAGCATAGCGCTGGAAGCGGGGCTGGCCATTCTCGCGTATTTCGCCTGGCCGAAAGAGCCTCGTACCGCGGCCGCCCCGAAAGAGGCGCCGGAGAACGACCCGCCCGCGCCGCCGGCGCTGCCGAAGAAACCTTCATACTGAGTTCCCTCGGGCAGTTCCGATTCTACCGGTATCAACAGCGGTTTCTTCCCTTTCGAGTCGACGGGACTCTCGTCCACGGCCACGAAGGAAGTGTAGCCGGTTACAAGCTTATGGGCGAGGGCCAGTTCTATGATCCGCGCCTTCGCATCCGCGTTCTCGCCCCGGAGGTTAAGGCGCTCAAGGTCGGTTATGCTCGACCTGGCCCACAGCGTCCCCATAGCGCCGTTGGCCGCTTCCTTTTCCGGGAGGTTCACGCTAACCGACATCTTCCAGGGCTTGCCCATAAGTTTGCCCCTGATCAGCACGGGCGCGCTGCCGCCTTTATTATACCTGGCGTGAAGGAGCAGCGGCTGGCCGGCGAACAGGTCCGGGATGAAGGAGGGAGAAAGGTCGGCTACGTCGAGGCCGTTCCAGTCCACCGACAGGTCCGTAAGGACTGGCCGGGAGATCCTCTCGTAGAACCGCTCTATGACCTTCTCGAGTTTTTCCGCTTTCTCATTGTACCGGACGTACTGCACCGAGCCTTTGCCCAGCACCGCCATTTCCTCCAGCAGGTAGCGGTTTGGGGAAGTCCCCACCCCGAGCGGGAAAATGCGGGAATTATTCAAATGCTCCTTAATGAAAGCAAGTATCTCCGGATCATTGCCGATGAAGCCGTCCGTCATGAAGAGCACTATGCGCAGGCGCTCCGGGTCCTTCCGGAACTCCAGGGCTTTCTGCAGGGCGGCCAGCATCTCGGTACCGCCGCCTTCGCTGAGGCCTTTTATCACGGCGCGGCCGCGCGCCACGTTGAACGGAGTGTTTTCGAGCGGTTTCTCGAAGTGGAGCTCATTGCCGGCAGCGAAGCTCATTATCTGGAACGTGTCGCCGGGGTTCATCCCGTCGAGGCAGCGCAGGGCCGTTTCCTTGGCGGTCTGCAGCGGGAAACCGCTCATCGAGCCGGAGACGTCTATAGCGATGACCAGTTCTTTGGGGGTGACCTGCGTAAGTGGGAAGTCCGCGTTGGGCTGCACCATCAGCGTAAGGTAGCCTTCCTTCCCGTCCTTGTGAGCGAGGACGGCGGCGCTCACCATCTTCACCGCCGGCTCATAGGTCAGGAGGAAATCCTTATTAGGGATGCTGTCCTCCGGCGATATAGTTATCTCCGCCTTAGCCGGGCCGCTGCTGTTTATAGTCACCGCATGCGAAGAGCTGCGGAGATTCCTGACCGCCACGCCCGCGTCCAGGCTGACCTGCACCGAGATGTCGCGGCCCGACCTCTGCCCGGGTTTTACTACAGGGGGGGAGATCCGGGAGGCGTCACGCACCTGGTCCGTATCTTCGGACCAGCCGGTACCCGTCTTACCCGTGGTTTTCCTGGGCATATAGCGCGGCCCGACGGTCATCGGGAAGATGAATTTATATTCGCCGTGGTCGTAGGCCAGGTCCTGGATATATTTAAGCGTGACCCTTATTTCGCGGCCCGGGGGGATATTGGCCACGGACTGGGTGAAGATGTTCGGCCGCTCCTGGTCCAGGAGCGCCGCGGTCCGGCCCTCGGCTTTGGCTTTCTCGTAGACCTGCCGCGCTTCCTCCCTCTTCTTTATCTGTCCCTTTATGAGCCGGTCGGATACGGTCAGCGTCATCTCGTTCACCGCCGCGTTCTCGGGCAGGGGGAAGACGTAAACCGCTTCGATGGGCTCTTCGGAAGGGTTGCCAAAAACCTGCGTGACGCTTACTTCGGCGACGAAGCCGGAGATCGCGGCTTTCACCTCCGTATGCTTAAGAGGAAGTATCCTTAAGGTATCGGTCCCCGCTGACACCACCTGCAGGCAGCCTTCGCCCGGATCCTGCGGCCGGGCCGAAGCCGCGCAGGACAGGGCGAGAACTATTACCGGAGCCAGAACTTTACGGAACTGTGAGATGAGTTTCATAACCGCCTCCTTTACTGTCCACGGTTAGACACCGGAAGCCGGAAAAAGTTCCATAACTCTTTTGCAATTGGTAAACTTTGATGGAACTTATTGCGCGGAACGGTGTCTAACCAGCGAGCCCGGAGGGGTTTTGGACGCAAAAGAACTTTTTGACAAGCATGCGGCCATGGTCTATAACCTGGCCCTGCGCCTGAGCGGCAATGCCGCCGACGCCCAGGATATTTCCCAGGACGCGTTCATACGGGCCATACGCGGCCTAGGCGGCTTGAGGGACGGCTCGATAGCGGGAACCTGGCTGTACCGGATAACCATGAATGTCTGGAAGAACCGGGTCAGGAGCGAAAAGAGAAGGTCTTTCTGGAAAACCTTCTCCCTGGACCGGGAGAAAGAGAGCGAGAACGACCAGAACGCTTTGCAGATAGCCTCCCCGGAGCCGCCTGCGGACGCCGCGATAGAAGAGAGGGACGAGAAAGAAGCGCTGGAAAAAGCTCTCGCCGCCCTGGACCCCGAAGACCGGGCGATACTGGTACTGCGGGAAATAAACGGCCGCTCCTACGAGGAGATAGCGGGGATAACGGAGATACCGCTTGGAACAGTCAAATCCCGGATCTCGAGGTCGCGCGAAGCCCTGAGGCAGAAAATGGGCTCGCTGCTGAAAGACAATGGAACATAATACCTGCAGGGAAAACTTATCCGCCTTCCTGGACGGCGAACTGCCCCGGGAAGAAAAGCTTTCGCTCGAAAGCCACCTCGCCGCCTGCCCCGACTGCCGCCGCGAGCTTGAGGAACTTAAGCGGGTTTCGGCCGTTTTCAGGAAACACGCGATGGAGCCGGCGCCCCTTTCCTTAAAAGAGGCTGTATTCGCGGAAAAGCCCGCGGCGCCTTTCTTTTCTTCCTGGCTCAAGCCGGCCGCCGCTTTCGCGGCCGCGGCGGCGGGTCTGCTTATAATTCTCGCCCTGCCTAAAATCAGAGAGCTAAAACAGCTGACCTCGCCCGAAGTTTTCCAGGCCGCCTCACCTGCTTCATTTGAAAGTCTTCCGGCCGCCTATAAAGAAGAAGCCTTCGGGTCTCCGACCGCGGGCGAGACCGCCGAAGCAAAAGAGGTGTTCACCTTTTCAGCAGGATCCTTAGCCTCGGGCGGGGGCGGCGGGAGCGGCCAGCGCTATGCGGCTCCGGCGGCGGCCCGCGGAGCTTATGGCCAGGCTAAATTCGCAGGCCGGCTCCGTTCGAAAGAGGCGGTAAAGGCTTCGGCCTCCTCCGTCCCTCTTACCGGGGACCCGGCCCTTTCCGCTTTCTTCGCGGAAGGAAATCAGGCAAAACGCGCCGCCCCCAAGGCCATTCCCGATATCGTCGCGGACGGGGTCCGTTTTTCGGCCTCGCACTGGAGAGAAAGCGGCCGGTCCAGAAACGGCGGCTCCGTGAGGGCGTACAGCGCGCGCAGCGGCGAACTATTGTGGGAAAAGCGCGTTTACGAAGTCCCCGAGGACACGAACCTGGAAGCCGATGTGCAGCAGGTACATATCTCGGCCCTGGCGCTGAACGGCGGATATCTTGAGATCACCGACGAGAGGGGCAGACGCTACCGCCTGGACATCCTGACGCGCGAGATCACGCCGCAGCCGCGGTGAAGCCGACGGCGATGTTCAGTGGATCAACAAGCTGCTTTTCGGGTAGGGGGCTGTCAGGCGCCGAGGAGCCGCCCGGCGGACTCTATGACGCTTTCCATGGAGGCTGTCTTTGCGAGGACTATGACCTGCGGGCCTTCGGGTATTTTTTTCAGGATCTCGTCGCGGTTCACGGAGGAGAAAATAAGGAAGGGGACCTGGAAGGACCCTGACATCATCTGGAGCCGGTCGTAAACGGCAAAGCCGCCGCCGGCAGGCATCATGATGTCGAGGACGATCAGGTCGGGCTTTATCTGCTTCGCCATCATCATCCCCTGCATAGCGTCCAGCGCCGGAAAAACCTGGTACCCGGCCTTGGTGAAAGCGAGCCTCAGGATGGAATGGATGATCTTATCGTCGTCTATTATAAGAACTTTCTTGGCGGCGCCTGTCATGTTGTAAATGATATCAAATTTGCCGCGAGGCCCAGTCAGGGCTTGCCGCGGCGCAGAGCTTCCATGGCCGCCGTGGCGGCGGGGATCTCTTTCTCCAGGTCGGCCATCAGCTCGCCCGCGCCTTCCACGGCGCCTGCTTTGCCGACGCCCTCCAGCAGGCGGCAGAGTTTCTCTACGCGCTGAACGCCCATATTGCCGCTGCTGCCTTTAAGCGCGTGGGCGGCCTCCTGCAGTTCCTTCGCCTTTCCGGACCGGATAGCCGCCCTTATCGCTTCCATTCGCGAAGGGATATCGGCGAGATAGGTTTCCGCCAGCTCGGCCAGGAACTCCGGATTTTCCGGCCCCGCGAGCCCCTGCAGGTAAGCTATGGTGCAGGGCGCGAGCGAAGCGTTCCATTTGCCCATCGCCTCCGCCAGTTTTTCGATGCGCACCGGCTTGGAAATATAATCGTCCATCCCGGCGGCCGCGCACCGCTCCCGGTCTCCCTCCATGGCGTTTGCCGTCATGGCTATTATCGGGGTGCGGCGCTGGTTCTCCTCCAGCTTGCGGACCTCGGCGGTGGCCTGGAAGCCGTCCATCTCCGGCATCTGGCAGTCCATCAGCACCAGGTCATAAGGGCCGCGCTTCAGGGCCTCCAGAACCTCCAGCCCGTTCGCCGCGGCATCGGCCTCATAACCTATTTTCTCAAGCTTCTCAAGAGCGGCTTCCCGGTCGGCGGCGTTGTGTTCGGCCAGCAATACCCTGAAATATTTATTTATAATCCTGGCCTCGTCTTTAGGTTCCGGGGATGGCATCATAGGAATTTCTCTCTGAAAAGTCTGCGGCTTGAATGTCCCTAATTTTATCACACGGCCCATGCTCCGTCAACCTCTTAAAATGTCCGGGACGGGAAAACAGCTCACAGGGCGGAAATCCGGCAAAAATCGCGCTTTTTACCCTCTGGCGCATATATGATAGAATTTTCTTTGAGGCAGCTTAATTATAAGCGGAACAGAAGTTCCGCTCGATTTCCCGGACGAGAGCCGCAGTTATAACGACCTATGGAAATACTTGTAACCAATGACGACGGAATCTACGCGGAGGGGATCTACGCCCTGGCTACCGCGCTCAGGAAGGCCGGCAATGTCACCGTGGTGGCGCCGGACACCCAGCGCAGCGCGGTGGGCCACGCTATAACCATCACCGACCCGCTGCGCGTGGTGCCCGCCAACCGCAATGGCAAGTTCTTCGGCTACGCGGCCAGCGGAACCCCGGCGGACTGCGTGAAGCTCGGGATCAAATCAATAATGAAGAAAGCCCCGGACCTCGTGGTCTCCGGGATAAACCTGGGCGGGAACCTGGGCTACAATGTGCTCTACTCGGGTACCGTCTCCGGGGCCACCGAAGGCGCGCTGCTCGGCATTCCCTCGCTGGCGATCTCGCTGGACACTTTCAGAAAACCCGATTTCAGCGCCGCCGCGGCTTTCTCCGTGAAGCTGGCCGGCATGACCAAAAAACGCAAACTGCCTCCGGGAACTCTGCTGAACGTGAACCTCCCGAACGTCCCGGCCGCGAAACTGAAAGGCGTTAGGATAACCAACCAGAGCAGGACCTCCTTCAACGACTGGTTCGACAAGCGCACCGACCCGCACGGCAATACCTATTACTGGATGACCGGGGATTTCAAACCCAAGGACGCGGACCTGGCCAGCGATCTGAACGCGCTCAGGGCCGGCTACGTCTCGGTGACGCCGATACAGTTCGACCTCACCGACTACAAGTTCATAACGGAACTGGAAAACTGGGCGGTAAAGCTTTAACTTTCAGGCGGGGGAATATGAAGAACCTTTTTTTTTCCGTTTTTTTCCTTCTTGCGGCCCCGGCCGCCGCGCAGTATGAAGTGAAGCCCGGCACGGCCGCCCCGGAAACTGCCGCCGTACAGAAGCCGCCGGTCAGCAAGTACGCCCCCGAGATACTTCTTGCGATAAAGAACCTCTCCGCGCTGCTCGAGCGGGGGGCCGAGATACCCCAGGGCAGGATAGACGCCCTCGCCCCGGAGCTCTCCCCTTTCAACGCTAAGGTAAAGGCCGCGCTGGGCAAAGAGATCCTAGCGGATATCGCGCTAAGGGAAAAGGAGCTCGACGAGAAGGAGCGCTCCGCCGCGGCGAAAAAGACGCTGCAGGCTTTCCGCGCCGCGCTCCAGGTCTATTACGGGGACAAAGGCGCCGTCTATCCCAAGAACCCCGGGCTCATGGTCCCGGACATAATCACGGAGGTCCCGGAGCTCCATCTGCCGGGGCACGAAAGAACGGCCAAGGTCACAGTAATAGATTCCAAAAAATACGATAAGGACCTGAGACGCGCGGTAGAGGATACCGGCGGCTGGCTTTATTTCTCCGATCCCGGCTCCGACAATTACGGTCTGCTGGTCCTCGACTGCTCCCACCTTGAAACCGGGGGCTCGGAATTTTTCAGGTACTGATATGCTCAAAGAAGAATCGATAGACCGGACCTGCGAGAAGCTGATCAAGAAGCACCCGTCCGAAGCCGCCCGGATAGCCGTGGGCGTGCGCCAGGCGGCGGGCCTCTGGAATACCAGGAAAGACGGCGGGGCGGCCGTCTTCCAGCGCTTCTGCTGCAATCACTTTCTCAGCGGCCCGGAACTGGAGAACCTGCTCGGGGTATTTGAGAACAAGCTCGAGCAGACGAGCGGGCACGCTTCCGCGCTTATGCTAAAGCTGCGGCGCGAAGTGGACGAGGATACCGGCCCGCTTGGCCAGGCAGAAAGGCTTTTCGCGGCCTACTCGCCCTCGGCCCACTTCGCCGAGGACATGTTCCAGGTAAAACTGGCTTTCATGACCCTGCTTAACTTCCCGGCGAGAACGCTGGAAGCCTGCCTGGCGGAAGGCCCCGGCTGGAGCCGCCAGGAATGGGCCGGGACCCGCCTGGCGCAGCGCTTTTCGCACCGCGTGCCCGCCGAGGTAAAACAGGGCTGCGAGTCCGCCTACGCCGAAGCCGGCAACTATATCAGCTCCTATAATATCTTCCTGGGCCGCCTTACCGGCCCTTCGGGAGAGGAGATCTTCCCCGGCGGGCCGAAGCTTATCTCCCACTGGGGCCTGCGCGATTTCCTCAAAGGGCTCTATTCCGACGCGAACGGCCTGCCGGGGCAGCGGGCCATCCAGGCGGTGATGGAAAGGATAATCGCCCAAGATATCCCCCGGAAATTCATCAATTCCGAGAAACACCGCTGGGACCCCGTGGAAAACACCCTCGACGGCGCGAAAGCGGAGAGAGAGCCGGACACGCGCTACGACAAATTCATCCAGATCTTCCGCGCGCATCTCAAAGAGGACAAATATTATCCCTCCGAGCCCACCCACATGGACCGCAAGTTCAAGCTGGAGCGGGAAATACCGGAGGCGGAAGTGGAAAAGATGTTCACGGACCTGCTTGAGTCCGTGGAAGGCGCCGAGGCCGCCGAGCTCATAGCTTCCAGGCTGGGCAGGCCCCTCGAGCCTTTCGATATCTGGTATGACGGCTTCAAGCCGCGCTCCGGCATCTCCCGGGCGGACCTCGACGGCGCGGTCTCGGCCAAGTACCCGGACGCCGCGGCCTTCCAGAAAGGGATCCCGGAAATACTCGAGAAGCTCGGCTTCGGGAAAGAGACGGCGCGCTTTGTCGCCGATAGGGTGCAGGTGGACCCGGCCCGCGGGGCCGGCCACGCCTGGGGCCCCGCCATGCGCACGGAAAAGGCGCGCCTGCGCACCAGGATCCCTGAAACCGGCCTGGACTACCAGGGCTTCAATATAGCGATGCACGAGCTGGGCCACTGTACCGAGCAGGTCTTCTCTCTTTACAAGGTCGACCACACGCTGCTCGCCGGGGTTCCCAACACCGCTTTCACGGAGGGCTTCGCTTTCGTGTTCCAGGACCGCGACATGGAAATACTCGGCCGCTCCGCGCCGGACGAAGCCGCGGAGCACGCGAAGAACCTTGACACTTTCTGGGCCACGCGGGAGATCGCCGGGGTCGCCCTGGTGGACATGAACGTCTGGCGCTGGCTTTACAAGAACAAGGACGCCGAGCCCGCCGACCTGCGCCAGGCCGTGGTGGAAATTTCCAAAAGCGTCTGGGACCGGCATTTCGCGCCGCTTTTCGGGACAAGGGGCTGCACGCTGCTGGGCATCTATTCCCACATGATAAACTACGCGCTTTACCTGCCGGATTATCCGCTCGGCCATATCATCGCTTTCCAGATAGAGGAATATTTCAAGAAGCACAGCCTGGCCGCAGAGATGGAGCGGATGTGCGTGCAGGGCGCGATAACGCCCAAAGAATGGATGCGCCGCGCCGTCGGAGCGGACATCTCCCCGGAACCGATGCTGAGGGCGGCGGCCAAGGCGCTTAAAGTGTTTAAAAAGGGGAAACAGTGATGGACAGGGAGAAGCTGAAAAGATCCTACCAGGCCGCGGCGATCGCCGCCGCGGGGATAATCGGGGGGATATTTTTTTACACCGTGATAGTCGAGCTGCTGAACAAGACCGGGTACAAGCCCCCGCTGCAGGTCCCCGACGCCGGCGGCGCTAAATACGCTCTTTACTTCCTCGCTTTATCCGGACTGGCCGTCCTGAAAATGGCGGGCCTTAAGCTTGGGGGGAAAAAGGGCACGCCGGAGGAAACCATAAAGGCCCTTACGACTTTAGCCATAGTACGCGCCGCGCTCTGCGAAGTTCCCGCCGTAGCAGGCCTCCTGATCTTCCTG
Organism: uncultured Elusimicrobiaceae bacterium; assembly: GCA_964622585.1. Classification (GTDB taxonomy): domain Bacteria; phylum Elusimicrobiota; class Elusimicrobia; order Elusimicrobiales; family UBA9959; genus UBA9959. The sequence continues at coordinate 1,571 of CAZUQT010000084.1, read as the reverse complement.
CTGACCGGCGGCCGCTCCGACTTTTACCTGCTGATAGTTTTCGCGCTCGCGCTCGAGATATACAATTTCCCGCGCCTCGCGCAATGGGAAGAGAGAATACGGGGAGACTTTGGACAATTATGAACCCTAAAGAATATAAACTTATCGCGGTGGTGGGAGTCTCGGAAGACGCGTCGAAGTACGGACACAGGATCTTCAGGGACCTGCTCCGCTTCGGCTACCCGGTCAAAGGCGTTAACCCGAAGGGCGGCTTCGTCCTCGGGAACAATCTTTACAGAAGCCTGACGGAGATGGAGAAGAAGCCGGACCTGGTGATAACCGTGGTTCCGCCCGACGCGACCCTGAAGCTGGTGGAGGAATGCAATAAGCTCGGGATAAAGAGCGTCTGGATGCAGCCCGGCTCCGAATCTGGCGCCGCGCTCGAGAAAGCCAAAACCTACGGGATAAAGACCGTCTCGGCCTGTTTCATGGCGGTAAAAGGCCTGTGGTAGCGGACTCGCTGGCCTTCAAGCTTTTGTGGCGCCTTCTGCTCTACTCGGCGCTGATAAGCGCCGTGCTTTCCTTTATAGTCTTCTGGATGTACGTGCATCCTAACAGGACGGTCAGCGCTTCCCGCCCCGGGAACTTCAAGCTGCCGGCGGAGGAGGTCACCTTGACCACCGCCGACGGGATAAAGCTGGACGCCTGGTTCATCCCGCACAAGACCTCTAAGAAAGCCGTCATACTCTGCCACGGCTACCCCATGGATAAAGGCGACATCCTTGGCATTACGGCCTTCCTGGCCAGGGAGTTCAATCTGCTTTACTTCGACTTCAGGGCTACCGGCAGGAGCGGGGGCTTCTTTTCCACCGGCGGCGCCAGGGAAGTGCGGGACATAGACGCCGCCGTTAAATTCCTCGAAACCAGGGGCTTTAAAGACGGAGTAGGCTTATTCGGTTTCTCCCTGGGCGGCGCGACCGCGCTGCTTTCACGCAACCCGGCGATAAGGGCCAGGGCTCTGGATTCGCCCTTCGCCAGGCTGGCCCCGGAGCTGGACCATATCTTCCTGCCCTGGGGGCCCTGGCGCAAACCGCTGCTTGCGCTGATGAAGGTCTGGAACTTTGTCCTCCTCCGGATCAATATCAACTCGGTCAACCCGATCGATAATGCCGCGGCCTTCATCAGGCCGGTGCTGCTGGTGCACGGCGACGCGGACCTGCAGGTGCCCGCCGCGAATTCGCTGGCAATAAAAGCCGAGTATCCTTCCGCCGAGCTGTGGATAGTAAAGGGGGCAGGGCACGGCGAGAACTGGGGCCGCGCCGGCAAAGAATACGAGCGGCGCCTTACCGAATTTTTCAAAAAGAATATTTGAGTGATTTCGGATACTTGTGACTTTTCGCAAGTGTGACCTGTTTACTATGGCAGGAAACGGCAGGCATATACTAGAATATCGCAAGTGATGATTAGAGGGAGGACTATGAAAAGACTACTTATCCTTATAGCTTGCGCGGCGATGCCCGCTTCGCTGTTCGCCGAACAGTGGCAGGTGCTCGGTACCCGCCCCATGGGCATGGGCGGCGCTTTCGTGGCCG
>CAZUQT010000083.1:0-12027 GCA_964622585.1 uncultured Elusimicrobiaceae bacterium | reverse complement strand
GAGGGCCGAGCACGGTGTGCGAGAGCCCGTGAGCGACGGGCCCATACCCTTGCCACCCCGACTTCGCATCTCGCGGTCTTTTATCTGTTGCGGTTTTACAGCTTGAAGTCCCAGCCCAGGTAGAGCTCTCGGGCTTTGGGGTCGTTGAGGAGGGTGTCGGCGTTGCCTTCGATGAGGATCTGGCCCTGGTAGATCAGGTAGGAGCGGTCGGTGATGGAGAGGGTCTCGCGCACATTGTGGTCGGTGATGAGCACGCCGATGCCTTTTTCTTTCAGGTGAAGGATGATCTTCTTTAATTCGCTTACCGTGATCGGGTCGATGCCGGCGAAGGGCTCGTCGAGGAGGATGATCTTGGGGTCGTTGATCATCACGCGGGCCACTTCCAGCCGGCGCTTCTCGCCGCCGGAGAGGGTCCAGGACTTCTGGTCCTTCAGCTTCAGCAGGCCGAATTCGCCGAGCAGGGAGTCCACCCGCTCCCGCATCACCTTCCTGTCCGGCGTGGTCCGCTCCAGGATAGCCTCGAGGTTCTGCGCTACGGTCAGGCCGCGGAAAACGGTGGGCTCCTGCGCCAGGTAGCCGATGCCGCCGCGGGCCCGCTCGTACATCGGCTCTTTGGTCGCGTCGCGGCCGTCCAGGAAAACTTTGCCCGCGTCCGGCTCAAGGAAGCCGACGAGCATATGGAAAGTGGTGGTTTTGCCGGCGCCGTTAGGGCCCAGCAGGCCGCAGACCTCGCCCGAGTTGACATACAGCGAGATGCCGTTGACCACCTGGCGGCGGCCGAAGGACTTTTCTAGGAGGCTGCATTCTAGCTTCATGATTATGGCCTGACGCTGCCGGCTGCCGGCCGGGTGCTTGCGGCGACGTCTTTTACCCAGCCGGTTACCCTATTATAGAACTTTATGTCGCGGCTATCTTTGAAGAATTTTATCCGTTCGGAGTTTATGGCGAAATCGTAGTCCTGGCGGTTTCCGACGGCCATGGGGGTGGACTCGTACATCAGGAAGGTCCCTTCGGCGTTGTTGTAGAGGCCTTTCTGCGCGTACATATCCAGGTTGTCGGTGGAGAGCGAAAAATTCCCGTCGAAGCTCATAAGCCCCTTCTTGTTCTCGGCGAAGGTCTTGTCGGAGCGGCCCCTGAGGACGCGCCCGTCGGGGCCGGTATATTTCATCCTTACCGGCAGGGTCCCTCGCTCCAGGGTGGCTTCCTCAAGGGTATCGAGATAAACGGCCTTGCTGCAGTTCATCTCCACCGTGGACTTGTCTTCCAGGAGGCGCAGTATATAGACCGAGCCGTTGATGTTCCAGACCTGCGCGGGCCGGCTGTACTGGGCGTAGTCGGCCTTGAGCGTGTAGCGCGGGTTGCGGAAGGAGACGTTCCCCTCGAAGATCTCCCTGTCGTTGGTCCGGTCCATCTTCCACTTGTCGCTCTTTACTACGGAGCCCATCAGGAAATCCTCCTCGGCCCTGGACCCCTTAACGGAGTCCGCCGCCGAGCCGAGGGAAGGCAGGGCTGAAGCGGCCAGCAGAAGAAGTGGGAAAAATCGTGTCATTTGCCGGACAGCCGCGTCTCCTGGTGCTGTATTTCTATCTCTGAAAGATCGGGGTTGGCGATAAATCCGCGGCCGTTTATCACCGTCCGGCCTTTATAGATGGTCACCGGCTCTTCGGTCCAGATCTTGGCGCGCGCGGAACTGTAATAAAGCCTGGTGGTCCTGAGCCGCATTCCGTCCTTCTTCGCGTCCACCTCTACCTCGTCGCTGAGGTCGGCGCTTTTTTCCTGCATGCGCAGGAGGCCCGTGCGGGCGGTGATCTCCGAGGAGACCTTGTCCTGGTCGTAGAACTTGATCCGCGGCGCGCTGAAAGTGATCAGGCCCTTCTTCTCGTCCAGCCTGCCGATGTCCGCGTCCAGCCGCCAGGTAAGCGCCCCCGAGGCCGCCTCGGCCATGGAAAAATTCTTAAGCAGGCTGATCCCGGGCGCCGCCTCGCGCACGCCGGCGTCCGAGCAGCCGGCCAGGGACAGCAAAAGGAGGGGGAGGAACTTTTTCAACCCAGGCCCTCTTTCAGGAGGTCGCGCTCGTCTATTATCCCCACGGGGCGGCCTGTCCTGGCGTCGGTCACCGGGAGGTTGTCGATCTTTTTCTCCGAGATCAGGCGCGCGGCTTCCATGGCCATGGTCTCGGGGTGCACGGTCAGGGGGCGGCTGGTCATCACCAGCCTGACGGGGAGATACAGGTCCGCGAGGCCGTCCTGGAGCCGGCGCCGCAGGTCTCCGTCGGTAAAATAGCCGGTCAGCTTCCCGCCCGCGCCGGTGACCGAGACCGCGCCGGCCTTGGTCGCCGTCATCACCTTAAGGGCGTCGAGCACGGTGGCGTCTTCCTTGATCACCGGGTTTTCCCGGCCCTTGTGCATAAGGTCGCCGACTTTGAGATTCAGGAGCTTTCCCAGGCTGCCGCCCGGGTGCAGGCGGGCGAAACCCGTCTTGTCGAAACCCTTGAGCGTCATCAGCGTGACGGCGAGCGCGTCGCCGAGCGCCAGCATGGCCGTGGTGGAAGAGGTCGGGACTATGTCGTAGGGGCAGGCCTCGGCTTTTACGTGCAGGCACAGCGTCACGTCGGAATAGCGGGCCATCCGGGAATCGGGGTTATTGGTAATTGAAATAACCGGGAGGCCCTGCTTCTTAAGTATAGGCAGGAGCTTCGTGGTCTCTTCTGTTTCGCCCGAGTAGGAAAGAGCCACGGCCACGTCGCCGGCGGCGATCATCCCGAGGTCGCCATGGAGCGATTCCACGGGGTGCAGGTAGACGCTCCGGGTTCCGGTAGAGGCCAGCGTGGAGGCCACCTTGCGGGCTATCAGGCCGGATTTCCCCACGCCGAGCAGGACGGCCTTCCCAGGGCAGGCCTCGAGGAGGCGCACGGCCTTGAGGAAGGAGGCGTCCAGCGTTTTCGAGAGGCCGGCCACCGCGCGGCTCTCGGCGGCTATCACGCCGCGGGCTGTCTTAAGTATAAGCGCGTCTTTGGCGGTCATGCTTATTTAGCCGGCGCTTTGTGCGGGTTGAGCCAGGGCGTCATTTCCGGCGGTATCTGGCGCTGGTCATAGGGCGGCGGCAGCTTGTGGAGCAGGTAGCTGACGGTAAAGAAACCGGCTATCAGCGTGAGGTAGATCCAGGAAAGGGTCTTTAAATGCCACTTCCAGTCCGGGAACCAGGCCGGCGGCAGAGTGAGGTCGGTATTGCACTTCTTGCAGAATTTAAGAGTAGGCCGGTTTTCCTGGCCGCAGTTAGTACATTTCATGGTTGTTTCCTCTGTTAGGTAATTCTCTCCCGTCAGTTCGAACTGACGCCTGAAATCTCCAGCGCCAGCCTGTCCACGCGGTTAAGGGCCGCGACTACGGGCTTGACCGCGTCCAGCTTAAGCGAATTCGGGCCGTCGGAAAGCGCCTTGGCCGGATCGGGATGGGCCTCGAAAAAGACCCCGGCTATCTTCAGCGCCGCGGCCGCCTTGGCCAGCGGCATTATGAAGCGCCTGTCCCCGCCCGTGGCCGTGCCCAGCCCGCCGGGTTTCTGTACGGAATGGGTAGCGTCGAAAATAACCGGGTAGCCGAAGTCCTTCATTATCTCCAGCCCGCGCATGTCCACGACCAGGTTCCCGTAGCCGAAGGAGGAGCCGCGCTCGGTGAGCATGATATCCTTCGCGCCGCGGCTCTCTAGCTTTCTAACGATATTTTCCGTATCCCAAGGGGAAAGGAACTGGCCTTTTTTCACGTTGACCGCCCGGCCCGTATCGGCGCAGGCGAAAAGCAGGTCCGTCTGGCGGCACATGAAAGCCGGGATCTGCAGGATATCCGCCACTTCGGCCACGCGCGAAGCCTGCGCGGCCTCGTGTACGTCCACAAGCAGCGGGACGCCGAGCCTGTTCTTAAGGTCCTTCAGGAAGTCGAGCGCGGACTCCATCCCTATGCCCCGGAAAGAATTATGCGAAGTGCGGTTGGCCTTGTCGAAAGAGGCTTTCAGCACGAACGGGGTTTTGAGGGCCGCGAAGATGCTTTTGAGTTTTATCGCTTCCGCCTCGTAGGCTTTAGGCGTCTCTATCACGCACGGGCCGGCCAGGTAGACAAGCGGCCTGTCATTGGAGAAAACTACGTTCTTTACCTTTACTTCTTTCTGTTTCACGCGCGCTCCTTAGGGTCCCGGCGCCGCTGCTAGCGGCTGGCCGCGGGCTCTTTCTTCTTGTTCTTGACCGCCGCCGCGACGAAACTGAAGAACAGCGGGTGGGGCATAAGCGGTTTTGACTTGAATTCCGGGTGGAACTGCACGCCCACGAACCAGGGGTGGCCCTTGATCTCCACCATCTCGGGCAGCTTTATCTTGCGGTTCATGCCGCTCACGATCATCCCTTTCTTTTCATATTGGGGAGTGTATCTGGAGTTGAACTCGTAGCGGTGGCGGTGGCGTTCCGAGATGGAGGACGCGCCGTAGATCCTGTGGGCGAGCGTGCCGGCCTTGATCTCGCAGGGCCAGGCGCCGAGCCGCATGGTTCCGCCCTTGTCCGTGACGCCTTTCTGCTCCGCCATCAGGTCCACGACGGGATGCTTGGTCTTCTGGTCGAATTCCGACGAATGGGCGCCCTTGAGCCCAAGCACGTTCCTGGCGAATTCTATGGTGGCGCACTGCATCCCCAGGCAGATGCCGAGGAAAGGCAGGCCGTTCTCGCGCGCGTAGCGCACGGCCGCTATCTTGCCCTCTATCCCGCGGTCGCCGAAGCCGCCGGGCACTATCAGCCCGTCCGCTTTAGCCAGGTGCTCCTCGAAATTCTCGTCCTCTACGTCGACATAGTCGAACTCGGCTTTTACGCCGTTGGCTATGGCGCCGTGCTGTACGGCCTCCACCAGGGATTTGTAGGAGTCCTTAAGTTTGGTGTACTTCCCGGCTATGGCTATGCGCACGGGGGCGGCTTTGTCCGCGGCTTTAAGGCGCTGCACGAAATCGGTCCATTCGTCGAAGTCCCACTTCCCGCTGCGGAGGCGGAGGAGCATCATGATCTGCTCGTCGAGGCCCTGCTTCTTGAGGATCAGCGGCACGTCGTAGATGGAGGGGGCGTCCGGCGCGTCGATCACGGCTTCCCTGGGGACGCTGGTGAAAAGGGCTATCTTGTTCTTTATATCCTTCGCCAGCGGCTTCTCGGCGCGGCAGACGATGATGTCGGGGTCTATGCCTATCTCGCGCAGCTTGTTGACGGAGTGCTGCGTCGGTTTGGTCTTGAGCTCGTCGGAGGCGCTGAGGTAGGGCACGAGCGTGACATGGAGGTAAAGGACGTCGTTGCGGGTGCGGTCGGGGCGCATCTGGCGCGCGGCCTCGAGGAAGGGCAGGCTCTCTATGTCGCCTACGGTCCCGCCTATCTCCACGATGGTGATGTCGAAGCCCTCGGCGGCTTTCACGAAGCGGCGCTTTATCTCGTCGGTGATATGCGGGATGACCTGCACGGTCTGCCCGAGGTAGCCGCCGGCCCTCTCGCGGGCGATCACGGTCTGGTAGATCTGCCCGGCCGTCACGATGTTTATGCGGCTGGTGTCTATGCCGAGAAAACGTTCGTAGTAGCCCAGGTCGAGGTCGGTCTCGGCGCCGTCGTCGGTGACGAAGACCTCGCCGTGCTGCAGGGGGGCCATGGTCCCGGCGTCCACGTTTATGTACGGGTCGCATTTTACGATAGTGACCGAAAGACCGTGGGCTTTAAGGAGGCGCCCTATTGAAGCCGCCGTTATGCCTTTGCCGAGAGAACTTACGACGCCGCCGGTGACGAAGATGTATCGGGTCATTTTTTAGCCTTTTTTTTCAGGAATGCCGCGGCCGTCCTGATGTCGGCCGGCACGTCGATAGCGGGGCCCAGCGCGGGCACCTCCGCCACTGCTATCTTCATGCCGTTTTCAAGCGCGCGCAGCTGCTCCAGGCGCTCCAGCCTCTCGAGGGCGCTGGGCTTGAGTTTTACGAATTTTTCCAGGGCTTCGCGGCGGTAGATATAAAAGCCGCAGTGCTTGTAGTAAGGGTAGTTCTTCAGGTCCGAAAGCGGGTGGTGGAAAGGGATGGCGGAGCGGGAGAAATAGAGGGCCTGCCCTGCGGCGTTCATCGCCACTTTCACGCAGTTCGGATTCTCTATGTCCTTCCTGTCCTCTATGCGGGAACACGCGGTGCCTATGTCGCAGAGGGGGGAAGCCCTGAGCTTCTTAAAGGCCTTTACCAAAGTGGAGGCCTTCATGAACGGCTCGTCGCCCTGTATGTTTATTATGAATTTCGCTTTTGTCCCGCGCGACGCTTCGTAAACGCGGTCGGTGCCGGACTGGCAGCGCGGGCTGGTCATCACGGCGCGCGCGCCTATGGATAGAGCGAACCGCAGGACGGCCTTATGCTCGGTGGCGATGATCACCTCGCCGAGCCCCGTCCTGACCGCCGCTTCCCAGCACCACTGGATGACGGGTTTTCCGGCTATAGGCGCGAGCACCTTGCCGGGAAAACGCTGCGACCCGAAGCGGGCCGGGATGACTATCAGGCAGTCTTTATCCATGATTTAGCGCTGTCGAGAAGTTCTTCGACCGTAACCGAAGCCGTGCCAAGTTTGCCCACCACGATCCCGGCGGCGAAGTTGGCGGCCAGGGCGGCCTCCTCCGGGGCGGCGCCGGAGGCCCAGGTAAGGGCCAGCACCGAGATAACGGTGTCTCCCGCGCCGGTAACGTCGTACACTTCGCGCGCGAGGGTCGGAATATGGTTCGGCGTGATCGCGGAACCCTTCCGGGTGAAAAGGGTCATCCCGTGTTCGCCCTGGGTTATCAGAAGGGACTTCAGCGCCAGCCTGCGCATTATGTCGCGGCCCAGCAGCTCGGCGGCCTCCTGGCCGTCCCGCTGGGTCAGGCGCATCCCGCCGAACGCCTCCAGGGTGTTGGGGGTGATGCACGACGCTCCGCGGTAAAGCTGGAAATGTTCCACTTTAGGGTCGACGAAAACCGGGACGCCGCGCTTCGCGGCCAGCGCCATCGCGGATCTTATGGTGGCGGGCTCGAGGAGGCCTTTGCCGTAGTCGGAAAGTATAAGGGCTTCGCAGCCGCCTTTCAGGGCGGCTTCCAGGGCCGCCAGCGCGGCCTTGCGGGCGGCATGGCCCAGGAGCGCCGGGTGCTCGCGGTCGAAGCGGACGACCTGCTGGTGCTCGGCGATGACGCGGGTTTTTTCTATGGTCCGGAACGCGGCGTCGCGCACTAAAGCGCCGGGGCTCACGCCGGCGGCGAGCAGGAGGCCGGAAACCTCTTCGGCCGCGTCATCCCGGCCGGCCACGGAGATCAGCACCGGGGAGGCGCCGAGGGTCGAAAGGTTCACCGCCACGTTGGCGGAGCCGCCGCATACGGCGGATTCCGAAGTAACCCGGACCACCGGCACGGGCGCCTCGGGGGAAATTCTTTTTACGGAGCCTTTTATGTAGCGGTCGAGCATCAGGTCGCCGAACACGGCGATCTTTCGCCCGCGGAAGCCCGCAGCTATAGAGGAAAGCCGCTTAAATCCTGCCTTTGTCATAATATAAATATTATAACAAAAAGCGGTCGGGCGGGAGGGGTTTGGGGGAAGTGAACAGCGGCGGCCCGGATGAAATTCTATGGTTATTGAACGGTGCGGCGGACGAGTTTTGCGGTTACGGAGCCTATGGAGATCTCGGCTTTAAGCATCATCGGAACTTTAAGCTCATCGTCCGTGATCCAGACGAACATGCGCCGGCCGGCCTTGGCCACGAAGAGGCCTTCCTCCCCGGCCATGGGCTCGACCATGATGCATTTCTTTTTGCCGTACCCGGTCGAGATCTTTTCGCGCTTGCCGTACTTGATCTGGAGCTTCCAGTTCCGCTTCGTGTTAACGTCCATCTCGATCCTGGAGTCCGGGGTCGCCTGCATGGCGCGCACGCGGTAGACCGCCGATAGCATGTCGTTCACGGTCCTGTCCAGCGGGCCCTCGAAACTCGAGATCTGGCGCTTCCGGTTCATCTTCATCCCGTAGAATTTTCCGCCGGCGCTGTCGAAAATGACCCATTCGTTGAAGAAGTGGCCGCCCTCGGAAATTTTCTTGTAGTAGCCGTAGGAATGGAGCCCTGCGGCGTCCATCCAGCTTTCGTTGCGGTCTTCCACCTTGTAGAAATTCGCCAGGAAAGAGCCGGACTTGGTCTCCGAGACTATGTGCCAGGCCGGACGGGAGGAGATATCCACGGTGCTCTCTATCTTAAGGTAGGACCTGCCGACGTAGATGGCGCCCCAGTAGATATCGTAATCGAGCGTTTCGCCGTTTACCATCCCCGCCATGGCGGCCGGGGCCGAAGAGGTCGACGGGGGCAGGGCCCGGTAGGGATGCTCGAGCAGGGGCTCGCCAGCCGAGGGGGGCGGGGAGGCGGCCAGCGCCAGGATGAGAAGGGAGTTAAAAACCATATTTGATGCGGGCGGCTACGAAGAGGGCGAGGGCTAAAGCTGCGGTCATCCCGCGCCACTCTTTATTTTTCCGGAAGACCTCTCCGGAGTAGGCGGAAACGTCGAAGAAACCGGCCAAGCCGCGCGGACAGGGAAGAATAGCCGGGGCGGCCGCCCTGTATTTTTCAAAATCCGCGCCGTAAATGGAGAGGAGGTAGACTTCCTCGGCCTTGATGGTCACATAATAGATCCAGCCGAAGGCCGCCGCGGCGAAGAGCCAGATCGCGGCGGTCAGGAGCGGGCGCGAGGGGGCGGAAAGCATTACCAGGAGGCCGGCCGTCATCGCCATGGTCCCGAGGTAAAGCGGGTTGCGCACGGCGGCGTAGGGGCCGGTCACCGTAAGGGTCCTGGATTTGACTATCGCCGCGCTGGCGGCGAGACGCACCGCCTGGCCGAGGGCCATTACGGCGAGGCCGGCCCAGTAGAGCGTCCAGCTTTCGGGCCGGGCCGCCAGCAGCAGCGCGAGCGTCACTATCTGGGAAACAAGAATTCTTTTTTTCACGGTTTTTTCCTTTTTGCTGCCGGGCCGGCTTTGTCGGCGCGCAGGTCCGGCAGGGCCCTGGCCACGGCAAGGAGGTTCTTGTACGCCGGGGCGCGTTTCGCCGCTGCGGCCTTTCCCTGGCCGGTAAGCACCAGGAAACTTTTCAGCCCGGCCCTTTTCGCCAGCAGCAGGTCGCATTGTTTATCCCCGGCCACGAAAGAGCGTGCCATGTCAGCCGGCCGGTCCCTTACCGCTTCTTTTATGAGCCCCGGCTCGGGCTTGCGGCAGGCGCACTTCTCATCCGGGCCGTGCGGGCAGAAATAGACCGCGTCCACGGCGGCGCCTTCGCGGCGGAGCTCGCGGACGAGCTTCAGGTTAATGGCCCCGGAGCCCGCCATGGTCATATACCCGCGGGCGATCCCGGATTGGTTGGTTATCACCACGATGCGGTAGCCCTTTTCCGAGATAAGCCTGAGCGCGGCCGGCGCGGCGGCGTAGATCTTAAGCTGGGAGGGACTGGTCACGTAGGCCCCCGCGCGGTCCCGGTTGATCGTCCCGTCGCGGTCCAGGAAAGCGGTGGGGACCGCGGGGCCTTTTCTTATGTTTACGGGCCAGGCGCGCATCAGTCCCCTTTCCTTCCGGCCCCGTCGACCAGCCGCATAAGCGTTTTCCAGCCATTGCAGAGGAACACTATCTTGACCGAAAGTATCAGCACCCCGCCTTCGAGCAGCTCCTGCCAGCCCTCGGGAAAGCGGGCGAAGTCCTTGTAGGTGGTTATGACCGGCAGGCCATCGCGCGTCTGCTGGGCCGCGGCCAGTTCCTTCGCGGTAAAGACATGGTGGTCCGGGTAACGCCAGATCTGCCTCAGGTTTATCTTCATCTTTGTCAGAGCGCCTTCGAAGGAGGCGGGGTCGCCGATGCCGGAAAGAGCGACGGCATCCCTTCCTTTGAGCGTGTTAAGGTCCACCTTCTCGGCGGTGGCGGGATCTATGAAAGTCTCGGGGGAGTGCATGCTCTCTATTATCGCGGCTTTCGGCGCGAGCCTGGAGATCTCGGCGTGCAGGGCGTCTATCGCGCCCTGCTGAACCTGCTCGCAGTGCGTGATGACTACGGCGGAGGCCCGCGCCAGGGCCGAGGCCGGCTCCCTCAGGTTGCCCCGGGGCAGGGCGTGATCGGACGAGAAGGGGGAAGTGGCGTTCACCAGCGCGATATCCAGGTCGCGCTCGATGGCGAAATGCTGGAAGCCGTCGTCCATCAATATTATGTCGGCGCCAAGCTCCGTCGCGGCTATCATGCCGGAGGCGAAGCGGTCCGTGGAGACCAGCACCGGGACCCCGGCCGGCTCGAGCAGGCGGTACAGCATCAGGGCCTCGTCGCCGGCGTCCTCGAGGCTGACCGGTTTGCCTTTGGCGAGAACGGTCACGCCGGAGGCGTTCTTGCGCTTATAGCCGCGCAGGAGCACCGCCGGCCTGCGCCCGGACCTGGCCAGCTCGAGCGCCGTAGTTACAACGGTGGAGGTTTTGCCGGTCCCGCCGGCCGAAATATTCCCGAAGCAGATCACCGGCACGGGCAGGCGCCTGCGGCGCAGGACGCCCAGTTCGTAAAGAGTCTTCCTGGCGGCCATGCCGGCCAGGTAGGCGCCCGACAAGGTATTAAGGAGCAGGCGGCCCGCTAAGCCGCTCTGGAGCCGGTCCCGCAGCTGTTCGGGGCTCATGCCGGGACCCCCTTGAGAGACTTTATATGCGAGCTGAGGCGCGACCAGACGGTTTCAAAAGGGAGCGAAGAGAGCTCGCCCTGCGCCCAGGCGTGGAGGGGGCCGGGGGGGCTCCAGCTGACCGGGGAATTCTGGGGGGAATAGACGGTAAAGGTCGGGAGGCCCTGGCTGACGGCGACGTGCATCGGGCCGGAGCTGGTCCCGACGTGGAGCCCGGACCTTTTCATCAGCGCGGCCAGGTCCAGCAGGTCGAAGTCGGGGCAGAGCAGATGTTTCCCGGCGGCGGCGGACATCGCGGCTTTTACATAGTCCTGCTCGCCGGGACCCCACAGGAAGACCACCTTCGCCCCGTATTCTTCGGAGAGGCGGTCGGCAAGCAGCGCGAAATTTTCCGGGGCCCAGCGGCGATGTTCGCGGGGGCTCGTTATGTCGAGCGTGACGGTGAACGCCCCGGGCCCGAGCCCGGCGCCGGGCCGGAAAGCGGCCGGCCGTGCGGCGTTCCCCGGCCCGACAAACAGGTTCGGCGTGGGCCCGCACTCTCGGGACCGCCGGGGCCGCACAGGGCCAGATCGCGTTGAGCGATACCGGCGGTAGCGGCGACGACAGCGGCAGCCTTCGGACCGTGCTCATCATCATCTTGGTGATGGTGATCGGCGTGGGCGTCGTCTTGGCGATTCCGAAACTTCGTCACAAGGTGATGCCCACGGTCAAGACGACGATGCACAACCTCTGGACGGTGTTCACCTCGCCGCGCAAGGTCCTCTACATCGTGGGCGGCTCGTTGCTCACCCAGTTGATGTACGCACTCATCCTCGGGTGCTGTCTCCAGGCGTACGGCGCGCATCTCTCGCTCGCCGAGTTGTTGTTCGTGAACACATTCGTATCGTTGTTCGGCGGTCTGATCCCGGTCCCCGGCGGTATCGGCGTCTACGAGGCCGGCCTCACTGCCGGCCTCACCGCGATGGGGATCGATCCCACCATCGCGACCGCAGCGGTGCTCACCGACCGGCTCCTCACCGCGTACATCCCGCCGATCTTCGGCTACTTCTCGATCAGTTGGATGACCAAACGCGACTACCTCTGACGGCGCGATCCAGCGCGCGTCGGCCAGCAAGGTCAGATGCTCGTGGCGGCGTACGCGGCGTACATCGTCGTGTTGCGCACCGGCGATTTGATGCTCGGTTTACTCGCGGCGATCATGGTCGGTTTGGTGATGGGCTTGATGATGGCGGTCATCAGTGTTACGCTTAAAGCAGAACAGGGCATCAGCGGCATCGGTGTTTATCTGTTCGGTTTGGGGCTTTCCGATTTATTGTATCGCATCACCGTTAAATCGCCGCAGACGG
>CAZUQT010000082.1:0-12068 GCA_964622585.1 uncultured Elusimicrobiaceae bacterium | reverse complement strand
GCGGGAGTTGCGAGCACGGTGTGCGAGACAACGTTTTTGCGTTCCGGTCGCCACGGTAGGCCGCCCGCAGTCTTACGCTGTACCGCGCTACTTACTTTACGTTCAGCGTTATCCCCGAGGAATGCGCCGCGAACTCGGGGGCGTACATCGACTGGATCACGGCGGCGCCGGCTTTGAAGGTTCCGGGGGTCGTCGGGCGCAGGCGGTACTTCAGGACGTATTCGCCGTGCGGGAGCCATTCCATGAAGAAGTTCGTCAGCGAATCGCGCGGCTCCTCGTAGCGGCCCAGCTGGTCCCACTGCCAGCCGCTGGTCAGAGTCTCCGCCTCGAAGCCGGCGGCCTTGGGGTCCTTAAGGTGCACGTACTCGAACTGGCTGCGGGTATTCACCGTCAGCTGCACCTCGATCTGGTCGCCCACCGCCACCGTATCTCCGTCGGCCAGGGGCTTAAGCGTATAATTGTCCCCCTCCTTCTCGCGCAGGAAATATTTCCTCGAGACATTCATCATCCCGGACGGAGACTCCTCCGCCGTTTTGTCGGTCGTGTAGATACCGGTAAAGGCTGCGAAAGCCAGCCCCGGCCCTTTCTTCTCCACGATCGGCGACAGGTCTTTTTGGGTTATCTCGGCCCCGTACTTGGACCAGCGCAGCGGCTTCGCCACCCAGTCGAAAGGCTGCAGCCGCACGGACTCCGACGAATTGCCCCATTTAAGATCGAAGCTCTCCGGCTTATCGAGCGCGCCTTTAGCCTTCATCACGTCCAACAGCGAATAGATAGCCGCCGCCGAAGCCTTGGTGGACTTCCACTCATTGGCCTTGCGGTTGAAGAGCAGCCAGCGCACCAGGCCGGCGATCTTAGGGTCCTTAGGGCGCACGGCAAGCAGGGTTCTCAGGATGAAAGCATGCTTCTCCACCGTGTCGTTGTACCAGAGCCAGGAGATCTTCTCCGGCGTCCAGTAAACCCCGGCGATATCGTCGGTGCGCGCCCCGTCCATGGCCCGCGCAAGGTAACTCTCCGCCTTGACTTTATCCCCCAGGCGCAGGTAGACATAAGCGGCGTAAGCCTTGCCGAAAGCCGTCATCGCGTTGGAATGCTTGTCGGCGTAATCCACCCAGGCCTTCGCGTAGGTCAGCGCCGTTTTGCTCTCCGGCCAGGAAGCGGGAAAGGAAGTCACGACATAAGCCGCGTAAAGAACCATTGAAGTCTGGTCTTCCTCAGGCTTCATATGCGACGGGATCTCGCCCAGAACGTAGGACAGAGCCTTCTTCGCCGTGTCCTGCGGAATATCGACGCCGTAGCGGGCGGCCTCCGCCAGGCCCTCCAGGACATAAAGCGTCATATGCAGGTTCGGCCGCCCTCCCGGGAACCAGGGGAAAGAGCCGTCGGGATGCTGATAGGCTTTAAGCTTTGAAATAGCGTCTTCCTTCTCTCCGGACACCACTTTCGGGTCCAGCATGTCCACTACGGGCCAATACGACTTCCGGCCTTTCGATTCCTGCTCCCACGGAGTTTCCATAAGGCTCATCAGCCGAACCGGGTTGTCGCGCTCCCATTCGGGCGTGATGGTGGTCCTCTTCGGGATTTTTGCGACAGAGGCGCGCAGCTCGGGATACTTGTTATAGAAGCTATTCGTTATCGCCAGCGGCACGTAACGGTTCAGCAGCTGTTCCGTACATTCGTAAGGGTAGTGCACGAGGAAGGGCAGGCTGTTAAGCACGGTAAGGATAAGCTGCGGCTGGATCTCCAGGTGCAGCGACTCCACTTCGCGGGTGGGGTCCGCCGCCTCGAGTTCGGGCAGCTTGAAGGTCTTGGAAGAATCTCCGTCCAGAGACGCGACGCCGGAGGCGATCAGCCGCTCCCGCGAAGGCAGCACGGGCAGGTCGTTCTCCTGCGCGTCGGCAAGGGCGCCGGCCCTGGCCACGGCGCGCACTTTATAAGCGGCGGTCCCGCGCGGCGCCCGCATCTCCCAGTATACGGACATCGTCCCGTTCGGCTTGACCGTAAAGGGGCGGGACAGGTCTTTCAGGCCGAACTTCTCCTGGGCGGCTTCGCCGTCGAGCGTTACCGAGAGAGCGACTTCCCCTGAGAGCTGGCCGGCGGTGTCGTTGGTAATGACCGCCGTCAGCCTGGAGCTGTCCCCCTCGCGGAAGAACCTGGGAATATCCAGGCGCACCATCAGGTCTTTTTTAGTCACGGCCTCGGCGCTGAATGAGCCGCGCCGGGCGCTTTTCGTAAGCAGGTAGGAACTTATCTTCCAGGAGGTGAGCCTCTCGGGGATGGTAAAAGAGAACCTGCCCGAGCCCTTGGAGACCTTTAGCTGAGGATTGTAATAGGCCGTTTCGGAAAAGTCGGTTCGCGCTTTAACTTCCGGCTCGGCTTGCCTCTCCTCTGGGGCGACGGCCGGTGCCCCGCCGGACTTTTCCTTCCGCCCCGGGCTGGCACGGGACTGCGCCGGCGCGGCGGCCTCCGCAATATTGCCGGCGGCCGCCCCGTCCATAGCGGCCAAACTAAGGCTGCTTCCCTCGTCTTCCGAATAAATGCTCTTAGCCATGGCCCCCCTGACGGCGCCAAGCATTGAATTACGGGCGTAGAGCCGCGAAGAACCGATGCGCAGGGAAGCCATCCGCTCCTCGCCCGTGGCCAGCCTGAAGGCTTCAAGCATGCGCTGGATCAGCCCGGTGCGGATAGGCAGCGCCACCGCGTAGGGAGTGAACAGCGAGCCCCAGCCCTCGCCGGAGGAGCGCCTGGCGGGATAGAGGCCGTCGCCCCAGAAACCGGCGTCTCGGCCGTAATATTCAAGTGACCGGTCGAAGATCTTCACCAGCGCCTCGCCGAAAGCCGGCCGGCCGGCCGAGTCCTTTGCCTTAAGAAGCCAGGAGGCCTTCTGGCCCGGCGCGAGAACCTTGTCGTAGTCGAGCGAAAGCGAAATATTCTTGTCTTTAAGCGGGACCTCCGCCCCGTCCATGGCGGAATAAACCTTGAAGTCCCCGGCCCCGAGCCAGCGCAGGCCGAAACCGCCGCGGTGTTCTGCGGCGACTTTCAGGCTATAGACCGAAAGACCTCCTTCCTGCAGCGTTTCGCGTGAAAGCATGAAACTTCCCGCCAGGACCTCTACGTATTTAACCCCTTTCAGGGACGAAGCCCCGATGAGGGCCCGGGCCGTCTCGCCGGCCTGGTAGGAGTCATGTTCGAACAGGGCGACCGGCGGCAGCTTTAGGCCCGCGTTCCTGCGGCCCTCCGCCGAAGCTGAAATAATTATGAGCTGCGACTCGCTCTCGCCGCCCCAGGGGTCGGAGGCTTTAAGTTTAAGGCGGTAAACTCCCGGCGCCAGGCTCTTGAAACTTATTTTAGACGCGCCGTCCTTTACGAATTCAACTTTGCCTTTCCCGGCCTGAGGTCCGTCGGGAACCTGGCTGAAAGCCTGCTCAAGCGAAGGGTTATTGCCGAAATACCCCCACTCGCGCCGCCCGCCTTCTTCGGACGGGGCTTTCTCCAGCCGGTAAAGAGCGTACTCTCCGGCCCCCGCCTGCTGTATATCGTTGAGGTCCATAAGGCGCGCGTTTACGACGGCCGCTTTTTCGGGGGTAAAGAACCCGGCATCCGGCTTTATGTCGAACAAATATGCCTTGGAACCGGCCCTGTAGGAGCGGGAGTCGGTTATAGTGCGCCCGCCGGCGTCGCGCGCCTCCGCCTCTACCTGGTAGGAGGACGGGTAGGCCGCGTAGGCCGCGCTTTCAGCCTGCGGCGTAAAGCTGAAACTGAACTTGCCGTCGTCGCCGGTTTTGATCTCGCCCGACGCGACTTCGGAGGAGCCAGAAGCCCCGTAGAACCAGGACCAGTAGCGGCAATACCAGGGGATGTAACGGGAGCGCGTAATGCGGTACTTAACGGCCGCCCCGGGAACCGGGGAGCCGAAATAATACTTCACGTCGCCGCTTACCTCCGCTTTCTCGCCGTAGCGGTAAGGCTTCTTCGCCTCGCCGAGCTTCACTTCGAATTCCGGCCGCTTATACTCCTCCACTCCGAAACCCGCCGCGCCGCTGAAATTATAGCCGTACTCCGTTATCTGCGCGGTAACCGAATACCCGCCGAGCAGTCGTCCCTCGGGGATCTTGAAAGACCCCGCCGCGCTGCCGAGGCCGGTGAAGGGGAGCGTCTTTTTGTAAACCTCCTGCCAGTTCGGGTCGCGCGCGGTAACGGAAAGCTTGCCTTTTCCGTCGTAAACCCTGAAGCCGCGCGGCTCGCGGAGCAGGGCGGTAGCCTTGAATTTCACTTCCTGCCCGGGCCTGTAGACCGGGCGGTCCGTTTCCACGAAAATACTGACAGGCTGCGGAACGTTCAACCCGGCCGAAGCCTGGGAGTTCCAGTAGGCGTAAGCCCCGCCATCGCTCAGAAGCGGGTCGAGGGAGAAATACTCGTTGGAGGGATAGGAGACGGGAAAAGTCTGGGCGAAGGGCGCCGCGCCGTCGGGGCCAGACTTCAGGGCCGCCTTCTGCCAGGATCCGTAGTTCGACCTGTGGTAGAAAACGTCGATGTCGGCGCCGGACAGCGGCTTGCCTGTAAGCGCGTTGACCGCGTAGAGGCGGAACACGTCGGAGGAAGCCTGCCGTCCCGGGGCCAGAGGGTCGTAGAGAAAGTCCTCCGGGTCGCCTTTTATGCCCGAAGTTCCAAGCAGGAAGATATCGGTGATATTAAGCGTCACCGCTTTTATGAGAGAAGAGCCGTCCTCGAACCCGCTGTCGCCGGAGGCGATGACTATATAGAGGCCTTTTTTGAATCCCGGGACGGCAACGTCCTGGTCCTTGTACTGGTACGGGGCAGGGTAGGAGATCTTCTGCTGCCATTCGAGGTCCGCGCTCCTGGCGAGGAAGTTCTTCACCGCCTCCTGCTGGAGGTACTTTACCCTGCTCCAGGCCTGGTCGCCGTACTGGCCGATAGAGGAGAGTTCCTGCGGGGAAGTTTTGTATGCCCTGAAATAAACAGAGGGCAGGTTCCGGACATTAACCCTGAGGGTCTTAAGGCCGGGCGGCGGGGCGAAAGAGGCGGAAAGTTCCAGCGAGGGCATCTCTATCTCGGCGCGTATTTTCGAGCAGAGATTGGCCGGTTTTGACCTGGGCGCTTCAGTTTCGGCTTTTTTACAGAGCTCTACCGCGGCTTTATAATCCGGCGCCTCCTGCTGCAGGGCGGCGGCGTGGTAGAGCGCCCAGCTCCGCGCGAGGGCCGTCTTAAAAGAGGCCGCCCACCCGTTGAGCGTGCCCAGGGCCTTGCCCCGCAGCGCGGCGCGGTCAAAAGGCGCCACCCTGTTGCCGTGTCCGAACGGGATCAGCAGGCGCTGCAGCCGCCAGTATTCGCGCGCGAAATCCATGGAGGAAAAGCTCATCCCGGCGGCGTCCTCGAAGATAGCCGCGGCTTTCAGCGCGGCCGGGGCGGTGGCGCTGTAATCCGCGCTATAGGCGGGCTCCGCGAACCTGTCGGCCGGCGGAAGCGCGCCGGCGGCTTCGGACTCATCCAGGAGGTAGCTTGTCCAGCGCAGCACCGCGAAGTCCCAGAGCGTCGGAGTATAGGCCAGTTCGGCCCCCTTGAGGTCCATGAAATAATCCTGACCCTCAAGGCGGTATTTAAGCAGCTCCCCCCTCAAGTCCCAAAGCGAGTTATAGTCGGCCTCGATAAGGCCGCGCCACTGGGCGGAGGTCAGCTTGGTAACGTCTTTCACGCCTTTTTGTATATCCGCCGGCAAGGAATAGCCGTACTGCCGCAGAAAAAGGCGGCCGGTCTCCGCCCTCAGAAGCAGGAACCTTCCCTGCCACAGCGGGTCTGGCGGCAGCTTCATATCCGCCAGACGCTGGGCGGCTTCGCCGTAGCGGAACAGCAGGGCTTCGCATTCGGCGGAGCGGTAAAGCGCTTTCAGCCCGTCTTCCTGCCCTGCGGCGGCCGCGGAAGAATAGATCGTCAGCGCCTCCTGGTAAAGGTTCTTTGAAAAAAGCTGATCGGCCTTCTGCAGTTCGCCGGCCGCCGACGCGAAACATGGAAACAGAAAAATGGCAAGGATCGCTTTCATTGTATTCCCCCTGACGGTTCCTAGAATTCACCCAGCAATATCTGTTCAAGTTCAAGCTCTATCCCGGTCTTCTCTTTTACCCTTGCGCGGACCTCGCCGATAAGCGCGTAGATATCGGCGGCAGTGGCGGAGCCGGAGTTTATGATGAACCCGGCGTGCTTGGCGGAAACTTCCGCGCCGCCTATTTTGTAGCCTTTCAGCCCGGCGGCGTCTATAAGACGCGAGGCGTAATCGCCGGGCGGCCGCTTGAACACGCTGCCGGCGGACGGGTGATCCAGCGGCTGCTTGGCCTCGCGCGCGGCCAGAACGCAGGAGCGGTCCTGGATCAGCCTGGCGGTCTCGCCCGGCTCGAATTCGAACCTGGCGGAGAGCAGAGTGAAGCCGCGCAGCCCTTCCACCCGGCGGTATCCGAAAGCGATCTCTTTTTTATCGAGCCTGACAGCTTTACCTTCGGAGTTAAAAGCGTCAACAAAAGCCAGGCGGTCGAAAGTTTCCTGCCCGAAGGCGCCGGCGTTCATCCGGAGCGCCCCGCCCACGGAGCCCGGTATCCCCGCGGTTTTCTCGAGACCCGCAAGCCCGTTCTCCGCCGATAGGCGCGCGACTTCGTCCCAGAGGACCCCGGCCTGGGCGGTAATACCGCCGGCGGAAACCTCTATTTTCGAGAGCCTTTCCGTAAGCGCGGCGACTCCCGGCAGACCTTTGTCGCTAACCAGCACGTTCGAGCCCCGGCCCAGCACAAGCAGCGGCGAGCCGCTGGCACGGCACCAGGCGGCCAGCCAGAGAAGCTCCTCGGCGTCAGCCGGCTTCACAAGTACTTCGGCGCGGCCGCCCGCCCGGTAGGTGGTAAAATTAGCCGCCGGCTCGCCGAAGAGGCAATGCTCCCCGAACTTTTTTTTAAGGGGAGAATAATCAGGCATGGGTCTGCACCTCTTTCAGGGCTTTTCGCGGACTTTCTTTCAGATTGACGAGATAGACCCCGGCCAGTATCAGCAGCCCCCCGGCGAAGGAAAAGGCCGAGAGCTTCTCGCCGAGGAAAAAATAAGCGGTCAGCAGCGTGGCGAAGGGCTCAAGGTAAAGAAAGTAGGAAGCCTTCACGGCGCCCAGGCCTTCCACGGCATTGTTCCAGAAAAGGTAGCCGAGGCCGGAGGAGAGCGCCCCGAGGTAGGCGAGGCAGGCCCAGCCCCCCGCGGTAAGGGAGGAGAATTCGGCCGGCCCCCCGGCAAGCAGCCAGCCGGGCAGCAGGCTCGCCAGCGCGACTATCATAGTGAGCGTGGTGACTTTAGCCTGCGGCCAGAAATTAAGCCACTTCCTGACGGCAAGTACGTAGAAAGCCCAGGTGAAGCAGGTGCCCAGGAAAATAAGGTCGCCGCGGGTGGAGGGCAGGGCCAAAGCGCCGCCCCGCGAAAAAACCACCAGCACGGCGCCGGCGGAGCCGAGCAGGAAAGCCGCCGCTTTGAAAAGGCCTATCCTCTCGCCCAGCGCGGCCATGAGACCCGCCACCACTATGGGCGTAGCGGCGATCAGCCAGCCCGCGTGCGAGGCCTGCGTGAATTTAAGCGAGTAAGCCTGGAGATATTGCTGCGCCGAGACGCCCAGCACGGACATGACGGCCAGCTTCCAGAGATGGGCGGGCTTGAAGTCGGAGGCCCGCAGCTTCGAGCCGCTGAGCGCCACCAGAACCAGGACTCCGGCGAGAGCGCGGAAGGTCACTATTGAAAGCGGGGACAGTTCTACGGCCAGGCGCTTCGTGAAAGGAAAGGAAGCCCCCCACAGCACGGCGGCGAATACGACCTGGAGGTAGAGCCGGTTCAGCGGCTTTTGTTGTTTAGGTATATCCATCAGCGGCGGTCTGAAAACAAAAGCGGGCAGCGGCCGATGGACCGCTGCCCGCTGCGGGACTTTAGTTCTTCAGCACTTTCTTTATGCGCTTGAAGGCCCAGTCTATCTCTTTTTTCGTGATGACCAGCGGCGGCGCCAGGCGGATGACATGGTCATGCGTTTCTTTGGCCAGCAGGCCCAGGCCCATCAGCTGCTCGCAGTAGGGGCGGGCGGCCGTGTCCAGCTCGATGCCTATCAGCAGGCCTTTGCCGCGAACTTCCTTGATATGCTTGCCCTTGATAGAGCGCAGCTTCTCCATGAAATACCGGCCCATCTCGAAAGACTGCTCCACCAGTTTCTCGTCGATAAGGACCTTGAGCGCCATGCGCGCCACCGCGCAGGCCAGCGGGTTGCCGCCGAAGGTGCTGCCGTGGTCGCCGGGGTTGAACACGCCCAGCACGGCCTTGGAGGCGGCCACCGCGGAGATAGGCATTATCCCGCCGCCCAGGGCCTTCCCCATTATTATCATGTCCGGCTTCACGTTCTCGTAATCGCAGGCGAACTTCTTGCCGGTGCGGCCGAAGCCGGTCTGGATCTCGTCGGCGATGAAAAGCACGTTATTGGCTTTGCACAGCTCCAGGGCGGCCTTGAGATAGCCCGCCGGAGGAACTATGATGCCGGCCTCGCCCTGTATGGGCTCGACCATGAACGCCGCCGTGTTCGGGCCGATGGCGGCCTTCAGCTCGTCGATGCTGCCGTAGCCCACTATCTTGAAGCCGGGCGTGAACGGACCGAAACCGTCCTTGTACTGCGCCTCCGTCGAGAATGAAATTATGGAGATCGTCCGGCCGTGGAAATTATTCGAAGCGACTATTATCTCCGCCTTCCCGTCCTGCACGCCCTTGACCTTGTAAGCCCATTTGCGGGCGGCCTTCACAGCCGTTTCCACGGCTTCCGCGCCGGTATTCATGGGCAGGACCATGTCGTACCCGGTGAACTCGCAGAGTTCCTTGAAGAAAGGGCCGGTCTGGTCATTGTTGAAAGCGCGCGAGGAGAGCGTGACTCTTTTGGCCTGTTCTGTCAGGGCCTTTATGATCCGCGGGTGCCTGTGCCCGTGATTCAGCGCGGAATAAGCGCTGAGCATATCCATGTATCTTTTACCTTCGGGGTCTTTAACCCAGACGCCCTTGGCCGTAGAGATGACTATCGGGAGAGGGTGATAATTGTTTGCGCCGTAATGCTCGGCCAGTTCTATGTACTTGTGGCTTTCAGTGTTCTGTGTCTGATTGGGTTCCATGTTGTTCTCCTTTAGCTGGCAGTTGGAAAGTCAGACCGCTCGGCAGCTTCTTTCGGGAAGCTGCCCGGCCGTCCGGCTGTCCGGTCCGCTTAAAATTTCGCGCCGGCGCCCATCGAATAGCCGGTCTGCCCGTGCAGGATATTGTAGGCCCCGTAAACGTAGAGCAGCGGCAGCGGAGAGAAGCGCACGCCTACCGTGTAGCGGGGTTTCGAGATGGTTCCGGAAGCGCTGATCCCGGGGACGTTCTTCACCTCGAGCTTAGTCCGGTCTATCCCGACGCCCGCGAAGGGCTTTATGACCGGGATATTGAAAGAAGCAGCCGCGTCTATGGACATATGGCTGCCTTTGAAATAGTCATAGGTTATCACGTCGTAATAGGCGGAAACGGAGACGTCGGGGATGAACATGGTCACCGTGCCGCTTTTCAGCACCGGGTAGCGAAGGCCGCCGCCGATTATCGAAAAACCCGAAAGACTGATCCCGCGCAGCATCACGTCGGCGCCTATGGCGGGCAGGGCGGCCCCCGCGTGCAGTACCGGCATTCCGAAGGCATTCACCTTAGCGTTGCGAAGAATGCGGTTCCCGGTGCTCGGCTTGGACTGGATGGTGGCGGACAGGCCCGCGTCGAAACCGGGGAAGCCGATGGCCGCGCCGGAGTGGAAGTCGTTTCCGCCTAAAATACCGCCCAGGTCCGCGGCAAAAGGCTTAAGCTGGGCCGCGCCGAGGGCCTGGATCTGGGCTTTGAATTTGGCGAACGGATCGGCTTTGGCGCCGACCGCAAGCAGCGGCAGTATGCAGAGCGAAAGTACAATTTTTTTCATGGTATTCTCCTTAGGATGAGGGGCGTCCGGCCCCTCAGATAATAATACAAATAATATAGATTAGGCTCAAGCCTATGGCTGTGCCGTATCAGGCGCTATGCGCATCAGACGGCCAACCCCAATCTGGCCGCCCGTCTCCCCGGCCGCGGCATTTTGCTATTATTTAGGCATGAGTTTCCTGCCTACGACCCCGGAAGAGATAAAAAAACTGCGCTGGGACGCCGTTGACGTAGTCCTTGTCACCGGGGACGCCTATGTGGACCATCCATCTTTCGCAATGGCGCTGGTCGGCCGCGTGCTCGAGGCGGAGGGCCTGCGCGTCGCCATCCTGGCCCAGCCGCGCTGGGATACCTGCGACGATTTCAGGAAGTTCGGCAGGCCCCGCCTGTTCTTCGGCGTTTCCGCCGGGAACATGGATTCGATGATAAACAAGTACACCCATAACAGGAAGATCCGCTCCTCGGACGAATTTTCCCCCGGGGCCCGCCCCGGCCTGCGGCCGGACAGGGCCACCATAATTTACTCGCAGCGCGCGCGCGAGGCTTACCCCGACGCGCCCATAGTCATCGGCGGGATAGAGGCCACAATGCGCCGCTTCGCCCATTACGATTACTGGTCGGACAAAGTACGCAAGAGCGTGCTTCTGGACTCCAAAGCCGACCTGTTGGTCTACGGCATGGGCGAGCGCCAGGTGAGGGAAATAGCCTCCCGCCTGAAAGCCGGCGAAAAGGTCTCGGCCCTCAGGGATATACGCGGAACCGCCTACCCGCTTGGCGCGAAAGAAGCCGCGGAACTGGCCGTCCCCGGCGCACTCGAGCTCCCTTCCGCAGGTGAGGTCGCCGGAGACAGGGTAAAATTCTCTACGGCCACCCGACTGATCTACGAGGAAGCCAATCCCTACAATGCGAAGCCCCTCGTCCAGAAAAGCGAAGGCAAAGCTGTAGTACAGAACCCCCCCGCCCTGCCGCTAACCACCGCGGAAATGGACCTGGTCTACGGGCTGCCGTTCACAAAACTGGCCCACCCCTCGTATACTGAGCCCATCCCCGCGCTTGAGATGATAAAAGATTCGATAGTAATACACCGGGGCTGCTTCGGCGGCTGCTCTTTCTGCTCGCTTAGCCTCCACCAGGGCCGCTTCATACAGACCCGCAGCGAAGCTTCCGTCGAAGCCGAAGCCAGGAAACTGCTGGACACCCCGCGCCACCCCGGCAATATCTCCGACCTAGGCGCGCCGTCCGCGAACATGTACGCGATGCGCGGCAAGGACATGAAGGTCTGCGAACAGTGCAAAAAACTTTCCTGCGTGCACCCCGTGATCTGTCCCAACCTGGGCACCGACCATAAGCCGCTTCTTTCCCTGATGCGCAAAATAAGAGCGCTCAAAGGCCTGAAAAAAGCTTTTATCGCCAGCGGCATCAGGATGGACCTGGCGCTCCAATGCGGCGAATACATCTCCGAGATCGCCCGCTTCCACACCGGCGGCCAGCTCAAAGTAGCCCCCGAGCATATCTCCCCCAAAGTCCTCTCCGTAATGAAAAAGCCCTCCGTCGAGGTCTTCAAAGAATTCGCCGACAAGTTCCTCGCCGAGTCGAAGAAAGCCGGCAAAGAACAATAC
Source organism: uncultured Elusimicrobiaceae bacterium (assembly GCA_964622585.1). Classification (GTDB taxonomy): domain Bacteria; phylum Elusimicrobiota; class Elusimicrobia; order Elusimicrobiales; family UBA9959; genus UBA9959. The sequence goes on along the minus strand of CAZUQT010000082.1, from coordinate 456 downwards.
CTCGTCCTCTACTTCATCTCCGCCCACCCAGGCTCCACCCTTTTGGACATGGCGGAGCTCGCCGTCTTCCTGAAAGACAGGCGCATACGCCCCCAGCAGATCAACGATTTCCTCCCCGCCCCCATGGAGCTCGCCACCTCCATCTACTTCACCGGCCTCGACCCCTTCACCCTGGAGCCCATCTACGTCCCCAAAAAAGAAACAGAGCGCCGCATGCAGCGCGCGCTCCTCCAGTACTACAAACCCGAGAACAAACCCCTGATAATAAAAGCCCTCCGCGAAATAAACCGCCCCGACCTCATCAAAAAGCTACTGAGCCAGTAACGCGAGATTCAGGTCTGACGCAGGGACCGGATAAGCAAAAGCCCCTCGGAGGCCGAGGCTTGCGTAAGCGCCGAGGCCGAGAGCGGCAGGCGCGCGCACGGTGTGCGCGACGCCGATTTTGCGTTCCGGCCC
>CAZUQT010000081.1:0-12077 GCA_964622585.1 uncultured Elusimicrobiaceae bacterium | reverse complement strand
CCATTTCAGCTTGATGCCGGCGGCGGCGAAAGCGGCTTCCACGAATTCGCGCACCGTATGGGTCTCACCGGTGGCCAAGATATAATCGTCCGGCTTCGGCTGCTGCAAAATAAGCCACATCCCTTCCACATATTCCTTGGCATAGCCCCAGTCGCGCCGGGCGTCAAGATTACCCACCACGACTTTCTCCTGCAGTCCTTTTTTAATTCGGGCAGCCGCGGCCGTTATCTTCCGCGTCACGAATTCCTCGCCCCGGAGCGGGCTTTCATGGTTGAATAAAATTCCGCAGTTCGCGTGCAGGCCGTAAGCCTGGCGGTAGTTCACCGTTATCCAGTGGGCGTAAAGCTTGGCCACGGCATAGGGGCTCTTCGGGTAAAAAGCGGTGGTCTCGTTGCGCTGGGCGCCGCCGGTGCTGCCGAACAGTTCCGCCGTGGAGGCCTGGTAAAAACGCGCGGCCGGGCAGACCTTGCGTATAGCTTCGAGCATCCTGGTAACGCCCACGGCGTTCACCTCGGCGGTAAGCACCGGCTGGTCGAAAGAGAGCTTAACGATGCTCTGCGCCGCGAAATTATAGATCTCGTTCGGCATGATCTTCTCGAGCGCGTCCATGATATTGGTCGGCTCGAGCAGGTCTAGGGGGATTTCTTTCACTTTCCCCTCTATGCCGAGCTCGCGCAGACGCCAGATCCCGGTATCCCCGCCGCGGTCGGCGCCGTAGACCTGGTAGCCTTTATCCAGCAGGAACCTGCTTAGATAAGCCCCGTCCTGACCGCGGCTCCCGGTGATCAAAGCTTTTTTCATAAGTCCTTAGCAGTTCTTTACCGCGCCGTAGCCGGCTTTCGCAAGGCAATGCTCGCTCAGCGCAAGCTGCAGGTCGCCTTCGGCCATTTCGGACACGAGCTGATCGAAAGAAGTCTCCGGCTTCCAGCCCAGGACTTTCCGGGATTTGGCGGGATTTCCGAGTAAAGTCTCCACCTCGGCCGGGCGGTAGAACTTCGGGTCGATGCGCACTATCACATCTCCCACTTTCACTTTAACATCGGCTTCAAGCCCGGGGCGCGGCTTCACGGACTTAACATAGCCGGTCTCGCCCGTGCCTTTCCCCTTCCAGCCTACCGTTATCCCAAGCTCTTTAGCGGCAAGCTCTATGAACTTGCGCACGGAATACTGCTTCCCGGTCGCTATCACGAAATCCTCGGCTTTCTTCTGCTGCAGTATCAGCCACATCGCGCGCACATAGTCCCGGGCATGGCCCCAGTCGCGCAGCGAATTGATATTCCCCATATAAAGACATTTCTGCCCGCCAAGGAGTATCCGGGCCATAGCGCGGGTTATTTTGCGCGTCACGAATTCCTCGCCGCGCAGCGGGCTCTCATGGTTGAAGAGTATACCGTTGCAGGCGAAGATATTGTAAGACTCGCGGTAATTTATGGTTATCCAGTAAGCGTACATCTTGGCCACGCCGTAAGGGCTGCGCGGGTAGAAAGGGGTCTTTTCGCTCTGCGGTATCTCCTGCACTTTGCCGTAAAGCTCCGAGGTAGAAGCCTGGTAAATGCGGGTTTTTTTCGTCAGGCCGAGCAGGCGCACCGCCTCGAGCAGGCGCATCGTGCCCAGTCCGTCGCAATCGGCGGTATATTCCGGCTCTTCGAAGCTTACGGCCACATGGCTCTGCGCGCCCAGGTTGTAGATCTCGTCCGGCTTTATTTCGCCTATCAGCCTGGTCAAATTGGTGGAATCGGTCAGGTCGCCGTAATGAAGCTTAAGCCGCGGGTGCGCGACAAGGTGCTTTATCCGGGCCATATTGAAAGAGGCCGAGCGCCGGCGCAGGCCGTGCACTTCATACCCTTTGTTCAAAAGAAATTCGGAAAGATAAGCCCCGTCCTGCCCGGTGATGCCAGTTATCAAAGCTTTTTTCATGTTTTCTCCCTGAAAAGGCTCCTGCAGTCTTTTCACACCTATAATATAGATATTATAGCAAAACTAAAAAGGCCGGGAATCTCTCGATTTCCCGGCCTTTTCCCGCCTCTCAGGGGCTATTACTTTTTCTGACCGCTTATTACATGGTCCACCACTGCATGGCAGATAGCCGCATGGGCGGTTTCCACCACCCCGTACACAGAGGAAGGCACATAAAAGTTAATCGCGCCCATCGAGCGCAAAGGATTGTCCGCGCCGAAGCCGGAAAGCGTCACAAGAACGCAGCCCTTCTTGAGGGCCGTCTCCGCGGCTTTGAGGATATTCGGGGACTTCCCCGAACTGCTTATCGCAACAAAAACGTCGCCTTTCTCCGCAAAACTCGCGGTCGGGGCCGAATAAACATTTTCATAGCCCAGGTCATTTGCCAGGCAGGTGAGCAGGGACGCGTCCGAAAAGCAAAGAGCTTTTATCCCGCCGTTCTTCCAGAGGTCGGCGGCCATATGGCTGGCGATAGAGGAACTGCCCCCGTTGCCGATATAAATAACCTTGCCGGAGCCGGCCGCGCATTTTGCCACCGCTTCGTAAAAAGCGGTTATCCCCCCGCCCACTCCGAGCTTTTCCCCGCCCGCCGTGCAGGCGCAGCCGCGGGTCCCTTCGAAAACGGATTCAAGAAAAGCGTCACCGAAATTTTTCATATTTTCTCCAGGTAAATACAGGCCCGCTGTTTAATTATCGCCGCGGACAAGCCTCTCCGCCGCTTTCTTTATGTCGGCCGCGCCGGGATAAAAAGCTTTCTCCAGCTCGGCGCCCGCTGGCGTTGGCACGTCGGGCAGGCCCACGCGCAGCACCGGGGCCTTCAGGGCCCCGAAAGCTTTCTCCGCGGCCTGCGCCGCTATCTCGGCGGAGATGCCCGTCATCACCCCGCCGACGTCAGCTATCACAAGCCTGCCGGTCTTCCGGACGGAAGCAAGGATGGTCTCCATATCCAGCGGCTTGATCGTGCGGGGGTCGATCACTTCGGCGCTTATCCCGTCTTTCTCCAGCTCCCGGGCGGCCTTTACCGCCTCGTAAACCATCAGGGAGACCGCCACTATAGTAACGTCCTTCCCCTCTTTGCGGACCACGGCTTTCCCGAAAGGGACATCGTAGATCTTCTCCGGGACATAGCCGTTAAAATCGTAAAGCCAGCGGTGCTCGCAGAACATGACGGGGCCGCCGTCCCTGACCGCGGTTATCAGCAGGCCTTTCGCGTCGTAAGGCGTGGCCGGCGTTACCACCTTGAGCCCGGCGAAATGAGTGAACAGGCCGTGCAGCGCCTGCGAATGCTGCGCGGCCGAGCCCCAGCCCCTGCCTATTATGCTGCGTATCACCAGCGGCACGGTGACTTTCCCGCCGGTCATATAGCGCCACTTCGCGGCGTGGTTGACTATCTGGTCCAGGCACATCGGAAGGAAGTCCATCCGCATATGGATGAAGATCGGGCGCATACCGCACATCGCGCTCCCGGCGGCTATCCCGGTAAGGCCGTTCTCGGCGATAGGCATGTCCATCACGCGGTCCGGGCCGAACTCCCTGGCCAGGCCGACGGTGGAGCCGAAGACCCCGCCCGGGTCGTCTATGCCCTCGCCTATCAAATACACTTCGGGGCTGGTCTCAAGAAGCTGGCGCTGCGCCTCAAGCAGGGCGGCGCGGTAAGTGATATTCCGCAGGCCCTCTTTCTCCGAGGCCTCGAAGTCCTGTTTGTCGATAAGTACTTTTGTCCAGGGCATATTAAGAGTACACGTCCGTGTAAAGGTCTTCGGGCGAGGCGGGCGGTGAGGCTTTGGCGAAGCTCCAGGCCGCCTCTATCTCGGCGTTTATCCCCGCTTTGATACCGTCCAGGAGCGCGTCCGTGAGCAGGCCTTCCGCGCGCAGCTTCTTCAGATAGTTCTCCACCGGGCATTTCTTCTGCCACTCGAAAAATTCTTCTTTAGGCCGGCAGCCTTTCTCGTAATCGCAGTCCGGCCCGACGTGCCCCTTCCACCTGTAAGTGGGGAATTCGAGGAAGTACGGGCCATTCCCGGCCCTGATATGCGCCACGGCTTTCTCCGCCGCGGCGCAGACGGCCTCGGGGTCGTTTCCGTCGGCCAGCTCGAAAGGTATGCCGAAGCCGGGCGCCCGCTTCGAGATCTCCCCCTGGGCGTGCCGGGCGGACTGGGGCGAATTGGTGGCGTAAAAATTATTCTCGCAGACGAAAAGCACCGGCAGCTTCCTGAGGGCCGCGAAATTCATCGTCTCCTGCAGCACGCCCTCGTCGCTGGCCCCGTCGCCGAAATAAGACACCGAGAGTCGCTTCTCGCCTTTCAGTTTTATGGCCAGCGCGGCGCCGGCCCCCAGCGGGATGCTCCCGCCGACTATGGCCGAGGTCCCCATGCAGTTCTTGTCGGTGTCGACGAAATGCATCGACCCGCCCTTGCCCTTCGCGCAGCCGGTGGCTTTGCCGTAAAGCTCGGCCACTATCGGCTTCAAATCCGTGCCTTTGCAAAGATAATGGCCGTGGTTGCGGTGGGTGCTGAAAACATAATCCTCGGCCTTCAGATTCTGCGAAACCCCGGCGGCCACGGCCTCCTGGCCGATATAAAGATGCACCGGCGTCTTCATCTCCTGCTCGCCGTAAACGGCGACTATCTTTTCTTCGAACAGCCGCGCGCGAAGCATTTTTTTCAAAAGGTCTATTTTGATCTCGGGCTTCATATAAAATTAGAGTGCTCCACCGGGTTCTTAAGCTGCCAGAGATAGCGGTTCACCTCGTCCATCCGGCAGTTCACGCGGCAGGTAGAAGCGTCCATACCGCAGACGTACTTGAGGGATCTCTTCCGCTTCTCCCCTTCCCAGATCTGCTTGAAAGTCTTTTCATTCAGGTTGCCGTAGCGGAAAGTCTCGTTCCCGAGGAACATGCTGCAGCCCCAGACATTCCCGCCGGCGTCGATATAGGACCAGAAAGGCAGCGCAAGGCAGCGTTTATAGGGCCGGCAGCCCTCGTCCCACTTCTTCATCGTGTTCAGCCTGAAGATGACCGAGAAGCCCGGCCGGTTTATTTTCTCGAGCTCGACGGAGAGTTTCTCATAATCGGCGTAATGGATGTTCTTGTATTTGTCCGTGACGCTCTGCGGGTGCTGCGAATAAGGCTTTATCACCAGGTAATCCATCCCCGCATTCCTGGCCTTAAGGGCCAGGTCCACGGCTTCGTGGGCGTTCTCCGGAAGCAGGACCATCTGCATGCCGAGAGCGCAGGCGTATTTCTTCTTCTTCTTAAGCGCCGCCGCGTAGCCGAGATTTTCAAAGACCCTCGAGAAATCGGAAGGATTGCAGCGGTGGATCTGCCCGTAGGTTATCGGCGTAGCGCCGTTTATGCTCACCTTTATCCAGGAGGTGGTCGGAAGTATCTTGTCTATGATGGCGGGCTTCATGAGCGCCGCATTAGTGGTGAAAGAAGTGTCTATACCGCATTTATTCGCGTGCACGGAGATCGCGGCCATATCGGGATGGAGGAAAGGCTCCCCCTCGCCGGCGAACATCACGCTTTTCAAACCAAGCCCGCCCATTTCCTTCAGGCGGGCCTTAATGATCTTCGTGTCCAGGAAGCGGGGCTTATAGCCCATGAAATCGAGCGCGCAGTAAGTGCAGCGGTGATTGCAGGCGCCCGACGGGGAGATCTCGGCGTAGACAGGGTAGATATTCTTCCCTTTCAGCCAGTCGCTCACGCGCTCCGGGTGGTAGATAAGTTTATGGGCGTCTATGCGGTATTTATCCATTTAGTGGAACCTTCCAAGAACGTCGCGATACCTGGTTGCGACCTGGTAAACCAGGTTCAGGAAAAGCAGGCCGCTGCAGACGGCCGCGGCCCCGAGCCTGCCGCGCATTTTCCCGGCTTCGCCTTTTTTAACCGACTCTATCACCCCCGGCAGCAGGCTCGCCCCGTAGGAGGCGAGGATGAGCACGGACGGGATAAAGGGCATCCGCTTCCTGCCCTCGGCGCAGAACAGCGTCACAAAAACGCCGACGAAAACGGCGATTATCGCTATGGGCCCAACGGCGTTCTTATCTTTGAATGAGAAAGCTATGCCCAGAACGCATAGAGGGAAAATGATCATATTCTCGAGCAGGCTAAGGACGAACATGGCCTTCCTCGCCGGATAATCGCCGCTGTAAAAAGAGAAAGAAGAGACGAAAGAAAGATGCTTTGAGATCTTAAGGAAGAACAACTGCACTTCCCGCAGCGGGTTTTCCCGGATGAAGGTCAGGGCCTTGTCCAGGCAGATCCGGCTCTTTTGCGCTTTGCTCAGGGAGTCGTCGACGTAGAACTTGCCGTATTCCTCCTGGTTGAAATAGAAGTCGGCCCCGCCCGTGGCGTAAGGATTATGCCCCACGAAAATAGTATCGGCCCAGGTCGGTTCGAGGATGGTCGGGGTATCTTTGAGCCTGGCCCCCCTTATGCTCCACGGCAAAATGGTCAGGAAAGCGAAAGCCGTGAAGATAAAAGCTCTTTTAAGCCACCCTTCTTCTTTGTACTTGTAATAGATCCAGAACAGGAAAGCCGGCAGGCCGATTATAAAAAGGGCCTTCACCATGCAGGTGAGCCCGAGGAAAAAACCAGCGAGCGCGGAACTCTTGTTCCTGATCACCAGGTAAACCGTCACGGTGAACAGGAACATGCCGAAAGTCTCCGCCATCATCACGCCGCAGTACCAGATCATGTCGACGTAAACGGCGGACAGGACGAGCGAAATATAGCCCGCTTTCCGGCCGAAAGACTCTTTAGCGCAAAGGTAGATAAAAAGGCAGGTCAGGGCCGAGAACAGGACATTGACCATGTTGAAAAGAACGTAGCTCTCGCCGAAGACCTTCGTCACCAAAGCGAGCACGATAGGATAGAAAGGCGTCCAGCCCACGGGATAGGGCAGCCCGGTCGCCAGGGCGATCCTGGCCATGTCCCAGGAGGCCATATCGCTCCAGGGCAGGACGTGCACGTTAAAGACATAAGCCGTCCTGAGCGCGAAACCGAAAAGAAGGAGCCCCCAGAAAACCGGGCGGGCAAGATCTTTCTCTTCAGGCTTTTCTCCGGAGCTCATAGAACGGTCTTAGTCCTTGCCCTTTATTTTCAGTTCCCAGTAGAGCCGCGCTATAGTCTTGAATACGCTCCAGACGTTCTTCGGGTAGAGCGCTTTCGAGTGGCCGTGCTGGCGGCTCATTATTTTCATCCCGACCTCGACGTAGGTATGCCCGGCCTTAAGCAGGCGCGCGAGGATCTCGGCCTGGTAGGCGAAACCGTCGGTGGTCATAGGGACCTTCACCAGGAGCTCGCGCCGGTGCACCACCGGGCCGTTATAGTACCGCAGCTCATAGCCGAACAAGAAATTCAAAAGCGCGGTAAAGCCGCCGGACAAAGCGCGCCTCAGGAGGGACCGCTCCGCGGAATTGGTATGGTAAGGCAGGACCATATCCGCTTTCCCGACGCAGTCGAAGATGTCCTTTATCGACTCTTCAAGTATCTCATTATCGCCAGGGACCAGGCCCACATGTTCTTTAGTGGCCAGGCCGACGCCCAGCCTGTAATTGTAGCCGAAACCGGAATTTCGGGGATTATGAAAGACCTTCACTTCGGGATACTGCCTGGCGAGGTCGTCGGCTATCGTGCCGGTGCCGTCCGAGCTAGCGTCGTCTATCACCAGGATCTCGAGATCGTCGAACCTCCCGGCCGCGGCCGCCCTGATAGCGGCGACGGTGCCGGCGAGGTTCAGCGCCTCGTTGTAAGCCGGGACGATGACGGAGATAGAGGTTTTTTCGGTCATTTCAATATCGTGGTGACCGACTTATAGAGCGGGACCGGCTCTATGGAGGAGCGGTTGCAGACGATGCCCACTTTCAGGGCGCCGGCGAGGTTCCCCACCAGGCCCACTACTTCCATCGGCAGGCCGGCGGCCGCCATCGGCGCCGTGACGGAGAGGAAAGCGTCCCCGGCTCCTACGCGGTCCACCACCTTGTCGGAAAAAACGGGGATCTCGGTGAACCCGGCGGAGCCGCTGTAGACGATCGCGCCGAGATGGCCGCGGGTCACGGAGACTTTTTCGCAATGCATGCTGCGCGCTATCCGCTCGATGGCCAGCCGGATATCGCCGTATTTGTCCAGCGCGGCGTAGCGCATCTCCGGCTCGTCGATGCAGATATAATCCGCCCGGGAATATTTCGTTATCAGATTATAGCCCGTATTTGCGGCGTTGGTCTGGGTATTCACGGCCAGGAAGCGGGCCTTGCGGCAAAGGACTTCCACTATCTTCTCGTCTATGAAGCCGTGGCCGAAGTCGGAAACGAGCACCATGTCGTACTGCGGGACCGTCTCTTCGAGGAAGGCCTGCACCCCGGCGCTCAGCGCGGGGGCCAGCGGGTAATCGTTGAAGAACTGCACCTCGAACAGCTTGTTCATGAAAGCGGGGTCAACGAAACGGCGCTTGGTCACCGTGCAGGCGTCCGGGCGGGAAAAAAGCTTGGACTCGATATTCGCCTTCAGGTGGTCCAGCACGTACTCCCGCTTCTCGTCCTGTCCGCCCAGGCAGGTGACCATCCGCACCTCTTTGACGAAACCGGCGCTGTGGTTGGCGCAGGCCAGAACCCCGCCGGCGAAGCGCTCCTCGCTCACGAACTTGGTGCAGATTATGTTCTCTTTGGGGGATTTACCGAGGCCTTTGCAGTAATGATACTCGTCGATGATCGCGTCGCCTATGACCAGGACCTTCATGGAGGCGAGCTTTTTCATCGAGGCGATTATGCTGTCCGCGCTGTGCCGGGTCTTGAATTCGTCCAGGAAAGCCTTAGTGGGGGCCGGGAAAACGCCGAAGAAACTGTTGAGCAGCTCGGTGGAGCTGAAGGTTATCTCGTCGGTGAAATGGAGCCGCCCGCCGCCCTGCTCCACGGCCTCGCGCTCATGCACTATCCCGCCGGTTATGTCCTGCTCGGGGGCGGCGTAGTCGGAACCTTTCACGTAAACGCCGGGCTTGAGCAGCTTCAAAGCCTCCACGGCGGTAGGCCAGGAATTCACGGCCACGTAATCCACGCAGGCCAGGGCGGCTATGGACTCGGCGCGCAGATGCTCGTTGAAGACCGGGCGCCCGGGCCCTTTATTGACGAACCTGTCCGGCGTGACGGTGACCACAAGCAGGTCGCCCTGCTGGCGGGCCGCCTGCAGATGCTTGATATGGCCGGGATGCATCAGGTCGAAGACGCCGTGGCAGTAAGCCGCGGTTTTCCCCTTCTCCTTGAACTTGGCCACCTTGACCGCGAGGTCTTCCACCGACAAGATCTTTAAACTGTTGGACATTTGGTTTCAGCTCCCCCGTTCAGTCGCTTCTAAAGCTTCACGCCCGGCGCCAGGTACTTGAACCAGTCGCTGGTAGCTTCCGCTATGTTCTCCGGCGTCCAGACGGGCGCCTGCCGCCAGTAATCGATATTCGCGAGTATTTCTTTCACCCCGTCGGCGAAAGAGACTTTGGCGCGCCAGTTCAGCGCTTTGGCTATCTTCGAGGTGTCGGCAAAAGTGCAGTCGGGCTCGCCCGGGCGCTTAGGTATATAAATTATCTCCCCGCCAAGCAGCTTCACCAGCTGGTTCACGCTGTAAGTCCCGCCGGAACCCACATTGAAGACTTCATTGTGCACAGGCGACTCGGAAGCGGTAAAGAAAGCGTCGGCCACGTCGGTGACATAAGTAAAATCGCGGGTCTGGCTCCCGTCGCCCACAACGGTAAAAGGCTTATTGTTAAGTTTCTGCGCGAGGAAAACACCGAAGACCGCCCCGTAAGTCCCGGAGGTCCGGGAGCGCGTCCCGTAAACATTAAAAAGCCTGAGCGCGGTCACGGGAATCTTGTAAACCTGGCCCCAGTGCAAAGCGGTCTGCTCGCCGAGGAACTTTGTAAGCGCGTAAGGATACTGCGGGCGTATCTCGGCCGTCTCTTTGGTAGGGAATTCGTCGGGAATGCCGTAGCAGGAGGAAGAGGCGGTATAAACCACTTTCTTTATCCCGCAAAGCCGCGCGGCTTCAAGCACGCACATGGTCCCGTTCACATTCGAGCGGAAATATTCTACTGGATTGACTATGGAGGGAACGATATCGGCGAGCGCGGCCAAATGAAAAACCCTGTCGGCGCCGGCAAAAACGGTCTTCAGGGCGGGCAGGTCGTTAATATCCTGCTGTACGACCGCTAAATTTGGATCGCCTTTATGGTGCTTAAGATTATCCGGCCGCCCGGTGGAAAAATTATCCACCACAGTAACCTTATGGCCTTCTTTCAAAAGCCTGTCGGTAACGTGGCTGCCAATAAAACCGGCCCCGCCGGTCACAATACTGTGTATCCGCATAGATTGCCTATATTATATTAATTATAAGGCCGTCTTTAGCCCCGATAGCCTTGGGGAAGATCTTGCGGGAGAGTTTAAGGCCGGCCGCGCGGGCCGCAGGGGTCCGGTAGCGGTCTGCGGAGAAGTGTGTGATAGCCAGGCGTTTCGCCCCGGCCTCTAAGGCCAGTTTGGCCGCGGTCTCGGGGTTGAAATGCGGCCAGCCCGGGTTGGTCTCGCCCGGGGCATGGGCGCATTCGGTTATAAGCAGGTCGGCGCCTTTGGCCAGCTTTAAAGCATTGGGGCAATAGCCGGTGTCGGTGCAATAGGTCACCGTTTTCCCCTCAAGCTCAAGCCGCATCCCTATCACGGGATCGGCGTGCACGAGCGGCAGGGTGGTAATTTTAAAAGGAAGTTCCCCCGCCTGGGCCGGCAGTTCTAGCAAATTAACCGGATAAGGGAGCTTCGCGAGCGGCACGGTAAAAGGCCTGTTCACAAAAGCTTTAAGCAGTCGCCGCGCGCCTTTCCCGCCGCAGATAGTCAGCCCCTTCTTGAATTTGAACTTGACTATAGTGTGCAGCCCGCCTATATGGTCAAGGTGGAAGTGGCTGAGGAGTATAAAAACCGGCTTGGTCCCGTCGCAATACTGGTCAAGCTTATAGATCCCGGTCCCGGCGTCAAGCACGATATCCCAGCGCTTGGTCTGGATAAGCGCGGAAACGGTATTCCCCGTCGGGGTATCGTACCAGCCGTTCGTACCGAGAAAAACTATTTTCATCTCGTATAATTTTTCTTTATCCAGTTCTTGTAGGCGCCGGACTTTACGTTCTTAACCCATTCAGGATTCGCGAGATACCAGTCCACGGTCTTCGCCAGCCCTTCAGCGAAACGCAGCGAAGGCTGCCAGCCGAGCTCGCGCTTTATCTTTGAAAAGTCTATCGCGTAGCGGCGGTCATGGCCGGCGCGGTCTTTGACATAGGTTATAAGGTCGACGTAATTCTTCCCCTCAAGCGCTTTATTATGGCGGGCCGGGACGGCGCGCTCCAGGGCGCGGCAGATACCTTTTACCACGTCGATATTGTACATCTCGCAGTTTCCGCCCACATTATAAGTCTCGCCGCAGCGGCCTTTGTTAAGTATCCGCCAGATAGCGGCGCAGTGGTCTTCCACATAAAGCCAGTCGCGCACCTGCAGACCGTCGCCGTAAACCGGCAGCGGCTTGCCCTCGAGCGCGTTCAGGATAGCGAGCGGAATAAGCTTTTCAGGGAAATGATAAGGCCCGTAATTATTCGAACAATTAGAGATCGTCACAGGCAGTCCATAGGTATCGCTATAAGCCCGCACCAAATGGTCCGAAGAAGCCTTGGAAGCGGAGTAAGGACTATGCGGATCGTAAGGCGTGGTCTCTTTGAACTTACCGGTCTTACCGAGAGAACCGTAAACCTCGTCGGTGCTTACATGGTGAAAGCGAACGTCTTTGCGCCCCGCCCAAAGAGTTCGTGAGGCCTCGAGCAAACTGAAAGTCCCGTGGATATTGGTCTCGATGAAATCTTTCGGCCCGAAGATAGAGCGGTCCACATGGCTCTCGGCGGCGAAGTGCGCCACCTCGGTTACCGCGTACTTCTTCATCAGTTCAAAGACTGTCTTATAATCGCAGATATCGCCCTTCACAAAAGTATAGCGGCCTTTATACTTCTTCTGTATATCCGCAAGGTTCTCCATATTCCCGGCATAAGTCAGCTTATCCAGATTGACCACGCGGCCTTTAAATTTGGCTTTCTCGAAAACGTAGCGTA
>CAZUQT010000080.1:0-12328 GCA_964622585.1 uncultured Elusimicrobiaceae bacterium | reverse complement strand
TAGACGCCCGGGTCATCGGCATAGTCGGCAAATACTTCCCCACCGGCGCCCACAAAGTCGGCGCCGCTTTCGGCTGCCTCGCGCCCCAGCTCGTCACCGGCCAGTTCGACGCCCAGGCCCAGAAAGCAGTCTGGCCCTCCACCGGCAACTATTGCCGCGGCGGCGCCTTCGATTCAAAGCTCCTCGGGACCACCCCCATCGCCATCCTCCCCGAGGGCATGTCCAAAGAGCGCTTTGCCTGGCTCAAGCAGATAGGTTCCGAGGTCATAGCCACCCCCGGAACCGAATCCAACGTAAAAGAAATTTACGACAAGTGCTGGGAAATAAAGAAGACCCGCAAAGACTGCGTCATCTTCAACCAGTTCGAAGAGATGGGCAATCCCACCTGGCATTACCATGTCACCGGCTCAGCCCTCGAAGAAGCCTTCAACGCCATAAAAGGCCCCAAGAGCCGCCTCGCCGCCTTCACCTCCGCCACAGGATCGGCCGGGACCATCGGCGCCGGCGACTACCTCAAGAAAAAATTCCCCGGCATGAAGATCACCGCCTCCGAAGCCCTGCAGTGCCCCACCATCCTCAATAACGGCTTCGGCGAGCACCGCATAGAAGGCATCGGAGACAAGCATATCCCCTGGGTGCACAATGTCCGCAATACGGACGTGGTCACCGCCATAGACGACGAAGCCTGCGTCCGCATAGCCCGCCTCTTCAACGAGCCGGAAGGCCGGAAGGTCCTGGCCGAGTACGGAGTAAAGAAAGAGGTCGCGGCGAACCTTTCGCTTCTTGGCTTCTCCGGCATCTCCAACCTGCTCAGCGCGATCAAGACCGCCAAATATTACGAGATGGGCAAGGACGACGTCATCGTCACCGTCTTCACGGATTCCATGGACCTTTACGGCTCCCGCCTCAAGGAGCTCGACGAACAGCTTGGCAAATATACCCGCGAGAACGCCCTGGTGGACTTCGAGCGCCGCCTGCTCGGCGAGAGCGTCAATTACATGAAAGAGCTCACCTATACCGACCGCAAGGCCGTGCATAATCTGAAATACTTCACCTGGGTGGAGCAGCAGGGCCGGACCTCCGACGAGCTGCGCCAACTCTGGGACCCGTCTTTCTGGGATGAAACCTTCGGGATGGTGACGGAATACGACAGGCTGATAGAAGCTTTCAATAAGGAAGTCGCGCTCTAATGGCTACCAAAGGCGTTTTCAGGGTAGAGTGTCCCCACTGCGGCGAAAGCTTCGACGCGGATTTCTGGACCGTGGTCCGCGGGGACCGCGACCATGACGTGAAAGAGCTTATCCTCAGCGGCGAGTTCGACCTGCTGGTCTGCCCCAAGTGCGAAGAGATGGTCCAGCACGAAGAGCCCTTCCTTTACATAGATCCCACCAGGGATATCCTGGCCTTCGTAATGCCCGAATCCTACGAAGCCGAGAAAGATAAATGGATAGCCCGCATGCAGGCCGACTATGAGCCTGTGCGCGGCAAGCTGACCGGCGGCCAGGGCCTAAGCGGCGAGCCGCTTTACTTTTTCGGGCTGGGCCAGCTTTCCGCCATGCTCGAGAACGACAAAGACCGCGAGGAAGAGACCGAAGTTATGGAATTCATGGCCCGCGAAGACGGCCTGCAGCTTCTGCCCGTAAAGCCCGCCGCCGCGCGCGAGCTTGACCTGCCCTTCACCATTCCCGTGAAGACGGGTCTGGCCGGCCGCACGGCCGCCCTCAGCGCCGCCGAAAGCCTTTACGCGAAGAACGACGCCCTGCCCCGCCTTAAGAAGCTCGTAGATTTTCTCAGGACTCCCGGCAGCGAAACCGTGCCCTTCCTTAAAACTAAATGAAGCTTGTCCCGCTGAACGACCGCCCGCTGCTCGAAAAAGCCGCCGCGCTGGCCGACGCGGCGGGGCTGGAGCTTTACGCCGTGGGCGGCTGCGCCCGGGATTGGTCTTTGGGCCGGGAAAGCGCCGATATAGACTTTCTTCTAAGCGGGGACGCCGTAAGCGTGGTCGCCGGGCTGGAAAAAGAATACGGCGGACGGCATGAAAAATTCGGGCCTTTCCTTACCGTCCGGTTCTTTTCCGCCGAAGGCCGCCGCCTTGATTTCGCCAGGTTCCGGAAAGAAACATATATTAAACCCGCGGCCCTGCCGACGGTCTCGTCCGCCGACTCGGCCGAAGAAGATCTGAAGCGGCGGGATTTCGCCTGCAATGCGATGGCCGTGCGGCTGAACGGGCCTGAAGCTTTCGGCCTGCTCGACCCTTATAAAGGTCTTGAGGATATAAAGGCCGGGCAGGTCCGGGTTCTGCATGGGAAAAGTTTCGAGGACGACCCTACCCGGACTTTCCGGGCGGCCCGCTTCTGCGGCCGCTTCGGGTGGCGGCTTGAGGCCGGAACTCGGGACCTGGCCCTGGCCGCGGTCAAAGGCGGTTTTCCCGGCCTGCTCTCCCGCGAAAGGCTGCGCAACGAGCTCGTGAAAATATTGGCGGAAGCCGATCCGCTGCCGGCCCTGGAGATACTCCGGGAACTTGGCGCGCTCGCTTTCATCCATCCTTCCTTCGCTTTCGACAGCTCGGTCGTGCCGCAGGCCGGAGTTCAAAAACGCCTCGCCGCCTTGGCGGCCCTGATGGGGACAGCCGGGGAAGATTTCGTGGCCGGGCTGAGGTTCTCAAAAAAAGAAACCGCCGAGATCCTCAGGCTCTCGGCGGGCTTGCGGCGCGGTTAGTCCCGGTTTTTAATTCCCGTCTTTTTTATCCCCGGTCTCTCCGGGGTTTTCTATTTTGGGGTTGCGGGCGAAGTCCTGCAGCTTGGAGGTAAGCACCGCCGCGCGCCTGACCGCCTCTATGATCCGCGAAATTTCCGTCTTTATCGGGCTCGAGGACGCCAGGTCGTCGTCTATCAGGGTGGCGTAGCCGCTTATAGCCGCCAGGGCGTTATTGAAGTCGTGGGCTATGGGCCGGGTCATCTTGCTGACCGCCTCGGACGCCCGGGTAAGCGCCAGCTCCGATTCCATGTTCTTGACCGCGGTAATATCGCGCGCTATGCCGAGCACGCCGGTGACCTCGCCCTGCAAATTGCGCATGGGGGTTTTTACGGTGTTGAAGTAGAATTTCCCCGCGGGGAGCGGCCTGACCCTCGTAAAGCTCATCGTTTTCCCGGTCTGCGCCACCTCCGAGTCTTCCTTGAGGGCTTCGGCCGCCATTTCCGGGCCGAAAAGGTCCAGGTCCGACTTGCCGAGAACTTCTTTCGGCGTCATATTGAAGAGCGCAGCGAAAGCTTTGTTCACTACGGTGAAGGCGCCTTTGGTGTCCTTGATGAACATAGCGTCCGTGGTGGTGTCGAAGATCTTCCTTAAGGTCTCCTCGTTTTCCATGAGCATGCGCTCCAATCTTTTCTTCTCGGAAATGTCGAGCGCCAGCCCCACTACGCCGTTAACTTTCCCGTCCGAATCCCTGAGGGGGGAAAGAAGCACGCTGAAATCGATGTTCTGCACCCTTTCCTCGTAAGTGACGTTTTTCCCCTGCAGCGCGCTGCGGTGCGCGGCCAGCGAAGGGCTGTCCGGCCCGATCGGGCGGATGAATTCTTCCAGCGTCATGCCCATCAGCTGGTCGGGTTTAAGGCCCAGCGAGGCAAGCCCCTGGCCGCGGGAGAGGGTGAAGCGCAGCGTTTTGTCCAGCACCCAGAGCACGCCGTTGATCTGCGACATCGCCAGGTGCTGGCGCAGTTCGCTCAGGCGAAGCTGCTCTTCTATCCTCTTCCTGGCGCTGATATCGCGGATTGAGGCCTGGATGATCTGCTTGTCGCCTATATCGACGCGCGTCAGCAGGACCTCGGCGGAAAAGACGGGCCCGTAAAGGCGTTTATGCTCCCACTGGAAATAATTCGAGCCGGTCTTTAAAGCTATTTTCAGCATTTCTTTGGCTTTCTCGACAGACACGCTCCCGTCCGGCTGCTTTCTGGGGGAGATGGCCCAGGGGGTCAGTTTCAGGAATCTTTTTTCGTCGGGCGCGCCGAACATTTTCAGGGTGGCCTTGTTGGCCTGGCCGAATTTCCAATGCGGCGGCTCCAGGATCATCAGCGCGTCGCGCGAGGTCTCGAACAGGGCGCGGTATTTTCCCTCGTTTATCTTCAGGATATTTTCCAGGCGCTTGCTCTCGGTAATGTCGGTGAATTGCCCCATAAGGCAGTCGCGGCCGTCCAGGACCAGCCTGACGGTATGGATATTGGCCCGGATAACGACGCCGTCCTTGCGCAGGCAGGGGAGGTCGGGAGCCATAACTTTTTCCCCGCGCGCCTGGGCCTCGAAATCGGCTATCACGTAAGGCAGGGCCTCTTTCGGATGAATGTCCTGCACGCCCAGCCGCGTGATCTCTTTTTCGGTGTAGCCGAACATCCGGCACAGGGCGGGATTCGCGTAGATGAATTTCCTGGTCTTTGTGTCCGCCACGAGTATCCCGGTCCCGAGACCGGAGAGAAGCGTCTTGTACCTGGCTTCCGATTCCCGCAGCGCCTTGCCCTCGAGCTTCCGCGCGGTGATGTCGTGGGCGAGGCCTTCTACGCCCGTGACTCTTCCGTCCGGGCCGCGCAGCGGTGTCTCCGTGACTTCCAGCCAGTGTATGGAACCGTTCTTGTGGTAGATCTCCACTTCGTAGGCCGGCTGCTGTATTCCGCGCAGGGAGAGCGCGGTATGCCTTTCAACTTCTTTGTTCCTGGGATTATCGGTAAGGTATTTGGTGAAGTGGGCGAGGAACTCTTTCTGGGAATAGCCGAGCGTGTCGGTTATCGTAGGGCTTAAATAATTGAAGATCCCCTTCGTGTCATGCTGGTAAAAGAAGTATTCCTTCCCCAGGTTCTCGACGAGCCGCCTGTACTTTTCCTCGCTTTCCCGGATGCGGGTTTCGGCGAGCCTGCGCTTTGAAATATCGTGGAAATGCCAGACCCGGCCGTAATATTCATCTTCTTTGCCCAGTATGGCGGTCGAATAGCGCTCCAGGATGCGCCCGTCCCTGAGGAAGAGCTCGTCCCGGCTTTCTTCGTGCGGGTGGGCGTAAAGATACTCTACCCGCTTTAGAAAAGCCTCGGGATCGGAAAGCTTCGCGCGTACCGCCTGCAGGGCCATTTTATCGGACCCTATAGCCATGATTTTACCGGGAAGCCCCCACATCTTGGTGAAATGCCGGTTGAAAGAGCGTATCTGCCCGTCTTTATCCACTACAAGTATTGCGTCGGGGGAGGCTTCCTGCTGGGCTCTTAAAAGCGCGGCCTGCTCCACGAGGTCGGCTTCCGCCCGCTTGCGCCTGGTGATGTCGCGGCAGAGGGCTACTATCTGGTAGGTGGCCCCCATCTTTACCACCGTGGCGTTGATCTCTATCGGTATGGCGCGCCCGCGCCTGTCCATATAGTCTACGGAGAGGTTCCTCGCGTGGCCGGCCTTAATGCATTTTTCCACCTCGCGCCTGTTGCGCGCCTTGTCGTAAGGGGCGGTCCATTCGGTTACCCGCCGGCCGAGTATATCGCGCATCCGCTTGCGGCCGGTAAGCCGCAGGTATTCTTTATTTGCGTCCACCACCTGGCCCTGCGAGTTCAGTATCAGGTAGCCGGTGTCAGTGCTTTCTACCAGGGCGCGGTATTTTTCTTCGGTCTTAAGGCGCTCGGAGATGTCGTAAAATATTCCCTGCAGGACCTCCCTGCCTTTAAGAGTGAGTTTAGAGGCGCTTATCAGCACCTGTAATTTAGACCCGTCTTTGCGGATGATCTCCGAATGCCCCAGCCTCGAGGAGCCATCCCTTATCCTCTCGCGGAATTCCTGTTTGTAAAGCTCGGCGGCTTCGGGCGGGTGCAGCCTGCTCTGGTGCATGCCTATGATCTCTTTTCGGGGCCTGCCGAGCAGCTTCTCCGCGTCTTTATTCGCGTCCACTATTAGCCCGGTGGCCGTATCCGCAAGGATGATCGCGGTATTGGCCATTTGAAAGATCTTTTTGTATTTAAGCTCGCTTTCCGCCAGGTTGTTCGCCGTTTCGGCCTGCTGCTGCTCCGCCAGCTTATGGCGCAGCATCAGCGCGTAGACCCGCGCGAGTTTTTTCAAGGCGTCTATAGCCGCGGGCGTGTAGTCCGCGGGCGGGTTGACGAGGGCGAGCATGCCTATAAGCTCTTTCCCGGAAATAGCGGGGGCTCCCGCGAACCTGGAGATCTTGATATTGCTGGAGATGGTTCCCACGGCGCGCGGGTCCGTAGCGGCGGAATTCGTGACCAGGGTTTTTTTATGCTTAAGGACCCAGCCCCAGAGGCCGGTGAATTCTTTGAGAACCAGTTCCTTCCTGTGCCGCTGGGAGCTTTTCATGGCCTCGCGCGTAAAGGCGGGAATGACCAGGTGGCCGGTGGAGGAACTGATATAGCCGGCGAAGCCGAAACGGCTGCCTGTGAGGCGCCGCGCTTCGTCCAGCACGATCCTGGAGATCTCCTCGAGGGAGATGGAGGGGAAAGCCAGGTAAAGCTCCTCGAGATGGGTGACCGCGTCGGCGACGTCGCGCTCGCGGGTAAGCTGGCCTTCCCTGCTTTCCTGGGCCAGGCGGCCGCTTATCGTTCTCGCCGCGATCTGGACCAGCTGCCCGGCGAAAGCGCCGGCGGCCCGGGCGGGGGGGCGCGCGAGCAGGAAACCGGTCGTCGCGCCGCCCTGCACGGGGGAGCTCAAGATCCCGCTCATCTGTTCCGGAGAGCCCCTGCGCGCCAGCTCTTTTTTTGTGAAATTCAGGGAGACCGTCAAAGGCGCGGCGTTCTCGCCTTTGTCCAGCATTACGGACAGGCCGGCGGCAGGCCCGAGCGCGTCAGGCCGCGAAAGAGTCTTTATTACCCTGCGCAGGAAAGCGTCGAGGTTGTCCGGGGAGGCGGCGGCGAGCAGGAGTTCCCTCAGGAATTCCTCGCTGGCCCCCGGGACGGGCTTTCCGGCGGCTGGGTTTCGCATTATTCGAATTTATAGCCGTGCCCGGGGACGGCGATGATCCGTTTGGAGAAGCTGCCGGTCTTTTTGCGCAGGTTGGAGATGTGCACTTCCACGGTGTGGGGATTGTTGTAATCCGCGGTGTTATAGCCCCAGACGGATTCCAGGAGGCCGGTCAGGCTGAGCACGCGTCCCGGATTGGAGACCAGGGCGGCGAGCAGGTCCAGTTCCTTGGAGGTAAGTTTCAATAACTTCCCGTTGAGTTTGGCCGTGCGGCCCTCGAGGTTCAATTCCAGCCCGCCCTTCTTGAGGAGGGGGGCGGGTTTGGCGCGGCTTTCGGCGCGCCGGATGAGGGTTTTAGCCTTCGCCATCAGGATGGGGTAGGAGATCGGCTTGGTGACGTAATCGTCCGCGCCGAAAGTGTAGCCGGAGACTATGTCAGCCTCGGAGATCTTCTTTCCGGACATTATTATCAGCGGCGTATTCCTGAGGGTTTTGGATTCTTTCACCCTGCGGCAAAGGGTGAACCCGTCCATGTGCGGCATATCCACGTCGGTTATGATAATATCGGGTTTTGTCGCCGCGGCGGCGGCCAGCGCTTTTACTCCGTCGGCCGCCAGGACGGCCTCGAAGCCGTCTTTTTCAAGGTAGCGTTTGAGGATGGAGAGGAGGTCGGCGTCATCGTCCACTATAAGAGCGCGCTCTTTCATAATAGGATTATAATATTTATGGAGGCAAAAAAGCGCCCCGCCGGAGTTTTCGTGAGGAGTTACATAGGCCTGACTAAGGAGTCTTACTTGTTGTCGCCCGGCGGGGCTTTAAATTGAGCCAGTGCTGCAGATGCATAGAGCACGGAGCCCGAAGGCCCCGAGTCTTGGGGGTTTGGGTTAGGGGGCGCACCGTACAGCACTGGGGATCTGTTTGTAAAGAGCTGGTACTACACTGAAAGTATAACAAAGGCCGTTCAAGAATCGTTCAAGTCCGGCTCAAGACTTTTTCAAGGCTGAAAATGGTCCCCGCCGGCTTTGGCCGGGAGACTTACGAAAGCCTGATAAAAGAGTCTTACTGTTGCCCGGCGGGGCTGATCGAAAAGTTTCTGCTGAAACTTTTTCCCCGCATAGCGGGGACGCTTCCGCGCGATATACACCCTCTCGGACACTGCGCGCATAGCGCTTGGTCCTCGACCCGCTTCGCGGGGAATCCTGCTTTCGCAGGATTCGGGATAAAATTGAGCCAGCGCTGCAGATGCATAGAGCACGGGACCCGAAGGCCCCGAGTCTTGGGGGTTAGGTTAGGGGGGCGCACCGTACAGCGCTGGGGATCTGTTTTTTAAAGAGCTTCTTGCTACAAGTAAAGTATAGCGAAATGCGTTCAGGAAGCGCTCAAACCCGGCTCAAAAGGCGCTCAAGAATCGCGGCGCGGCGTTTACGACGGGAACGTTCCCACTTTATCGCGCTAATTTCCTAAAATATAGGCAGAGGACCGGCTGCATGTTAAAAACATCTCCGCTGACTCGCGAACCCGGTCCCCGATTTTCGATTTCTTCAGATGACCTCAATCCAGTTCTTAAAAGGCGTGGGCCCCAAGAAAGCCGAGCTGTTCGGGCGGCTCGGCCTGGAGACGCTCGACGACCTGCTCTTCTATTTCCCCTCAAAGTGGGAAGACCGGCGGCTCCCGGAGAAGCGCGAGCCGCTGCCCTTCCTGGAGGCGGCGCCGCTGATAAGGGGCAGGATAAAGAGGATCAGGGACCTCTACACCTCCGGCAGCCTGCGCATCTTCAAAACTTTCTTGGAAACTCCCTACGGCGAGGCGGAAGCAAGCTTCTTCAAGCGGCATAACCCGCGCTTCGACGTCTTCGCCCTTCTGCGCAAGGACCTGCGGGAGGGCCGTACCGTGTGGATCACCGGTACCCCGGAAGACCCGCTTTTCCTCACCCGCCTGCGCGCCGACGAGTACTATGCGGACGATGACGAGCGCGCTCTTAAGATGCACATAGGCCGGATAGTTCCCGTTTACCCTCTGACCGAAGGCCTGACGGCCAAATTCATGCGCGAGGCCGTTTACGAGGCCGTTATGGCCGGGGCGGAAGCCGTGGGCGACTTCCTGCCGGCCGATCTCGCGGCGCGACGCGGGCTCTCCACGCGGGCCATGGCCGCGCGCGCCATCCATTTCCCGGAGAATAATTTCGAGCTGGTCCAGGCCCGCCGCAGGTTCATCTACGAGGAGCTGCTTCTTATGGCGCTGGCCTGGGCGATAAAAAAGCGGCAGACCCGCAGCGTCCAAAAGGGCTTTTCCTACGAGATAAAGAAAAACCTGCTTACGCCTTTCCGCGAGAACCTTGGTTTTCACCTCACGGCGGACCAGGCGCACGCAATAAACGAGCTCTTCGCCGATATGCAGGCCCCCACGCCCATGGGCCGGCTGCTGGAGGGCGATGTAGGCTCCGGCAAGACGGTGGTGGCGCTCTCGGCCATGCTCCTGGCGGCCGAGAACGGAGGGCAGAGCGTGTTCGCAGCCCCCACCGAGATCCTGGCCGAGCAGCATTTCCTCACTTTCGGTAAATTCCTCAAGGGCCTGGGCGTAAGGTTCGCGCTTCTGACCGGCCGCTTGAAAGCCGCGGAAAAGAAAAAGCTGCTTGCGGACCTCGCGGATGGAAAAATAGATATCCTGATAGGCACCCACGCGGTTATCAGCGAAGGGGTGAAGTTCAAAAACCTGCGTCTGGCTGTGGTGGACGAGCAGCACCGCTTCGGGGTGCGGCAGCGCGCGGCTTTGCGGGCCAAGGGCGATAAGGCGGACATGCTGATCATGACCGCCACGCCTATACCGCGGACGCTTTTCCTCGCCCTCTACGGCGACCTGGACCTCTCGGTAATAAAAGAAATGCCCCCGGGCCGCAAGCCGGTCAGGACTACCGAGGCCACGGAAGATATCGCTTTCCTGGCCGCCGCTGACGAGGTGGCAAAAGGGCGCCAGGTTTATATCGTCTACCCGGTCATAGAGGAAACGCAGGCGGCCGATATGAAGTCGGTAAAAGCGGAATTCGAGCGGCTGAGCGTTTATTTCAAAGGCCGCCGGGTGGCGATGCTGCACGGGCGCATGCTTTCTGAAGATAAAAAGAAGGTCATGGAGGATTTCGCGGCCGGCCGCACCGACGTGCTGGTGGCCACTCAGGTGATAGAGGTGGGGATAGACGTGGCTAATGCCACGCTGATGGTGATAAATAACGCCGAGCGCTTCGGCCTGGCGAGCCTGCACCAGCTGCGCGGGCGGGTGGGGCGCGGGAAGTGGGATTCGCGCTGCATGCTTGTGGCCCACGCGCGGGCCGGGGATTCTGCGGACCGGCTGCGGGCGATGGTGCAGACTTCCAACGGTTTCGAGCTTAGCGAAAAGGATATATATATAAGGGGGGCGGGGGAGATCCTCGGGGTGCGGCAGCACGGGGATATGGATTTCAAGCTTGCGGACATGTCCCGTGACGGGGCTGTCCTCGCGCAGGCGATAGAGGACCGCGAAATGATCCTGGCGAAAGACCCGGACCTGGTGAAAAAAGAGAACGCCGGCCTGCGCCGCAAGCTGCAGGACCTCTACGCCGCACGTTGGAATTTGATAGATCTTTCCTGATATTATGAAAAAAAACCTTGTTTTCGGGTCTATGGGGCTGTATCCGGAGCAGATAACGCTGGAGACCATCGCCGCGCTCAGGAAGTGCGGGAAGGTTTACCTCACCTGCATCAGGAAAGAGCAGGCGGCGGTGCTGCTTTCGCTTTTTCCGAAGGCGGAGCTGGTCAGCGCTATAGCTTTCGAGGTTCTGATATTGAAAGTGATGGGCGGTTTACTCAAGCATGATATGGTCGGCGTGCTGGATTACGGCGATCCGGCTTTTTTGTGCGCTTTCTCCGGGCGGCTGCGGGAGGAATGCTCCAAGGCCGGGGCGGGCTTTAAGGAATACCGGGCCGTCTCTTCGCTGAATTCGCTTATCGCCGACCTGGGCCTGGGGAACCTGGCTCCGGCGGGGCTGTACCTCGCCACGGCCAATAATTGGGAGATTCCTTCTAAATTTATTAACCCGGAAGTTCCGCTGCTTCTTTTCTCGCCGGACCGCGAGCAGCAGCGCGGCGATCCGCAGGGGCTGCTGGCTAAAGTCGTGAAAGATATCCAGCGGGTTTATCCTCCCGGGCATGAAGTATATTTTATGACCAGCGAAAGCTCTTCCGCCGGCGGAAAACGCGCCCACAAAGTTAAAGTCTCCGGGCTGGGAAAAGCCGTTTCCGCCCTGAGATTCGACTCCACTATGTTCGTCCCCGCGGCCGGTAAAAAGAAAAAGTAGTTTGTCACCTTTTCCGGTAAAATAAAAACCCCGCGCCGGGTGGCGCGGGGTTTTTATGCCTTCTTCTCCTTTAGAAGGTGGACCAGGGCGTGGTGACGGCTGCGTCTCCGCGTCCCTTTATGTCCTCATGCGTGCAGTTGACGATGAAGTTGCCCCAGGTAACGGCGAGAGTGGGGTCATTCGCATACATCCAGCCGGGGCCGTCCACGACGGCCTGGGCGCCAAGGATAGCGCGGCTGTCCGCGTGCCCGGTGCCGGGCATCTTGGCCAGCGGTATTTCGGCTATGTACTTCGCATTGAGGGTGATGCAGGCGAGAGTATCCGCCGGGAACCAGCCCTCATTGTCGCCGTAGTACACCTGGACCGCGCTGCGCACCGAAGACAGAGCGCCTTTAGTCGAGCCTTCTTTCGCCTTGTTGATCAGGTCGGCGAACTTCGGTATGGCTATGGCGGCCAGAATACCGATAATGGCTACGACTATCATCAGCTCTATCAGGGTGAACCCTTTTCTTAGTTTTTTCATACTACCTCCTTAACTGTCGCTGTCTGGCAGTACACCCCCGGGATAATATATAGATGATGCCCCGGGGAGTTGCTTCCACGCTTAGAGTGTACATCAGGAAATACCGGTTATCAATAGTCTTTTCGGTACACTTGTCCCAAGTTACATCCGGGGCGGTTCAGAGGCCGTTTTTAGGGCCCGTAAAACACGCGCGTTATTTTTATTTTTCGTGTCAAGAATAATTTTCCCAATGAAAAAAAGAAAATATTTGCGTTAAAAACAGTATATGGTGTAAAATATGCGGACTACTACTAATGGTGGTGGGGTTAGATTTAGACACAACTTATAGTGGTTACGCGGTTGCCAAGCATAGCATAGGCACGGCACCGCCTCAGGGGGCCTTTCGGCCCTGAAGATTTTAAAGCCGCCGGTTGAGAGTGCTCCCGGCCCTGCAGTAAACGAAGATTTGGTCGTTTGATGGGCATAGCCCCTGATACGACACAAACGCAAGTTTGGAGCGATTTGATGAAGTGCCCTTTTTGCGGAGCGGAAGACACCAAAGTCAC
>CAZUQT010000079.1:0-12357 GCA_964622585.1 uncultured Elusimicrobiaceae bacterium | reverse complement strand
TTGAGCGCCTGGATCTCTTTTTCGAGCTGGATGCGGGAGGAGCGCCAGTTGACGGCCTCCTCGTTGAGGATCTGTTCGCGGAGCTTCGACTTGAGGTCCGCCTCCATGGCGGTCTGGGTCTTCCAGTTCTCTTCCCAGGTCTTGATGGTGCCCTGCCACTTCTTGAGGATCTCGGTCTTCTGCTCCACCTGCTCGGTGAGCGAGCGGTTGATGCCGGTCTTGTTGCGGTTGTCGTCGCGCAGGCGGCCAAGCTCCTCCTGCTGGCCGTGGATCTTTTCCACGGCCCAGCGGAGCGCGAGCTTCGCGGTTTCCACGTCCGTGATAGCGGACGGGTCGAGTTTTGGTTCCTGCTCCATTTAATTCCTCCGGCAAAGCCGCCTGAAACGGAAAACAATTAAGGAATTTAAAATTCCTTTTAAATATACAAGGAAATTATACAAAAGGCTTGTTTATAAAATATTAAATTCTTGTTGCGGGCGGCAGCGCGCTGCCGCAATAAATATGGCCGCCCCTCCGGGGGCGGCCTTGTCGAAACAAAGAAAACTGCTTTTAAAGGGCTAAACTACAGCCGGGCGTATTGCTTTGCCGCTCTTTATGCAGACGGTGCAGACGTAGACCGACTGGGTCTTGCCGTCCAGCGCCACTTTCTGTTTCTGAAGGTTGGGCTTGAAAAGCCGTTTGGTAGCCCTATGAGAGTGACTATAGGAATTCCCGGAAACGGGCTTTTTGCCGCAAAGTTCGCATTTGTAAGCCATGTGTTTATTATACCAAATTGAAATGACCTATTGCCAAATTTGGCCGCCTGATGAGCATAGCTCCTGATGCGGCGCCTACGCAGGTATTGTAGAATATTCCTATCATGAAAGCACATACCGCCTATCTGACCTTCAACACTTCCGAGCGCTGCGCCATAGTCAATATCAACCAGAAAGTAGAAGCCGAGCTGGCGAAAAGCGGGATCAAAGAGGGGCTTTGCCTGGTGAACGCGATGCATATCACTTCCAGCGTTTTCATAAACGACAATGAAAGCGGCCTGCACCAGGACTTCCTTGAATGGGTGGAAAAACTCGCGCCTTACAGCCGGGACGGCTATAAGCATAACCTGACGGGCGAGGATAACGGCGACGCCCACCTGAAGCGCACCGTAATGGGCCGCGAGGTGGTGGTGGCCGTCACGGCCGGGAAACTTGATTTCGGCCCTTGGGAGCGCATTTTTTACGGCGAATTCGACGGCAAGCGGAATAAACGCGTGCTTGTGAAAATAATAGGGGAATAGCGCTATGAAAAAAAAGATCTACTACCACGACACGGACCACAGCGGCGCTGTTTACCACGCGAACTATCTGAAATACCTTGAGGAAGCCCGCTCGGAATACCTGGAGGAGCGCGGCTTCGGCGTAAAAGGGCTGCTGGACAGGGGCGTCGGCTTCGCCGTGCGCCGGCAGGAGATGGAATACAAGGCCCCGGCTTATTATAACGATACGCTTGAAATAAAGATCTGGGTAAAAGAATTCACCCCTTACCGCATAGTTTTCGCCTATTTGCTTCACAACCAGGAAGGCAAGCTGATAGGAAAAGCGGAAACCGATCTGGTCTGCGTAGGGCGCGACCTGAAACTCGCGGAGCTGCCGGCCGAACTTAAAGCTTCCCTGGCCAAAGAGACCGGGAAATAAACCCTTGGCGGCGCAAGTTTGCTATTATATTTTGAATTTTAGACGCGACTAGAATGAAAATACTTCTCGTAAAACCAGGCATAGCCCTCGGCGACCATATACAGCCGCCGCTCGGCATCGCCTATGTGGCCAGCCGCCTCCGTGAAAAGCACGAGGTGGCCGTGCTCGATTTCGGCATGATGAACCGCCGGGACGACAGTTTTATCGTGGAGCTCGGCAGATTCCAGCCCGACGTGGTCGGCTTCCAGTGCTATTCTCCGGAGATAGGCGAGGTCAAGCGGCTTTCCGTGATGGCGCGCTCCGTCCTGCCCAAAGCCGTTATCGTCGCCGGCGGCCCGCACCCGACGCTCTGCCCCGAGGAGACGATGGCCAAGCTCTCGCCGCAGACCGATTATCTTCTGCGCGGCGAGACCGAGGAGAGCTTCCCGCTTTTCATGGACAAGCTCGAAGGCCGCGGGACCTGCGAGAACATCCCCGGCCTGGTCTGGCGCGAGAACGGCGCAATTAAAATAAACGAGATCTCCCCGATCGCGGATATAAACGCCCTGCCGCTCCCGGCCTGGGACCTGATCAACCCCCAGAATTACCCGCCCGCCCAGCACGGCGCTTTCTTTAACAAGTTCCCGATAGCCCCTATCGTGACCACGCGCGGCTGCCCTTTCGCCTGCGGCTTCTGCACCGCGCCCATCCTGAGCGGCAGGACCATGCGCAAGCGCGGCGCCGACTCCGTCATCGCCGAGATAGAGCTGCTCTACCACAAGTTCGGCATCAGGGAAATCCATATAGTGGACGACAATTTCACGCTGGATAAAGCGCACGCGGTCTCCATCCTGAAAAGGATAATCGCGAGCAAGCTGCCTATTTCCCTGGCTTTCCCCAACGGCGTTCGCATCGGCACGCTGGATTCCGAACTTCTGGACCTGATGAAACAGGCCGGGACCTATCTTATTTCAGTCGGCATCGAGTCCGGCTCCGACAAAACCCTTAAGCGCATGGACAAGCAGCTCAATGTAGCCTTGATCCGCGAGAAAGTGGCGCTGATAGAGAGCAAGGGGATAGACCTCGCGGCTTTCTTCATTTTGGGCTTCCCCGACGAGACCGTAGAGGATATGCGCGAAAGCATAAATTTCTCGCTCGAGCTTCCGCTCCTGCGCGCAAATTTCTTCACTTTCCTGCCCCTGCCGATGACGCCAGTGACGCTTAAGCTGATCAAGAGCGGCGAGATAGGCGAGATGGACGTGGACGGGCTTATTTTCCAGAAGGTCCCCTACGCTCCCAAAGGCGTGACGCGAGAGCAGCTGCGCAGCCTCCAGCGCGAAGCCTTCCTGCGCTTCTACCTCCGGCCGGGGACGATGTTCAGGAACATCACCAAGGTGCGCTCCCTGAAGCATTTCGGCTACCTCGCCAAGCGCTTCTACCACTGGATAGTGATGTAGCTTCCCCCGGCGCAAAAGAAAAGGCCCCGCTAACGGGGCCTTTCTTTTTTACAGCTTAAGTCCGCTCAGTCTTCCTTCAGCTCCGTCACCGTCCCGAACTCGCTCAGCGGCTTGTCGAACTTCTTCGAATTGCCGATGACGAACAGCATCGCCTCTTCGGGTTTGAAGAGGTTCTTGGCTGTTTCAAGCACGGCTTTCGAATCCGTCCTGGCGATGTTCTCGACATAATTGTCCAGGTAGTCCGGTTTATATCCGTAGTATTCGTAGGAGGCCCTTTCCGTTATCAGGTCGAACGGGGTCGGGAACCTGAAGACGAAAGAGTTCACTATCGAGTCCCTGGCCCTGGTCACTTCGTCGGCGGGCGCGGCCACTTCGGTTATAAGCTTGAACTGTTTAAGCAGTTCAGAGAGCGCCTGTGAATAGGTCTCGGGCTTGGTTCCAAGGTAGGCCAGCGTGTAGCCGTAATCCGGCTTCTTGGCCGAGTAGCTGTAAACGGTATAGGCCAGCCCCCTGCGGGAGCGTATTTCGGCGGCCAGGCGGGAGGAAAGTCCGGAGCCTCCTCCAAGGATCTCATTGGTAACGGTCAGAGGGTATTCCAGCGGGTCGAAGCGTTTTATGCCCTTCTGGAGCATCACAATGA
Organism: uncultured Elusimicrobiaceae bacterium; assembly: GCA_964622585.1. Classification (GTDB taxonomy): domain Bacteria; phylum Elusimicrobiota; class Elusimicrobia; order Elusimicrobiales; family UBA9959; genus UBA9959. Next base: position 8,608 of record CAZUQT010000079.1, on the reverse strand, counting down.
AGGCCTGGGAGATATCCTTTTCTATATGGAAAACCTGCCGCTCGCCCTTTATCTGAACCGGGGGGATGACGGGGAATTTAACCTCGCCGCGAGGCCAGGCGCCGAAGCGGGCTTCCAGCTTTTTCATCATCTCGCCGTTGGAGGCGAAGTCTCCCGCCGCGACGAGGATAATGTTGTTGGGTTTATAATAATTGGCGTGATAGGCCTTCATGTCCTCGATCGTGACGGCGTTGACGGTGGCCTCCTCGCTGCGCCAGCCGTAGGGGTGGGCTGGCCCGTAGAAAGAGCGGAGAGCCTCGCGCACTACCGCGCGGCCGGGGTCGTCGTTGCGGCGGCGTATCATCTCCAGCGTCTCGTCCCGCCTGAGCTTTACTTTATCCTCGGCGAAGGCAGGGTGCATCAGGACGTCGGCGTAGATGTCGAGTACCGCGTCCAGGTCTTTCGACAGGGTAGTGAGGTCCGCCCGGCCTTCTTCTATCCCCATGGAGCTTTCCACGGAAGCGGCCAGGAACTCGAGAGTTTTATCTATCTCTTCCGGTTTATATTTAAGCGTGCCGCCGTCCTTAAGCAGGCCGGCGGTCATTTCGCCCAGGCCTATCTTCTCTATAGGGTCGTTCAGCTTGCCGGTGCGGATATAAGCGGTCATATGCACCACGGGAAGGGTATTGTCCTTCATCAGGTAAACAACCATGCCGTTGTCCATCACAAGGCGGTCGCCTTTCGGCGGTTTGAAATCGATGCCGCCTATCTTGGGGAGGGCGGGGGGCAGCGCGAAAGCGGCGGCGCTAAAAAGTGTCATCAGTAGGGCTCCTGTGATCGTTGATTTTTTCATGGCAGTTCTCCTTAGTCCTTTTTAAGCGGCTCCCGGAGGAAAACTACGGTGCGGTTGTCCCGGGTAAGATATTTTTCGGCCACGCGGATGATGTCTTCCGGCTTTACCTTGCGCAGCTCGTCGCCGGTCTTCCAGTCGTACTTCCAATCGCCGAGGATTTCCTCGTTCTGCGCCAGGTTCATGCCCAGGCCGGAGTTGGACTCCAGCTGCTTTATCATCTCGGCCTGGTAATTGTTGATTATCTTATCCAGTTCCCACTGGGTCGGCGGAACTTTCTTCAGGCCGGCTATCTCTTCCATTATGGCCGAGTCGAGTTCGTCCACCGTGTGCGGGGCCTTTGGCGCTGACATAATTACGAATAGCGAAGGATAGCGGTTGCCGGGGAAGGAGTTCCCTGAAGCGGCGTAAAGGGCCAGCTCTTTGCCCTCGACCAGGTTCTTGTAGAAGCGCCCGGTCTTGCCGTTGGTGAGAACTTCAGAGGCCATTATAAGCGGATATGTGTCAGGGTTGGTTACCTCCGGCACATGAAAGCCTATGCGTACCGCCGGCTTGGCTTTGAAAAAAACGTTCACTATTTTTTCGGACTTCTGGGGCGGTTCCTTTGTGTAGGTCCGGTCGGGCAGGGGCTTGCTCTCCCAGCCGCCGAAATATTTTTCCGCCAGCCTTATAACTTCTGCCGGATTCACGTCGCCGACTACCGACAGGGTTGCATTGTTCGGCACATAGAACGTTTTAAAGAACTGCTCCGCGTCCGTCCGGGTCAGCCGGGTAAGGTCGTCCATCCAGCCGATGGTGGGGTTGTGGTAGGGATGGGCGGTGAAGCCGTTGGAGGTCAGCGTCTCCCACATCAGCCGGTTAGGGTCGGCCTCGCCCATGCGGCGCTCTTCCATGACCACGCTGCGCTCGCGGTAGAACTCGCGCAGCACGGCGTTCTTGAAGCGGTCGGACTCTATCGTCATCCAGGCTTCGAGCCTGCTGGATGGGAGCGAGACCACGTAGCCGGTATAGTCCGTGGAGGTCATGGCGTTCATGGCATGCTCTCCCAGGCTTTTATAGAGGTTGAGATATTCGTCCTTAACGATAAAATTATCGGCTTCTTTTTCCGCTTCGGCCTGCGCTTTGCGCAGAACCTCCAGCTTTTTCGCGTCCGGGGAGGACGAGGATTCTTCGGCTATAAGCGCCTTGGCGGCTTTCTCCACTTTGTCCAAAGCTGTTTTTTCTTTGTCGTAGCCGGCTGAATTTATGGTTTTGGTCCCCTTGAAGGCCATATGCTCCATAAGGTGCGCCAGGCCGGTCTTGCCCTGGGTCCCGTCCACGTTCCCCACCTTAAACACCATGGTGAACGAGACGGTCGGGACGAAATGCTTCTCAAGTATAAGCAGTTTCAGCCCGTTCTTGAGCGTATAGGAGACGAGAGCCGGGTATTTGGGGTCTTTTTCAATTGCAGCGCCGGGCGGAAGCGCGTCCTTCGAGCCTTCTACGGCGTAAAGAGAAGCGCAGCAGAGCATCAGCATGGGTAAAAGTGCGAGGGATTTCATTATGTCCTCCATAAGCGTTGGGGGGAACAGCTACGGCTATTATTATACTAAATGGCACCTCTTAACTCCTTAAAGAGCGGGCGCGCGCAATTCCGTATGAAAATAATTATTTTCAAATGAAAATATTCCCGCGTGCCTCCAGGGAGAAAACAGAGATTTCTATATGAGAATTGTATGTTTACACCATTGCTGTCGTTGGCATATAAAATGTTCTGTAGCGAGTATCAGCGGGTAAAATCTAAAAGGGAAGGGTAAAGGACATATGAAAAAGAGCAAAATACTGATAGCGCTGTTCGCGGTACTGGCGGCGGCCTCCTCTGCCAGGGCTGAAGTAAGAGTGGACTTCGACGGCAAAGCTTTCGGCACCGAAAGCTTTACTGAAACATTGAAGGTAAACGCGGCTTTAAATAACAATAACGGAGTAAAAATCGTTCCGGTCCCTGATAACGAGGTGAAAAACATTAGTCCGGTCCCCACGCTAAAGGAATTTTTTGGCGTACTGCGCCAAGAAGAACGGTCCGAATTCCTCATTGGCATGACGCTCGTGGATGGCCATCTGGTTTCCGGTGGAGTCAGGCCTGCAGAAGTTCGCGGCAAGATCCTGCGGGTCAACGACCTTCTGAAAGACGTCCCGACCGGCATAAAGAAAGAGTTCATCGAAGGCATGGCGTTCAAGGATGGCTTATTGGTTTCGGCTTATCTGGGCGGTTTGCGCAAAGTGATGAATGATAAGGACGTTAAGGGCGTCGTCTCATCGTTGCTCCCTGACACTAATGCCCGCGCCAGCATGGCCAATTCCAGGTCGCTCTGTCTGGGCGGAACCTGCGACAACGCTACTTGCTGTTATGATGGACAGGGCTACGGCTGCTATGATACATTTGCTGATAGCACGTGCACTTCATCCTGCAAATAAATGAAATCCGCCTTTAAGATATCGCTTCTCATTTTGGGCCTGGTGTCGCTGGGGGGGCTTCTCTGCGGCTGCGCCGGGGCGGAACGGCGCAGCGTACGCGCCGCCGACGGGATCATGGCTGCGGCGACCCCGCCCGACGCCGTACGCCTCGCCGCTGCCGCGGCCAGTTTCAGGGAAGCCGACCTTTCACCCGGGCGTCTTAAAAAATACAGCGCCAGCTCGCTTGATAAAGTCTATGGCGGCCTCTACGGTGCGGCCTATACTTTCCCGGAGGAGCCAGTCTACCTGCGGCTGCAGCGGGCCGTGCTGGACGAAAAGCTGCGGCGGATGCCGCCTGCCGCGTCGGATGTGCAGCGCATGCACCGCAATTACGTTGCGGCAAGGAGGTTCGGCGAGGCGGCGGCTCTGGCCGGGCGGTTCCCCGCTATCAGTTTCCAGGCGGTGCCGGAGATCGTGGCGGACGAAACCTCCGGAAAGACGAAGTGGCGGGTATTCGATATTCCCGGGAGCGGTTCCACTGTGACGCTTAAAGCCCTGGAGCTCGGCTCCGGGCAGAAAGTGGTAATGACCATGTTCCCGGGCTGCGCCGTAGCCGAAAAGGCGATGACCGCTATCATGGCCTCGCCGGAATTATCCGCTGCGTTCCGGGAATACGGCATGCTTCTGACGGCCAGGTTCAGCCTGGAGAACGCGCGCCTATGGAAGACAAACTTCAGCTTCCCTAATTTTTACATCGTTTATAAAGCGAGCGATTTCCCCGAAATGGATTACCGTACTTCGCCCAACTTCTATTTCCTGCGGGACGGTGAAATTAAGTTCCACTTTTTCGGCTGGGACAAGCGTGAGGGGCCCTCTTCCGGGGCCGCGCAAATGGCCAAGGGCCTGCTTGCCATAGGTGCGCCGGCCGAAGGAGGCGCGCGATGAGCCGTGTCCTTATAGCCATATTGCTGGGCGCGGCGGTATTCTCCTCTGTCCCCGGCGCGCGCGCGGCTACCGAGCTGCCCCGCGCTTTGAGCGCGGATGCCATCAACGCCAATCTGGCCGGTCCCCAGCCGGGCCGGAAAGTAGCGGATGTTAAGGTTTCAACACAGCCGCTGGTAGTGCCTAAGGAGCTTCTTAAGATAGTCCCGCCGGCTGAACGTCTCGAATTCCTTGACAGCCTGGTCCTTGTGAACGGGGCGGTAGCGGAGCTGCAGAACAGAATACTTGAAAAGTATTTCGGCGCGGATTTCAGGCGTCCCATGCGTGCCCTGTGCCCCGGAGCTGAGGATGAGGATCTCTACTATCATGAAAAGCCGTCCAGGTTCGTTCGTATGCGCGCGCTGCTGAAAGACTTGCCGGAAAGGACCCGCGGCGAGTTCCTCGATAATCTGGCTTTTGAGAACGGGCATCTTGTTTCGGCATATGTGGGCGGCCTGAAGAAGAAAATGAGTCCTCAGGACTTGGTCAGGACGCTGGACCAGCTGGCCTGCGATAGCAGTAAAAGGCCCGCGGCCGCTGCCGGCGCAGTTTGCGGCGCCGGCTGGTGCACCGGTTCCCAGTGCCAGGCCGTCAGCGATATCCCCGGCCAGCGCCCCAGCGACATCGCATGCTTCAGTTCCTGCCGGCTTTCCCGCTGACGCTGTTCAGGTAAGCCGGTCTCGCGCCAGATCTTCATTTGAAAATAAATATTTTCAAATGAAAATATTCTAACCGTCCTGTACTGTATTTCACCCTCTCTGGAGAAAAAAAGCATAAAGAAAAGCAAAAAACATGCTACCTGCTTGCCTGGCATATAAATTGCTCTGTATTGGGCATAGCGGTACAAATCTAAAAGGGAAGGGTGAAGGACATATGAAAAAGAGCAAAATACTGATAGCGCTGTTCGCGGTAATAATAGCGGCAGCCTCAACTGTTAAAGCCGAAGGGATAAAACTGAAATTTGACGGCGAAGGCAACGACAAGAACGGGGCCTCATTGCGGGATGTAATTGAAGATGTTTCGGTAAATTCCGGGATTCAGATTCCTGAAATTCCAGCACGAAGGTTTGACGGCGATATGAGCAAGCCGGCTAAAGATTCAAACACCGAACTTTTGGGAATTACCAGCCAGGGGAAAGGCGACAAAATATACTTGGAAGCCATCCAGGCGGTTTTAAAGCGAAGACTTCTTGATGCCTATAAAACTAACGCAGGTGTTTTGAGTGCGGTTAACGCGAACGGCACAAAGATCCTGTTCGACACGGAAGAGATCTGTATTACCTCCGCTGACTATAACGTTTATGTTGAGCTTAAAGATCCTGTTTTGCTGAAAGAATTCGCACTGCTGATACCTGCGAAAAACAAAGGAGTATGCACGACAATAATAACTGTCGGTAAAAAATGTAACACTTGGGCGCAACTTATCTGCACGGCTTGGGAACTTTACAATATATACACCGAAATCTGCCCGCCGTCCGCCCACTCGACCCCCCCTGCCGGTGGCGGCGGTGGTAACGGTGGGGCCGTCCTTCCTCCCCTTCCGCTCAACCCTCCGGTCAGGTCTGCCGGGGGATATTGAAGTTTGCTAGTATTCCGTGAGCCGGTATCCAATGCAACGGCTCACGAAAATAATTTATAAAGTTTTATGAATAGTGACTTTACCGGTCTAAAATCTGTTTCGATCATGAACTGGGTGAAACTGTTTTTACTCTCAGTCGTGGCTGTTCTGGCATTGGGCTTCTTTTTGCGGTTATTTGGCCTAAGGTTGCTCTCAAAGGAGATGTTCGGGATATTAATCTCGGCATCATTTATCGCGGTTTCAATAAAGGCCTTACACGATTTAGGCATAGATCCTAGACAAGCCTTCTTTTACCACAATAAGCATGTGCATGCGAGTTTTGCATCTGGACTCAGGTATTTCCTTGTTCTTCCCTGTTTTATTGTCGCGGTAGTGGCGCTGGTGGGTTCCGCCGATTTTTTATTGTCTTATTTTAACCTGATGCCCGTGGAGACCCTGACTAATTATTTAATCCCGGGTTCTCTCGCTCAGACAAGTTATATAGGTACAGTTCTGCTTGGCTCCACACAAAGGATACTTGTGTTCATTATTGCCACATGCGTGCTTGCCCCGATAGCAGAAGAACTTTTTTTTAGGCGCTTATTATATGTCAGTTTGCGCAATAAATACAATTTCCATCTATCGCTGACGGTATCTTCTTTTATCTTCGGGGTTTTTCACGGGGGAGGCTGGTTCATAGCATTCGGGAACGGGCTGCTATTGGGCTATCTTTACGAAAAAAAGCACGATATTCTGGCGGCCATGTTCCTGCATTCATTTATAAATGTGCTTGCGATAATATTAGGTTTCGCCGCACTATGGGCATAAGCCAAGGTTCGGAAAATTTAACTGCGGTAATGTGTAAATACTGCCAACATGGTAAAGCCAGGATTGTTAGGACAAAATTCTTTGGAACTTCACCCGGTTATACAAACAAAAAAACCAGATGATCTATAAACTCAAAGACTTAGAAAGATTGAGCGCTAAATTGATGGTACAAGTGTTAAACAAATAAAACAATAATAGCCCTTGCGAAGATAGGGGATAATCAATAAACCATGAAACTGCTTGTAAAAATAATCAGGACTGCGGGTCTCATTCTGTTCCTCATCCTCCTTCTTCTGGCCGGAGGAGGGTTTTACCTGCACCGGTCAGGGGTCATGAACCTCAACGGCCTTAATTCGAAGCTGGCCGCGGAACTTTTTATGTCGGAGTATGATCCGTTCAGAGTAAAAAATCTTACTCTTAAGGAAGCCGCGCAGGACACCGAAGAACTTTTCGCGAGTTTCGAACGGGTGCATCCGGATATTTCCGCGAATATAGGGAAGGCGGAATACGAGAGACTGAAGATCTGGACCGCGGAAGAGGCCGCAAAAAAAGCCGCTGGCGGAAAGATCAGCGTCAGGGATTTCGCCTATATCCTCTATCGCTCCGCCGCGGCCCTGGGCGACGGGCACACCCGGATCTACTGGCAATACCGCCCTGACGGGAAAAAGGGGGAAAGGCTTTTTCCTCCTTTCCTCGTGGATTGCCGGGGCGGGAAGTTCTTTATCGACTCCGTTAATCAGGGCCTTGCGGGATATGAGCTGAAGGCTATAAACGGCATGGATTTCCGGGCCTTTATAAAGCCGATACTGGACCGCATCCCCGCCGAGACCGCCGCCTACAAAGGCCGCGGTTTCGCGAGAATGCAGCCTTTCTGGTGGGATTTTTCCCGCCTGCTGGACGGAGCGGGCGAACTCAAGCTGACGCTGCGCGGAAGCGACGGGAAGAAAACTGAGAAGACCGTCGCCCCCATAACCCTGAATCAATTCACAAGCCTGGGGAGGACGTCCTCGTACGGAGCTAAAGGCCCTAACTCCGAGCTCAGGCTGTTCGAAAAAGAAAAGGTCGCCTGGCTGGAGTACCGGAACTTTATAGATTCAAAGGAGGAAGAGGCCGCCCTGGACAAGATCTTCCGGGAAATAAAGGCCGGCGGGTTCAGGGACCTGGTGATAGACATCCGCCGCAACGGGGGCGGAAGCACCAATGCCGGCGATTTTATCTTCAGCTACCTGACGGATAAAGAGTTCATGCAGGTCTCCAAACTGGTCCTGAAGGTATCTCCGGAAGCGTTAGACTTGAACTCTTACTACGAAAAGTTCAGCGATAAGATGGGGCAGAACGTAGACCTTCCCCGCCATCCCCAAAAGGCCGGGAAAAAGCCGGAGGCTTTCTTCGACGGCAAGGCGCGCCTGCTCATCGGCAACGACACTTTCTCCTCGGCCACGGCTTTCGCCGTCACCTTCAGAGACTATAAGCTGGGCGAGATCCTGGGGAATGAAACCGGCGGCGTGCCGGTCTGTTTCGGCGAAGCCCTGCCGATGAAGCTGCGGAACAGCGGCATCAAGTACAGCGTTTCCGATAAGCAATTCTTCAGTCCGAAACCGCGCCCCGGCGATGACAGGCACGGTGTGCTTCCGGATGTGGAGTTCACGGACGAACTGCTGCGCCCTTACCGCGGCGACACGCGAAGGTTCGTGATGGACCGGATAGAGCGCGACAGGAAAGCCAAGGCGGGGACGCTTTGATGATAGGCTGCCTGTACTCGGGCGACTGTTGCTTCTTAACTTAGAGTTCCGCGACCACTTAGCTGACTTCTGTTTCGACCTCCGTCCCGCCCTGAAAGCCGCCGCCATAAACCCGATCGAATACCTGCGCGGGAATTAAATAGGGAATAGCGGTCATGAGACCCATAGCCGCATAGGTCCAAGGGCCCAGGGCTGTCCCAAGAAACTTTCTTAAGCGAAGGGCAGGAAGGGCTGTAAG
>CAZUQT010000078.1:0-12367 GCA_964622585.1 uncultured Elusimicrobiaceae bacterium | reverse complement strand
TAAATTCCGAAAGGCGGGGGGGAACCGCGCAACGGTTCCCATCTTCCAGGGTTCGGGGGGGAATGCCCCTGCCACCCCGACTAAGCTATCCTGCGGTCTTATCTCTTCAGGATCGTTATGGCCGCTTCCAGCCCTTCCTTCACGCTTTCTTCCATGAAGGAGTACTTCCAGGCGCCGTAGCGCCCGATGGAAAAAGCTTTCTTCGCTTTCAGCCAGTCGAAGATCACCGGCAGGGCTTCGGCGCGCTCCCGGTTGTAGATAACATAGGCGCAGGGGATCTTAAGCCAGAGTTTTTCCACTATCTGCCCGGCGCTTTTGATGAGCCCGCAGGCCTTGAGCCCCTTTATGATGGATTCCTCCGCCGAGGCCAGGTCCAGCGCCGATCCCGGGGTGGCTATCTCGATATAAAAAGAGGCGCAGCCGCGCGGCGCGAGCTCTTTGGAGAAATTAGTGGCTATGCCGGCCCTGTAGAAAGGGAAATCGGCGCCCGGGAAATAGCCCCAGTGCATATCCGACTTCACGCCTTTTACCCCGAGGTTCAATACATAGACGGTGTTGTGGCGCAGGCTGGCCGCGGCGCGCTTTACCGCTACGGGGGCGTCTTCGGCGCGCTCTATAAGGTCTTTCAGGGGGGAAGTATTAATGAGCCGCTTAAAATGTACCGGGCCGAAATGCCGCACATTCGCGACCCCTTTCCTGAGGTTAAGGCTTTCGACCTCGAGCCCCAGGCGCAGGCCGCCCAGGTTCATCGCCAGCGCGGTGGGCAGCGCGCCGATGCCGCCGCGCTTAGGGTAGTTGAATACGGTATTATAGCCCAGGCCCTCCGACTTCTTCCCATAGGCGCCCTTCACTACTTCCTCCGGGCTCGGGAGCGGCACGAAGGGCGCGCACCATTCCGTGGTCAGCCGCTCGAGCGGGTATTGCCAGAGCTTGGCATTGTAGGGCAGCATGAAATGGTTCGAGATGCCCTCGCCGAAAACCCGCCTGGTCCAGCGGGTGAAGACTTCAGGCCCGCTCACAGCTTCGGCTTTCCTTGCCGCGTAGGCGGCGAGAAAACCGCTTACGCACTCAGATTTGACCTTGGGCGGCAGGCCGGAGAGGTTCGCCTGGAACGGGTAAGGCGTCCAGCTCTTATGCGCGTAAACCCGCGCGTCACGCTTTATCCGTACGCAATTTTTGCCCAGGGCGCCCAGGATCAATTTAGTGGTTTCGGGCCAGCGCAGGTGCAGCAGGTGGCCCGAGTAGTCGAAATGAAAACCGCCTTTTTTAAGCGTGGCGGAAAGCCCGCCCGGCCGGCTTTCGCGTTCGGCGAGGAGGTAATCTTTTTTCCCTTCCAGGGCCTTGGCGGCGGAGAGCCCGGCCAGTCCCCCGCCGATTATAAGAACGTCCGTCTTAAGCATGGCTATTTCTTTTTTACGATCTCTATCTCGGGAAGCGGGAAGATCAGGCCGATGCCTTTCTCCAGCACTTCCTTTTCCCTGTCGATGAATTCTTCCTTGAAATGCCAGGGCAGCACCAGGTAATAATCAGGCGACATGGCCCTTGATTCGGCTTCGCTGATTATCGGGATATCCGTGCCCAGCGTATGCGCCCCGTACTTCTCGGGATTGCGCTCCGCGGCGTAATCTACGATATGGTTGTCGATCCCGCACCATTGCAGGATAGTGTTGCCCTTGGTGGAAGCCCCGTAAATATGTATCTTTTTGCCTTCCTTCTTCAGCTTCCTGAGCAGCAGCTGGAGCTCGTCCCGGTGCAGGGCGATCCTTTCCTGGAAATTCTTGTACGGCTTGTCGGTGTCCAGCTCGAGATCGAACTCCTCCTGGTGCAGGCGCTGGATATTCCGGGAGAACTCCTCGTTCTTGTACTTGAAGTTGTTGGCGTGCGTCGCGTAGCAGCGCAGGCTGCCGCCGTTGATGTCGTTCTGCGTCACGTTGAAGATCTTCAGCCCGCTCTGTTTAAGTATGTTCTCTATGACGGCGAGGCTGTAATATTCCAGGTGCTCGTGGCAGATAGTGTCGTAGGAGTTCATCTTGAGCATCGTCGGCATATAGGACATTTCAAAGATCCAGATGCCGTCCGGGCCGAGGGCGCTCTTGATCCCTTTGGCGAAGGCGATCGGGTCCTCCAGGTCGTAGAACATCGCGATCGAGGTGATGATGTCGAATTTGTCCTGGCCGACGCGCGTGGTGAGCTCGGCGGAGGGGAAGATGTCGCGGATGACGGTAGCGGCGGCCTTGTCTATGCCCTGCGCCACGTCCGAAGGGTCCACGCCGAACTTTTTATAGCCGCCCGGATAATAGTTGAAAAGGGTCCCGTCATTGCAGCCTATATCCAGGACCATGGCCGCCGGCTTGCCCACGATGGCGGCCGCGTCCTCCGCGATGCCTTTCAGGTGGTTCTTCATCGTGCTGTTGGTCCCGGAGCGGTACCAGTAGGTGGAGTAGAGGATCTCGGGGGGAACGGAGTGCTCCATCTGAAGCAGGCCGCAGGCCTTCTCGTCCCGCTTCGGGTCGCAGCGCACCAGGGACATCGGGATCTTCCTCTGGGGGGGGAGGTCCTTGCCGGGCTTTACGAACAGGCCCTGCAAATACTGCTCCCCCAGGTCTATCACGGGCGTCAGGGCGGCGGAGCCGCAGACCCTGCAGGTTTTTCTGTGAATTAGGTGCATTACTGTTCTCCTATGCTTTGCCCGCCCTCAAAAGAGGAAAAGCGCTCGTTCCCACATTAGTAATATATAGATTTTCCCGGGTTGAAAGCAAACCCCTCCGCGGAGGGCGCGCTTCAGGCCTTCCCGGGCCCCAGGTGGTCCCGGACCGCTTTTTTTAACAGGTCTATATCGATAATGCCCATGCAGGCCGGCGCTTTGCATTTGATAGCGGGAGAGGTGCTTTCGTAAGGGTACATATAGCACGGCGCGCAATCCAGTCCCAGGGTTATAGCCGTATTGTTTTTGCCGTAGGGGGCCGTCACGGCGGGACTGGTAGGTCCCAGGACGGTTATGGTAGTAGTGCCCGCCGCGGCCGCGAGCGGGCCCAGGCCGCCGTCGGTGTTTATGAAGAGCCGGCAGCTTTTAAGCATCGTGGCTATTTTATTCGTCTCCGCGCGGTCGACCGCGACCGGCCGGCTTTTTGCCAGCGCTATTATCCTGTCCGCCGCTTCCTTCTCGTCCGGCCCGCAGAAGACCAGGACCTTCGCTTTGTATTCGGCGGCCAGCCAGTCTATGAGCGCGGCAAAAACGTCGATGTTCCCCGGCGCCCAGTTTTTATACACCTGGGCTTTGCTTATGCTTGGGTGGACGCCTATCACCAGGTCGGTCCGCGGCTCTATCCCTTTCTCACGGAGAAAAGCCAGCGCGTAGTCCTCTTCGGGCGGCGCCAGCCACAGCGACATATCAGGGGCTCCTTCCGCCGGGTCAAGGCCCAGGCAGGAGAGCAGGTCCAGGTTTTTCTCCACCTGGTGCTTCCGCCGGTCGGAGTCGACCCGGCAATCCTGCAGGAAAGGCATGGTGCGCCACCGCGCGAAACCGTAGTAATGGGTTATTCTTTTCTTCGCGCCGGCGAAAAAAGCGAACAAATTGTAGGCCAGCCGGTTTGAGGGGAAAGAAGTAATGCTTACGTCGAAGTTCTCCCGGCGGAGGGCCAGGACCGTTTTCAGGTGCCCGAGCAGGCTGGCGGCGCCGGTCTTCTTGTAGTCTATCAGCACCGGCCTGATATAGGGGCAATTTGCGAAAAGCTCGACGCATTTCCTGTCGCGCACGACCAGGGTCATCGGGTCGCCGCCGTATTTTTCACGGAGGCGGCGGATCAGCGGTATCATGTATACCGTGTCGCCCAGTCCTTTGAGGGAAATTAAAAGTATCTTCATTGGTCCCGGGCGGCTTTTTTCCTGGCCACCAGGCAGATCTCGGTGTAGGCGCTCTTGAAAGGCGTGCTTTTTACCGGGGGGTCGAAAGAGACGTCGAAGATCTTCATTATCGCGCCCTGCACGCTGAAAGGGTCGAGCCCGATAAAGCCGGCTTCCTCAAAACCATTGGCCGTGAAAACCGAAGCCAGGCCGCCGTAGGTATACGACTTCTCGAAGTCGTTGCCGGCGAACCAGAAAAGCAGGAGCTGGTAGAAGCGCCACAGGGAATACCTGGCCGGGACGAAAGTGACCAGCAGGCCGTCGTCCTTCAGGATCCTCCGCATCTCCGCGGCGAAAGCGCTTTCGTCGCCGAGATGCTCCATCACGCCGGAGCTGTAGATGAGATCGAACTTCTTATCCTCGAAAGGAGTTTTCTCGCAATCCGCCACGAAAGCGTTAGGAAATTCTTTTTTCGCCAGCTCGATGGCCACCGGGCTCCTGTCCAGGGCGTAGCATTCCGCGTCCGTCCGCGAATTTTTTATTTTTTTAAGGTTGATGGCCGAGCCGCAGCCTATTTCCAACACCTTTTTCTTTTCGCTCTTGATACGGTCCAGGCAGCCGGCGAGGACTTTGTCCCTTTGCGAAGCGATCCAGGCTTCGGCTTTGGAGGTCTTGTGCCCTTCCCATTTCTGGTCCCAATCGGCGTTGGTCACTTCCCCTTGCGAGGGCCTCAGCTTTTCCAGGAGGGCGTTCAGCGTGTAGGCGGCCATGAGGATGAGGAAAGGGTCGATCGGAACCCTGTACCGCATCACGACCACGAAGAACAGGTGGACAAGAGTATAGGACGCGAACAGCGCCATCAGAAGCGAGGTCTTCTTGAACTGCTTTATGGAAAGGAGGAACCCGGCGAAAGCCAGCGGGATATAGAGCCCGGAGGTGGCCATCGCCGCGTATTTCTGCCAGGGATAGGCCATCATCGGGTAAAGCCGCCAGAAATGTTTGAACCGCAGCCAGCACAGCGAGTAGAATTTGTCCGGGTTCGCGCTTATCCACTCGAAAGCCTTTTTTTTGCAGATCTTGTCCCTTTCCGGGAGCGGCAGCGTTTTCAGTTCCAGCCAGTCCTTCGGGATAGCCGGTTCCGTCATCTTGTCGCTTTGCGGGGTATCCAGCTCCCCCATCATTTCCGACCAGAAAGCCGTGTCGCACGAAGAGCCGTAGAGCTGGCACCAGGGCGTATTGACGGGCATGATGTAGCTTTTATCGTAATGGAAATAATTCCTCAGGCTCCAGGGCATTATGGCCGCCAGCGTGCAGAGCCCGACCAGGAAGCCGGTCCTGAAGCTCTTCGTGTTCCACCAGAGCCAGGCGCAGGAGAGCAGGAAGAAAGGGAGCGTGGTGGACTTGGTCAGCCCGGTAAAACCGAAAAGGACGCCCGTTATGACTATGTTTTTCCAGCCTGGCTCCTGGCTGGTCTTTACCGTGTAAAAAACCGAAGCCACGATCATGAACATCAGGAAAGTTTCGCTGATCACGTCGCCGGTATAGGCGAGGAAATAAGGATAAAAACTCATCAGGACGGCGGCTATCCTGCCGGTGTTCCCGGAAAACAGCCTTTTCCCGGTCTTGTAGACGAGCACGCAGGTGAAGGCCCCGAGCAGGGCTTGCGCCGCTCTTACGGCCAGGATCGATTTGCCGAAGACGGAAAAGATAAAAGCGAGGAAGAAACCGAAGCCAGGCGGACGCCAGGACCCGCCGAAACCGGCGCCCCGGGCGAGCCCCCAGCCGATATCTATCCAGCCGGCGGCGTCCGGGGAGAGCTTGTCGGCCGGAAGGGGCAGCGCATAGGCGAGCCTGATAAGAAGCGAGAAACAGAAAACGGAGACCAGGAAATTTTTTTCGTTTTTAATAAATTCGCCGGGTTTCATTGGTTTGAGTCCGGGCGCGCCGGGCGGCCGGGGGCCGTGGAAAAATGATCCTGAATTTTATTCGCGGTCTTTCTGCTGAAGCAGGAGCAGTCTTTCCAGCAGTTTCCTGTTGGTGTGGATCAAATTGGAAGTGATCCCCATCAGCAGCATGAAGAAACCGATTATGAGAAGGCCCACGCCGATGGTGAGGGATTGCACGTAGCCGGTGGCGATGTTCCTCTCCACCGTAAGGGTGATATAGTAATAAACGAACCTGCCGGTCAGGAACAGCCCGGGGAGGCAGAAGAAGGCGGCCAGGGAAATGAAGACTTTAAGCGGGGAATAGATATAGACCAGCGTCAGGATATCCAGGGTCGACTTCGCTATATACTCCAGGCTATTGCCCATCAGCCGCGATTTCCTTATCGGCGGGTTCACCGTGATCGGGATATGCGCGAGGCGCACTTTGTGGCTGGAGAGCCGGACCAGGGTCTCGAGGGTGTAGGTATAGTTGCTGGCTATCACGTCTATCCAGAGCGCGGCGCTGCGGCTGAAAGCCCTGAACCCGGAGGTGGCGTCCGGGACCGGCTGCGAGCAGATGAAAGAAATGACCCGGCTGCCGGCCCGCTGCGCCAGCTTCTTCGGGTAGGAAAAATGCTCTATGTCGTCGATATTCCTGGCGCCGACCACGAACTCGGCCTGCTTCTCCAAAATAGGTTTTATAAGTTCCGGGATATACCTGCCGGGATACTGGTTGTCGGCGTCGGTATTGACTATGATGTCCGCGCCCAGCCCGAGGGAGGCTTCTATTCCCGCCCTGAACCCGACGGCCAGGCCCTGATGGTAGGGAAGCTGCACGACTTTAGCGACCCTGGGGTGGGCCCTGGCGACTTCCGCCGTTCTGTCCGCGCTGCCGTCGTCGATGACGACGATGCCGATCTCGGTTATGCCGGCGATCTTTTCAGGGATGTCGTTAATAGCCGCCGCGAGGAACTCTTCCTCGTTATAGCACGGAATTTGCACCACTAATTTCATTTTTCCCCGTTCCTCCCGGCGAAGCGTTCCCGCTTTTTTACGCCGCAAAACTTACCGATATTATACAACATACGGCCCGCGCCCCGGCGGCGTGGCCGCCGGGGTATTTACAGGTATTTATCCTGCCACAGGAACAGCGAGACCAGGCAGGTCAGCCTGCGGGTATTGTCCCGGCGCCCTTCGCAGTGTTCTTTCAGGAGTTTCTCCGCGAAGCCGTAATCGCAGAAGCCGGGGTTCTTCGCCCGCGCCGCGTTTATGGCGCCCAGCGTGAAATCTTTAAGCTCATGTTTCAGCCACTCCCCGGTCGGCATGCTGAAGCCTTTCTTCGGCATTTTCAGTATCTCTTCCGGCAGATATTTCCTGAAGGCCTTGCGGATTATGTGCTTCGTGGTAAACCCTTTCAGCTTCAGGTTAAGCGGGACTTGCGCGGACAGGTCCATCATCTCATTGTCCAGGAAAGGAACCCGCGCTTCCTGCGAGTTGAACATAGTGACGAGGTCGGTGGCGTGCAGGGAGCAGTAGGGGAGGAAGACGTTCAGGTCCAGGTACTGCAGCCTGTCGAGAAGCCGGGCGCCGGAGACGTCGGGCAGATGCTGGGCGAAAACCTCGAAAGGGTCCTCGTGCTTCACTCCGGGCAGGAGGATCTTTATCTCTTCGGAGGTAAATATTTCCTTGTATTTCAAATGCGCGACTTCAGGTCTGAAAGCGGCGCCGCGCGTGAAAGACTTCAGCTTGAAGTCCAGGCTCAGGCGGCTGGTGGAGACCGGCAGGCGCTCGGCGGCCGCGCGCAGCGCCGCCTTGACCGGGCCGGGCAGGTACTGGTAAAAGCGGCCCACCTTGGCGGCCGAAAGCGTCGGGTAGCCCGCGAAAAGCTCGTCCCCGCCCGCGCCGGTGAGAGCCACGGTTATATCCTTCCTGGACTGTGCCGAGACATGGCCCATCGCGAGGTAGGTCCAGTCCCCGTGCGGCTCAGCGAAGCGGTCCGCCGCCTCCGGCAGTTTTTTTATTATGTCGGCGGGCCCGAACAGGCAGTCATGGTGGTCGGTCCCGTATTTTTCGGCCACCAGGCGGGCCTCTTTCAGCTCATTATAGGTTCCGCCGTTCTCATAGCCTACCGTATAGGTTTTTGGCTTTACGCCGAGCTTGGACATCATCGCCACTATGGCCGTGGAATCCAGGCCGCTGGAAAGGAAGACTCCAAGAGGCACGTCGCTGACCAGCTGGCGCCGGACCGAGTTCAGCAGGGCTTCCTCTATCCGCGCTTCGGCCTCGCGCTCCGTCATTTTTTCCGGGCGGAAGCGGTAATGCCAGTATTGGCGGACTTCGGTTTTACCGCCCTTCACTTTTATGTAGTGGCCCTGCGGCAGGCGGCGGATATGTTTGAAAATAGAGCGGGGCGAGGAAATGTAATAGAAAGAAAGATAGTTGGCCAGCGCCTGGTGGTCCAGCTCGCGCGATACTCCTTTGAAGGCAAGCAGCGACTTTATTTCCGAGGCGAAACAGAGCGTGCCGCCGGTGTCGGAGTAGAAGAGCGGCTTCACCCCGGCGCGGTCGCGCGCTATGAAGAGCTCCTCTTTGCGGGCGTCCCAGACGGCCAGCGCGAACATCCCGTTCAGCCTGTCCAGGCATTTTTCGCCCAGCTCCTCGTAGAGGTGGACTATCACTTCGGTATCGGAATTGGTCTTGAAGCGGTGGCGGCTTTCGAGCTCTTTGCGCAGTTCGCGGTAATTGTAGATCTCGCCGTTGAGGAACACGGCCAGGGAGCCGTCCTCATTGAAGACCGGCTGGTGCCCGCCTTCCAGGTCGATGATCTTGAGGCGGCGCATCCCCAGGCCGCAATGGCGGTCGACCAGCAGCCCTTCGTCCTCCGGGCCGCGGTGGAACATCTCGAAAAGCGGCCCCTTGAGCTCGGCTTCCCGCACCGGGGCTTTGGAGGCGTAATTGATCTTGCCGGTTATTCCGCACATGGTTTTAAGAGCAGCAGTTCGTTCCCGTGGTAGTCGAAAAGTTCTGCCCGGCAGAGGGCGCCCGAAGCCTCGAGGGCTTTCGCTATGGAGGGCAGGTCCGTCCTCAGCCCGGCGAACCGGCTGTACGGCAGCAGCATGAAGTCGAAGGCGCCGTCGCGGAAAGCCCTCGCCGCCTTCTCCGCCGAAAACCCCGGCGGGAGGGTCCGGTCCCAGGTCAGCCTGCCGGCCAGGCCGGCTTTGGCCAGGTAGAAGTGGCTGGGTTCCACTTCCATGGGGGCGTAGATCCTGAGGCCCGGCCTGTTCAGCGTTTTGAAATATTCGACGGCCTCCCAATAGGGGAAATTGTTCGAGTAATAGTTGAAGGCGGTCCTGCGCTGGTAGGGGTTCGCGGCAAAGACCGACTGGTAGACCAGGAGGGCCAGAAGGGACGCGAAAACCGCCTTCGACGCGCGCGCCGGCAGCGCCTTTGCCAGGTCCGAAGCCGCTAACAGCATCAGCAGCACCAGGCCGATATAGAAAGGCTGCGCGTGGCGCACGAAACCCGCTGCCAGGGTGGCGCTGATCATGAAATAATATGTGCCGGAGAAATAGAGCAGCAGGGCCATTTCCAGGGTCCTGCGCCGGTAGACGGAGTAGGCGGCGGCGGCCGCCAGCAGCGCGGTGATAGGCGCGCCGCAGGTCATATAAACCACCTTCAGGTTCAGCGTCATTATCGCCGGGTCGGTCAGATATGAGTATTCCAGGGCCGTGTTCCGTATCCCGTAGGCCGCGCTGATAAGGATGAAAGGCAGCCCGGCCAGAAGCGGAACGGCCAGGGTCTTCAGCCCGTAAGCCCAGGCGTCGCGCCGCTGCGGATAAACGAACCATAAAGCCGCGAGCGCGGGAATTAAAGAGAGCACAAGGCCGAGGAGCAGCTGCTTGTAGAAGAAGCCCGCAGCGGTCCAGAAAGCGCATTTCAGGAAATGTTCCTTCTCTCCGGTCGCCGCGGCCTTCATGAAATGGAAAATGGAGGCCGCAAAAAAGAATACCGTTCCGGCTTCCAGCTCGGCGCTGGTGGCCAGATTGAAGAAGGTGGGAAAAAAGGCCGTCAGCAGGTAGACAAGGCGCGGCGGCGGGTCGGACTTCATTAATTTCAGGATGCGCAGCAGGTAAATGGCCGCAAGTACCATAAAAGAGAACTGCACCGCGCGCGGGGCCGCCTCGTTGACCCCCAGAAGCAGGTAGGCCGGCAGGTAGAGGAACTTCGAGAGGGGCGGGTAGCGCAGCACCGTCTCGAACCGGCCGATAGCGTCGGCCAGGCCGAAGCGCTGCGAGGCGAAGAAAAAAATATTGCCGGCGACCGCCAGCGCCGCCAGGGCGGTCGCCCGCCCCGGCAGTACCGCGCCCTTTTTATAGAGCCTGACGCCGGCGGCGGCCGCTATAGCGGCTAAGGGCAGGAAAAAAACCGGCAGCAGGCGTATGTCCAGCCCGAGGGCCGAGGTCATATGGCCGATGAGCCAGGCGGCCGGGCCGGCATGGGACTGGTCGTCGGAACCGGTGGGCAGGGGAGTAAGCCAGAAAGGAAGGGCTGCCGCCGCGGTCAGCAGGATCACCGGCCAGAGCTCTTTCAGTTCCGGAAGCGAGGTTTCCAGCGAAGCTTCTCCAAGCGGGCTGTAGAGAACGGCACCCGAGAGCAAAATAAAAATATTAAGCAGCGCCCATTGCGCGGGCCAGGGCAGCGGTAAATGCCAGACCGGGTAAAAAATATATGAGGCGGCCGTCAGCAGGAAAAGGGCCCAGTTCAGCCGGATCTTCATTTTTTCGCCCTTATCAGCAGGGAGCCGGCTATCTCCCGCAACAGGGGAAGGCGCTCCAGCAGCGCGCCCAGCTTATCTACGGCGGGGGCGAGCGCGCCGGGCACCCGGGGGTGAAGGAAATCGAAGGGCTCCGTCTTTACCCCGGAAAAACCGGCGTCCAGCAAGAGCCCTTTTATCTGCCAGCGGAAAAAAGCGGTTTCGTCGGGAGAGTCCCCCATGAGGGCCTTAAGGGCCGGGATGTTCTTCTGCAGCATTATCTGGGGATTCAGCATGTTGGGTTCGGTAAAAACAAAGCTGCCGCCCGGCTTGAGCACGCGCAGCATTTCGGGGAGGGCGGCCTTGAGGTTAAGGTGATGAAGGACGGAACTGCCGTATACGCAGTCAAAGGAATTGTCCGGAAATTCCAGCTTCTCCACGTTCATTACCAGGTATTTTACGTTGGGCGACCGGTTCTGGGCGCGGGCCCTTTCCACCAGTTCGGGGGAGAGTTCCACCGCGGTGATCTCCGCTCCGCTGCGGGCTATTATGGCGGTGAAGATGCCGGTGCCGCAGCCGATCTCGAGAGCCTTTTTATCCGGTCCCAGCTCTCCGGCCGACCTGTACATCATCGCCCTGCGTTCCGAGCGGAGCCGCCCGGCCACGCCAGACCAGCCCCAGTAAAATTCGGCGTTTTCCGAAATTTTACGGCCGTGGGACAGTTCGTTCTCGATTCTTTCCATTATTAACGGACCGCGCGCGGCTTCTGCGCCACGCGCGGCCCGGGGAACCCCCATTCGATACTATTTGCTGACGCTTACCGCGAGCGAGGCTTTTACGGCGTCGGTCACGGTCTTTATCTGCTCGTCCGTAAGTTCCGGGAACATCGGCAGCGAGAAGACGGTGTCCTGCACGGCTTCGCTGACGGGCAGGTCGCCCCGCTTCCCGCCCAGATGCGAGTACGCTTCCTGCAGGTGCAGCGCTATCGGGTAGTAGATCTGGTTGGCGATGCCCTGCTCGGTCAGGTGCTTCTGAGCATTGTCCCGCTTTGCCTTCGTGTCGAAGCGGATGGTGTAATAGTTGAAGGAATGTTTGCAGTTGGCCGGAACCACGGGGGTGACGCAGACGCCCTTCAGTGCTTCCGCGTACTTGGCGGCCACGGCATTGCGCATCTCGGTCCACTTCTCCACGCGCTTGAGGCGCACGGACAGGACGGCCGCCTGCACGGTGTCGAGGCGGCTGTTGAAGCCTTCCATCTCGTGGTGGTAGCGCACTTTGCTGCCGTGGTTGCGCAGCTGCTTGAGCGTCTCTAATATCTTGTCGTCGCTGGTGGTGACGGCCCCGCCGTCCCCGAAAGCGCCCAGGTTCTTGGCCGGGAAGAAGCTGTAGGTCCCGCAGTCCCCTATGGAACCGAGGTACTTCCAGTCCTTGCCGCCGACTTTGTACTTGCCGGTGAAGGCCTGCGCGGTGTCCTCGATTATCTTCAGGTTATGCTTCTTCGCCAGCGCAATGAAGGCGTCCATATCGCAGGGCATGCCGTAGAGGTGCACCGGGATGATGGCCTTCGTCTTTTTGGTGATCTTCTTCTCGACGGCTTTCGGGTCCAGGTTGTAGGTCACCGGGTCGATGTCCGCGAAGACCGGCACGGCGCCGCTCTGGCTTATTGTTTCGCTGGTGGCGATGAAAGTGAAGGGGGAGGTTATGATCTCGTCGCCGGGCTTTATCCCGCAGGCGATGATCGCCA
Source organism: uncultured Elusimicrobiaceae bacterium (assembly GCA_964622585.1). Classification (GTDB taxonomy): domain Bacteria; phylum Elusimicrobiota; class Elusimicrobia; order Elusimicrobiales; family UBA9959; genus UBA9959. The sequence goes on along the minus strand of CAZUQT010000078.1, from coordinate 102 downwards.
TCCGGATGGCGTCCGTGCCGTTGGCTACGCCTACGGAGTATTTGGTCCCGTTATGGGCGGCGAATTCTTTGTCAAATTTAGTTACTTCCTCTCCGAGTATGA
>CAZUQT010000077.1:0-12384 GCA_964622585.1 uncultured Elusimicrobiaceae bacterium | reverse complement strand
CCGTGGTCCAGGACCATGACCTCGTGGATCATCGTAAGCTCGAGGTGGGTGTTCGGGTCGTCCACCGGGATACGGGAGTTCTCGGCCAGGAGCACTACGAAAAGAGTTCCCAGGACCAGAATGGTCCCGGCCGCCGCGCTGGGGCCGGAATGGGGAGCGAACATCTGCGCCAGGCAGAGGCCGCCGGAGCGGTAGGAAAGGCTGGCGAAGGTCAGGATAAGCGCCGGCTCGGCGAGGCTTGAGAAAGACACTTCGCGGCTGGCGCCCATGCCTTCGAAGCTGGACCCCGTGTCCAGCGCCGCCATTACGGTGACGAACCGGCCGAGGGCGAACAGGTAGGCGAAAAGGATCGCGTCGCCGTTAAAAGAGATCAGCGGCGCGCCGGCCAGCGGCGCCAGGGCCGCGGCGGCGAGCACGGCGGCCAGGGACACGACGGGGCCGAGCCGGAACATCCAGGTCGTAGTGGTGCTGTAAACCGCCCCCTTGCCGAGGAGCTTTACCTCGTCGTAGAGCGGCTGCAGGACGGGCGGGCCTTTGCGTCCGGCGACCAGGGCCTTGGTCTTCGTGATAAGACCGAGCATAACGGGCGGCGCAAGGAGCAGGGTGATAAGATAATAGGCTGCGGTTGTTATAGTTTCCATAAAAGAATGACCACGAGAAAGGCCGAGATATAGAGAAGATAGAGCTGGAGGCGGCCGTGCTGGAGGCGCCTCGGCGCCGAGAGCCAGCCCTCGAATCTGGCGGTCAGGACGGGGAGCAGGCGCTCGAGCGCGGGGTCCGGCGTGCGGCTCTCGAAAGAAGCTTTTGCCGGCCAATAGCCTTTGGGCGAACGGACCTCTGCGCGGGTTCCGAGCAGGGCGGAGAAGACCCGCGTCACGGGCGCCGGATAAGAGGAGCCCGTGTATTGCATCCTCGCCGAGGGAGCGGTGAAGCCGCAGCCCCAGGTGGGCCCCCGCTCCGTCTTCCGGCGGCCGAGGAGGGCGAGGCGGAACGCCCAGAGCAAAGCGCTCAGGAGCAGGACTCCCGCGCCGACCAGGCCGACGGTGGCCAGGAGCGGCGACCAGACCGCGAGATTGACCGCGACGTCCCGGCGCGGGAGGCGGACTATCTCTCCTGCGGCGGCGAAAGCCGCGTTGACCGCGGGCGACGGGAACAGGCCTATCGCCACGCACAGGGCCGCCAGGAGCGCCATCGGGCCGAGCATAAGCCAGGAGGGTTCTTTAGCTTTGCGCGCGGCTTCGGAGCGCGGCTGGCCGAGGCAGGTCAGGCCGTAGCTCTTCGTGAACGCCACCACCGCCAATGCGCCGACGATAGCCAGGGCCGCGGCGGCCAGGGCGAAGAATAGCATGCCGCGCGAGGCGTCCGGCCTGAGCAGGCAGCTGTAGATCAGCCATTCCCCGGTAAAGCCGTTGAGCGGGGGCAGGCCGCAGATGGCGGCCGCTCCGATCGCCGTAAGGCCGCAGGTCCAGGGCATATTTTTCTGCAGGCCGCCGCAGGCTTCGATGTTCCTGGTCCCGACCGCCTGGTAGATCGCCCCCGCCGAGAGGAACAGGAGCGACTTGAAAAGCCCGTGGTTGAGAGTGTGGAGAATGGCCCCGGAAAAGCCGAGCAGGGCCCAGTAAGGGTTTTTCGTGGCCAGGCCGTAGCAGCCCAGCCCGCCGGCGGTGAGGATGATGCCGATGTTCTCTATGCTGCTGTAGGCCAGGAGGCGCTTGAAGTCTCGCTGCACCATCGCGAACATGATGCCGAACAGGGCGGTAGCGAGCCCCAGTACTATAAGGAAGACCGCCGCCTGCGCCGAGACCGGGCCCAGGAGAGCGACCAGGCGCAGCAGGCCGTACAGGCCCATCTCTATCATGACTCCCGACATCACGGCCGAGGCGTGGCTGGGCGCGGCCGGGTGGGCCTCCTGCAGCCAGATATGGAGCGGCATGAAGCCGGCCTTCAGCCCGAAGCCGGAGAGGGCCAAAAGGAAGACCGCTGTCCGCAGATGCGCGGGCAGGGCGGGACCCGTCGCGAAAGAGCCGAACTCCAGGGAGCCGGCATTGCTCCCGAGGAGCGCGAAGAGAGCCAGAAGGCAGAGCGAGCCTACGTGGGTGCACAGAAGATAGAGGAGGCCGGCCTTGCGGACTTCCGGCTTTTGATGCTCGCACGAAACCAGGGCGAAAGCGGACATAGCCATGGTCTCCCACGCGACCATGAAAAGGACGGCGTTGCGCGAGCAGACCAGAAGGGCCATGGAGGCGACGAGGAGAAGGAAAAAGAACCTGGCGGCGCCCGCGGGCAGATGGCCGTGCGAGCCGGCGATATAAGCCTCGCCGTAAATGCCGGCGCAGGCGCCCACGGTGAGGATAAGAAGCAGGAAGCAGGCGGAGAGAGGATCGATGCCGAGATGAAAGACGGCCCCGGGGATCAGCCAGGGCTGGACGAGGTCGGGGACCTTCCCCCCCAGGAGCACGCGGACGGCGAGCAGGCCGCCGAAACCGGCGGCGGCCGCCAGCCCGGCTATCACTACGGGTCCGGCCGCGCGGCTGCGGCGCAGCAGGCCGCCCGAGAGGACGGCCGCCGCTCCGAGGATCAGGACGCAGGCCACGAGCAGGTTCATGGGAGGGCCTTCAGCCGCGCAAGCAGTTCCGCCGCCGGGGCGGCCCTGTCGAGCAGGGCGCGGAACTCTTTATCATGAAGCGTGGAGGCGACCCTGGCAAGGATGGCCAGGTGGGCGCGTACCGACGGGGTCACCAGGGTCCAGACGATGCGGACGGGCGCCGTGTCGCCGGGCTCGAAAAACACTTTGTCTTTTAAAAAGCAGATGGTCACTATGGGGCGGGCGCTGCCGAAGATAAGAGGGCTGCGCGTATGCGGGATAGCGATCCCGTCGATGACGGTGGATCCTTTCACTTCCCGGTCCCAGAGCGCCTGCGCCGCGAGCGCCTTATCGCCGGGGGTCGCCAGCGGGAGGAGGTCCGCCACGGCCGACATCACCGCCTTCTTGTCGCCGCCGGGCACGCCGTAGTGGATGTTGCCGTCCAGCAGCGCTTCGAGGCGGTAAACGGCGTCCTGCCCTTCCGGAGACCGGTAAAGCGCGGCCGCCGGGATCTTGCGGTGGGTCGCCCATTCAAGCAGGTCGACCCTGTTGAACCGGTAGCGGCCGTTGATCATGAAAGCCGGCAGCCCGTCGTTGATCCATCTGGAGATCGTGGATTCCGAGACATTCAATATTTTCGCCGCGTCGCGTATGCTTAGGTCCATATCTTACCTTGCCTTAAAGTTTCCAGCCTAATAAAACCAACAGGAACATCGCCACGTAAAGCATATAATACTGCAGCTTTCCGCTCTGCCGGCGCTTGATCCGCGCCAGTAAATTAACGAAGCTGGAAGCGAGCGGGTATAAAAATCCGTCCAGCACGCGGTCGGGGCAGTGAGAAGAGAAAGCGGCCCCAGCGGGCCAGTACCCGGCGGGAGCCGAGGCTTCCGTCTTAAAACCGAGGACAGGGGCGAAGACGCGGGTGAGAGGCCGGGCGTAGGACGAGGCGGTATATTGGAACCTCGACGCGGGCGCGGTAAAGCCGCAGGCCCAGGTGGCCTCCCGGGCGACGCGGCCGCCGAGAAGAAGGACGCGGAGGAAAGCCAGGAACGCCCCGGCGACTATGACCCCCGCGCCGATGGCGCCGGCCAGCCTGGCGCCCGAGACGGCGCCGGCCAGGGCGAGACCCGCGGCTTCCGGGGTTACGCCGCAAACCAGGGCGGCCGCTTCTTCGACAAGCTTCAGGACAGGCCCCGGCCAAAGGCCGATGAGAACGCAGAGCGCCGCCAGCGCGGCCATGGGGACCAGCATTACGGGCCCCGGATCCCTGGCGGTCTTTGCGGCTTCCGTCCTGGGAACGCCCAGGCAGAGGGTCCCGTAAGCCTTGGTAAAGCAGGCGAGCGCCAGCCCGCCGATAAGCGCCAGCGCCACGATCGAGACGGCCGCCAGCCGGGCCTCCCCGACGCTGGAGGTGGAAAACGAAGCCAGGTACACCAGCCACTCGCTGACGAAACCGTTGAAGGGCGGGATCCCCGAGATGGCGGCGGCGGCGAGGAGAGACAGCGCCGAGGTCCAGGGCATCGTTTTAAGAAGTCCGCCGCCGGCCTCTATGTCCCTTGTTCCCAGCGCGTGGTGAAAAGCGCCGCTGCCGAGGAAGAGCAGGGATTTGAACAGAGCGTGGTTCAGGGTGTGCAGTATAGCGCCCGCGAAACCCAGCAGCGCCAGCCCGGGCCTGTGATGAGAGAGCCCGAGGCAGCCCAGCCCCAGGCCCAGCGCGATGATGCCGATATTCTCTACGCTGTGGTAAGCCAGGAGGCGCTTCAGGTCGTGCTGGCCGAGGGCGAAGAGGACGCCGCCGATCCCGGAGACGGCGCCGGCAAGGATCAATACTACCGCCCAGAAGTCGGGGACGCCGCGCAGCAGCCAGATCAGCCTGAGAAAGCCATAGATCCCCATCTTGATGACGACGCCGGACATGACGGCCGAAACATGGCTGGGAGCGGCCGGATGCGCTTCCTGCAGCCAGATATGGAGCGGAGCGAGGCCGGCCTTTATCCCGAAGCCGATAAAGGCCAGGAACAGGATCAGGGCCGACTGCCCGCCGTAAGGAAAAACCGCCGTTCTGATCCCCGCAAAATCCAGGGTTCCGGCCGTCCTTCCGAGAATCGCGAACAAGATGAAAAGGGCCAGCGTGCCGGTATGGGTACAGGTAAAATATAAAAAACCCGCGCGGCGCACCTGCGGGTGCTCGTCTTCGGCCATGATGAGGAAGAAGCTGGATAATGCCATCACTTCCCAGGCGAACAGAAAGAGGATGGCGTTGTGGGCGCAGACAACTACGGCCAGGGAGGCGGTCAGGAGAAGGAACAGCGGGCGTATCGACTTCCTGCGCGAAAGGCTCCGCGAGGCGCGGACATAGGTTTCGCCGTAGACCCCGGCGGCAAGGCAGATCGCGAGAACTGTCAGGAGGAAGAAGGCCGATAATGCGTCCAGGCTGACGGCCAGGCTGGCCGAGGGGAGCGGCCATAGTGAAAACAAAGTACCGGGCCGCGCCCATTCGCCGGTCAGGACCGCGGCGAACCCGGCCAGGCAGCCCAGGACCAGGGAGGAGAGATAGACCGCGGATGATATTTTTTGCCGCTGTGAAGCAAGGACGGCGGCGGCGGAACCGGAGAGAAAAATAGAAATCGACAAAGCCAGAAGCATCTGAATGGTGAGACCTGTTCGCGTCTAAAATATAGGGAGCTGATAAAACGAACCGATGAAATTATTTTAGCATAATTGTAATCTCCCGCGGTGCGCCGCGGCCTGCCGGGAACAGCGTGAAACAGGGCGTGCAGGAGAGTGAATTGATCTTATAGACCTTCTACTATCCTTTCGAATTTCATGGAGCGCGAGGCTTTTAGAAGGAAGGAGCCTTTGCCGGCGGAGATGAGTTTCCGGGCCTCGGGCAGCCAATCTTCGAGAGTTTCCCCGTATTCCATGCTGTTCCCCCCGGCCCGGCAGTATGCTCCGGCGGCGGCCTTCATTTCCGGCCCGGCGAGGAAGACTTTTTCAGCGCCCATATGGGCGAGGGCCGCGCCCAGATCGGCGTGGTAGCGCGCGGAATGCCTGCCGAGTTCCTTCATGTCCCCGAGCATCAGGTAAAGCGGCCTGGGCTTATCCAGCATCTGCTTAAGCGCGGAACCGACGGACTGCGGGTTCGAATTGTAGGCGTCCAGTATGACCGTCGCGCCTTTTATTTTGAGCTCCTGCATGCGCATAGGCGGCGGGGTATAGTTCTCAAGGCCTTTGCGTATGCAGTCGAAATCCAGACCGGCCGATAAAGCGGCCCCGGCGGCCGCGGCCGCATTGTAATAGTTATGCCCGCCGGAATGCGGCAGTCTGATCTCCAGGATCCGGCCTTTATATTCCATCTTCAGGCTTTCACCTTCCAGGATGCGCAGGTCCGCCTCCGGGCTTCTGCCGAAAGTGAGCTTTGGGAACCTGCGCCCGTTAAGGCGCGAAAGATACTGGTCGTCGTAATTGTAGACGAGCACCCCCCCCGGCGCAAGGCAGTCGGCTAGCTCGGTCTTGGTCTCGAAGACGGTCTCGATGTCCCCGAAATATTCCAGGTGCGAAGGGCCGATATTGGTTATTATCCCGCAGGTGGGACGCGCGACTTCGCCTATCTCTTTTATGTCGCCGCGGCGGGAGGCTCCCAGTTCGAATACTCCGTACTTATGGGCCGGGGTAAGCTCGAGGAGCGAAAGCGGCAGGCCGAACTGGTTATTGAGGTTCCCGGCGTTGGAGCAGGTCTCACCGGCCGCCGAGAAAATGCTCTTCAGCATTTCCTTGGTGGTGCTCTTTCCGTTCGAGCCGGTTATGGCCGCAAGAGGGATCTCGAAGCGCCGCCTGTGCCAGGCGGCAAGGTCCTGCAGAGCTTTAAGAGTGTCCTTGACCGCCACGGCCGAGGGCGGCAGGTCTTTCAGGGCCGCCAGCGCGTCTTCCCTGGCCAGGAACCCGCCGGCGCCGGGCAGGGCCGTGGTCAGGAAGTCGTTCGCGTCATAGGAGGCGCCTTTGAGGGCCCAGAAAAAATCGCCTGCCTTCTGCTTGCGCGTATCGGTGACAAAAGTGTTAAAGGGCGTTTCGGGCTTGCCCTTTACAAGCTTCCCTTTAACCGCATCCGCCAGCTGCCCGAGGTTAATTTGGAGGTTCATGAGCCCTGCTTTCCTTTTATCGCCGCGGCGGCTTCCTCCGTGTCGCTGAAGTGGATGGTCTTATCCTTCAGTATCTGGTAGGTTTCATGGCCTTTGCCGGCGATAAGTATGATGTCGCCTTTTTTAGCCGCGGCCACGGCTTTTCCTATAGCGGCCTTCCGGTCCGGGATAATTTCGTAATTGGTGAATTTGCCCGCTATCCCCTTTTCTATGTCCGAGAAGATCTGCGCCGGATCCTCGGCGCGCGGATTGTCGCTGGTGACTATGGCGAGGTCGCTCAACGAGCAGCTTACCGCGCCCATCGGGCCGCGCTTGGTGCGGTCCCTGTTGCCTCCGCAGCCGAATACCGTGATTATCCTGCCGTGCGGCATCAGTTTGAGGTTGGAAAGGACGTTCTCAAGGGCGGCGTCCGTGTGGGCGTAGTCGACGAAGACGGTGAAGGGCTGGCCCAGGTCCACCCTTTCGAGGCGGCCCGGCACATTGGCCAGGGCTTCGACGCCGTCGATGGCGGCCCGCAGGCTATACCCGCCCGCCGCGGCGGCGGCGATGGCCGCCAGCGCATTGTAAATGTTATGCCGGCCAAGCAGGGAAAGTTTAACGGGCAGGACCTCCAAGCCGGCTTTCAGCGTGAAGCGGGTCATGCTCTCTAGCACTTCCACGCCGCCGGCCCTGAAATCGGCGCCGTTCTCTATCCCGAAGGTTATGGTCTTTACTTTCCCTTTCAGGCGTTTGATCAGCCAGGGGGCGCGCTCGTCGTCGGCGTTGATCACTGCGCATTTTCCGCTTTTCGGCGAGCGCTCAAGCAGGTCGAAGAGCCGGGCTTTCGCCAGGAAATAGCTTTCCCTGTCCTTGTGGAAATCAAGGTGGTCGCGCTGCAGATTCGTAAACACTGCGCAGTCTAGATCGACGTCGTCCGCCCGGCCAAGCGCCAGGGCGTGGGAGGAGATCTCAAGCACGGCGGTAAGAGCGTCTGCAGCGACCATTTTAGCCAGCAGCTCCTGCAGCGTGTGGGCCAGCGGCGTGGTGTTCGAGGCCTGGGCAAGAACGCGCCCGTCCACCCTGTAATCGATAGTGCCTATTACGCCGGGCCTCGAGCCGGCCAGCCTCAGTATGCTTTCGAGCAAATAGGCGGTGGTGGTCTTCCCCTTGGTTCCTGTTATGCCGAAAACCTTGAGCCTGGAAGACGGGTGGCCGTAAAAATTAGAAGCTGTCTTCGAGAGCGCCGCGGGCAGGTCGGCTGCTTTGAAAAATACGGCGGCAGGATAGGCGGCGTACAGTTCCTTCGGCGCGTCAACGCCCGAGATCACCGCGGAGGAGCCCTTCTCCAGCGCCTGGCGCATGAAGTTCGCCCCGTCCGTCTTCGCGCCGGGGAGTGCGAAAAAAAGCGCGCCCGGCCCGGCCAGCCTGGAGTCGTTGATGACGGCGGTTATGTCAGGGTCCGCCCCGGAGTGTTTTATTCCGGAATTCTCCAGTATGCGGGACAGTTTCATCGTTAAATGATAGAAAATTTGGGGCGGCTCCGGAACAGCAGTGCCCGGCTTTTTTCGCTCAATCCGACACCGGAAGGGCGGCCTCCGGCTCCTTTCCCTGTCGGGGCAGCGGCACATCCGGTTTCAGGCCCCTGAGGTTAATTATCTTCCCGGCTATTTCGCGGAAGGCCGGGGCGGCCGTTTCTCCGCCGTAGGTCCGGCCTTTAGGGTTATCCAGGACCACCAGGATGGTGTATTGCGGCTCCGGCATCGGGAAGAAGCCAGCGAAGGAGGCCACGCTCTTGCCTTTCTGATACTTGCCGGTCACCGGGTCTATCTTTTCCGAAGTCCCCGTCTTGCCCGCGATGGAATATCCCGGTACGTCCGCCGGTTTGCCGGTGCCTTTTACCACCACGGCCCGGAGTATCGCCTTGACGCGTCCGGAGATGCCCGGGCTGATGACCTGCCTGATCACGGCCGGCTCGCTTTTGAACACTTCCTCCCCCTCGAATTCGGTTATCTTCTCCACCAGGCGCGGCTCGTACAGCCTGCCGCCGTTCGCGATGGCGGAATAGGCGTTTATCACCTGGAGCGGCGTGGCGCCGATGCCGTGCCCGTAAGAGCCCACGGCCAGGTCTATCTGCTTGAAGCGCTCCAGCGGCCGCAGGATGCCGGCGGATTCCCCGACGAAGCCAAGCCCCGACTTCGCCCCGAAGCCGAAGGCTTTGGTGTAAAGATAAAAATCCTTAACGCCGAGCTTGAGGCCTATCTTGGCGGTGCCGATGTTGGATGAACGCTCTATTACCCCGGAAAGAGTGAGCGTCTGTTCGGGCTCGTGGTCATGCAGGGTTACCTTGCTGTTGAAGGCCCAGGCCCCGTTCTCGCAGAAGAACGTGGAGTTCTCGCTTACGATTCCTTTTTCAAGCGCGGCGGCCAGGGTCACGGATTTAAAGGTGGAGCCTGGCTCGTAGACCCACTCGACCGACTCTATCTTTTCCAGGTCCAGGGGCCAGGAGGTCATGGCCAGGATGCGCCCGCTCCGGGGGTCCTGCACTAATGCCATGCCAAGGTCCGCCCGGCTCTTCTCCACCGCTTTGCGCAAGGCCTCCTGGGCGAAATACTGGATGTTCTTGTCTATGGTGAGATGCAGGTCGCGGGGCCGGGACTCCTCTTCTTTGGCCTGGAAGATCCCGCGGCCGGAGGCGTCGCGCACCACCTCGCGCCTGCTGACGCGGCCGCTGAGGACTTTGTCGTAAAGAAGTTCTATCCCGGTGAGCCCCTTATCTTCGCGGGTAACGCCTATTATGCTCCTGGCGAGATCTCCGGAAGGGTAATAGCGGCTCTGCACCGGGTCCAGGACCACGCCTTTCAGGTTAAGGGCTTTGACGCGCTCGTAAGTCTGTCTGTCCAGGCCCCTTTTCAGCGGGACGAAATTTTTGGCTTTCCGGAATTTTTCCCGGAAAGAAGGAGGCAATGAAAGTATGCGGGTAAGGTCGGCGACGGCCCGGGCGGGCTCGTTCATGTCCTTCTTGAAAAGCCCGGCGTCCCAGGCCATTATGGACTCGGCCAGCAGGTCGCCGGCGGCGCCGAAGACGCGGCCCCGGGGGCCTATCTCGGATACGGTCCTGTTGAATTCCTTAGAAGCGGTAGCGGAAAGATTTTCGTGACGAAAAGTCTGAAGCCAGAACAGCCTGGCGCAGATCAGAAAGGCCGGAAGCGCGGCTATACCGGCGCAGATCTGTATTCTTTTTTTTAAGGTTTGAGCTATCATGAACGGCTGCCACCCGGGCGAAGCCGGATTCCCCGTGGACGGGGATTCTGTCGAACAGATTCCTGAGGTTAGATCGCATTTACGCCCCCCGCGGAGGCGGCGGCTTTAAGATGCCTTATTAAAATTGAAAAGCTTAGCCAGCCAGCCCCGGCCCGCCTTGGCCGCTGCCGGCGGTCCGTCCAGTATGACGACGGCGCCGGGCTCCGGGTAAACCATGCCGAGCTTCACGGCCTCGGCCTCGAGTTTCTCCGGCGACATGGAAGCCTGTATTTCCTTTTTCAGGTAGGTGTTGGCGCTTTCCAGGTCTTTTATCTCCCGGCGTATCTTCTCGATGCTGTACCCGTATTTCAGGGCCTGCACGTTCTGCCAGGCGAACAAAAAGCCCACCATGCAGATTCCCGCGAGCGCCGCCAGCCTCAGGTTCCTAGTCTTCTTAAGCATTTGTGTTGTCCTTCCCTTGCAGTTATTCCATGCTGAACAGTTCTATCCGCTTTATGCCGTGCTTCTCCCAGAGGTAGAAGATCTTGGTGGGGTTCATTGAAGCCTTAAGCCCGTTGAACTTCGTCCTGGCCGACTTGCCGTGTATGAGCTTGTTGAACTTCGCGCCAACCTTGAGGATGTTTTCAGGATACATAGTGCCTCCTTATAGTTCCGCTTTACAGCTTTTCTATAACCCTAAGCTTCGCGCTGCGCGCCCTCTTGTTGGAGGCTATCTCCTCCTCCGAGGGCTTCACCGGCTTCCTTGTCACCAGCTGCCAGCCGCCCATATTGGCCATCAGGCGGAAGGTCTCTTTCACGATGCGGTCTTCCAGTGAGTGAAAAGTTATTATCCCCATCCGGGCGCCCGGCTTCAGGAGCGGCATCACTTTCTGTATGCCGCGGGTCAGGTTGTCGAATTCGTAGTTGACCGCGACGCGGAGCGCCAGGAAGGTCTTGGTGGCCGGGTGGATCTTCTCCCCCCTGGCCGGCGCCACGCGCTCTATCAGCGCGGTCAGTTCCGCGGTGGTTTCCAGCGGCTTCACGCGGCGGGATTCGAGGATCGCGCGGGCCAGGCGCCTTGAATGGCGCTCGCCGCAGATGCGGATCAGGTGCTCTATCTGCTCGTACGGCCACTGGTTGATGATGGTGTAAGCGGTGAGCGGGTTGTCCGGGTTGATGCGCATGTCCAGCGGCCCGTCGTGTTTCAGGCTGAAGCCGCGGGAGGGCTTGTCGAAGTGCAGCGAAGAGATCCCGAGGTCGAACAGCACGCCCGAAAGGGAGCGTATCCCCTCGCGCGTCACGATCTCGTCGATATTGGCGAAATTGCCCTGGGCTATCTTTACGCGGCCGCCGAAGGGCTTGAGATTGTTCGCCGCGACCCCCGCCATTTCAGGGTCCCAGTCTATCCCCAGCACGCTGGCTTCCTGCGGGAGGGCGTTGAGGAGGCACGCGGTATGGCCGCCCATGCCAAGCGTCGCGTCGACGTAGGTCCCTTTCTTTTCGGTTATCAGCAGGTTGACTGTTTCTGCGGCCAGGACGGAAACGTGTGAATATTCCGTCATAGGTCGAAGATCTTGCTGAACTTTTCCACCGAGGGCCCCATTACGTCTTTTTTGTATTTTGTCCAAGCCTGCGCATCCCATATTTCAGCCTTATTGCCCACGCCGCGTATCAGTATGTCCTTCTTGAGAGAAGCGTACGCTTTCTGATTCTGCGGCACTAAAATTCTGCCCTGGTCGTCCAGCTGCGCTTCCGCGGCATTGCCGAAGAAGAAGCGTTTGAAAGCGCGCTCGTCCTCTTTGTTCTCGGACTTGAAGATCTCCATGTTGTTGGCTATAAGTTCTTCCCACTTCGACGGAAGGAAAATATAGAGGCAATGGTCCAGGCCGATGCTGAGCATGAAATAGTTCTTCTCTTCCTTGCGGAGCTCGTCGCGGAAACGCGAAGGGACGAAGACGCGGCTTTTCGCGTCCATCACGTATTCGTATTCTCCGTAAAGTGAGCTCATGATCTTAATTAAGTCTGTTCTTCTCGCTTCTACAGTTTACAACATTATTAGCCACTATAAAACACTGTTAACCACTTCCCACCACTGAAACCAAGTATACAGTAACCCCCCTATCTTGTCAATACCTGGGGCAAAAAACGCTTATTCTAGCGGCGTATTTTATTAAATGAGGCTGGCAAAACAAGTCAAAAAACAGCTTGATATTCGTCAACCGCTATATATAAGGAATAGAAAGGAGGAAAAAAGCGAGGGTATCTATTGTCAGGCGGCCGCGGGTTTCGCCGTCGGTGGTCACTGCCTTATGGTATTTATCCCGGCGATCTTGCCTGTCTTCAGGTCGTAGCGCCAGGCGTATTCGAGCGAGGTAAGCTTGTTGTACGGCATGCCGTAAGCCTGGTACAGCGCCTGGTGGGCGGGGTTGCCCTCGCGCAGTT
>CAZUQT010000076.1:0-12419 GCA_964622585.1 uncultured Elusimicrobiaceae bacterium | reverse complement strand
CAACATCATAGGCCTGCTGGACGAGCCGAGCGGGGGGAAATACTCGCTTAACGGGAGGAATGTCTTTACTCTTTCCGACCTGGAGCGCTCCGACACCCGCCGGGACGAGATAGGTTTTATTTTCCAGTCCTTCCACCTTCTGAACAGGCTTTCTTCCGTGGAGAACGTCGCCCTGCCGCTCATGTACGCCGGGGCGGGCCGCGCGGAGATGCACGAGCGCGCCCATGCCCTCCTGCGCAGGGTGGGGCTGCACGGCAAGGAAAAGAAGATCCCGCTGGAGCTGTCCGGAGGCGAGCGGCAGCGCGTGGCCATAGCCCGGGCGCTGGCCAATTCCCCCAAGCTTATCCTCGCCGACGAGCCTACCGGCAATCTGGATTCCGCCTCGAGCAAAGAAATAATGCAGATGCTCACGGACCTCAACGCCGAAGGCATAACCGTGATCATGGTGACGCATGATAAGGAGCTGGCGGCCCGGGCAGGACGCAATCTCCGGATGCGCGACGGGAGGTTGGAACCGTGAGAGCCCTGCTTAACGCCGTCAAAACGGGTTTTACCGAGATCTGGGCGCATAAGACGCGCTCGATCCTCAGCTTCCTGGCCATCGCGGCCGGCTCGGTCGTCTTCATCGACGCTTTCTCGGCCATCTTCGCCACCTACGCCCATCTGGAGAGGCAGAAGCAGGTTTCCGGCATGGCCAGGATGAAGATCTCGCAGAACTACAGCCAGACCTACTCCTCGCCCGACGACTATGTCCCTCCGCCCGTTTTCCGGTATGAGGACGTCCTGAGGCTGCGCGAGAAGATGCCGGAGCTTTACATGGTCTCCCCCGAGGGCCGCGACTGGCGGAACGTCCTGGTCTACGGCGAGCAGCGCATGACCACCAGCCTCATGGGCGTGACCCCGGAGTGGGTCAAGAGGGATTTCATCTATACGCTCAAGGGCCGCTTCCTGGACTGGCACGACGTGGAGAACAAGCTCAGGGTATGCGTGCTGGTCAAAAAGGCCGCGCCTCCGCCCGGCAACAGCTTCAGCAAGAGCATGATGAAGAAATATAATTTCACCGGCGGCTTCGACATGCTGGTCGCCCATAACGATATGGTCGGCAAGACGGTCAATATCGACGGTTTCACTTTCACCGTGATCGGCGTCCTCGAGGAGCTCCCGTATTCGAAGCGCCCGGACACTATCATGGGCCGCTCCCAGGAATATAAAGTGCTGGCGCCGGTCACGACGCTGGTCCATTATAATTTCATAGGCCAGCAGTCGCTGGACATAAACATCGACACCGGCAGCGAGCAGAATTTCGACGAGTCGATGCGGAAGATCAACAACTTCCTCAAGATCCGCTTCGGCGACGGGGACTTTTTCATCGTCGAGAACCAGCTCGAGGTCATCCGCGAGCGGATCGCCGCGAGCATAAAGGGCGCCCTGGTCACGATCTCCCTGGGGATGCTGGCCTTTATCGCCGGCGGCATAGGCATAATGAACGTCACGCTGGCCACGGTCTTCGCGCGCACCAGGGAGATAGGGATACGCCGGGCCATAGGCGCGAGCCGCCGGGATATAATGCTGCAGTTCATAGTCGAGGCCGTGATGCTCGGCCTGATAGGCGGCGTGCTCGGCTCCGCGCTGGGCTACCTGTGGGGGGTCCCTATAAAGGTGATCCTGGGGATGGGCGGCAGCCCTATAAAACCCTGGATGCCGCTGGTCTCCGTGCTGATAGCGGCCTTCACCGCTTTCGCTTTCGCTATCTACCCGGCCTGGGTCGCCGCGGGTCTCAAGCCGGCGGACGCGCTGCGCGCAGAGTAAGCCGCCCGTTTTTTTGTATTATAAACGCAGAGAGGGACCTCTCGCAGGGTCCCGGCAGTTCCGGTTCGAGGGGGACATATGGCAAAAGTAGAGATCCAATCGAGGCTTCTCGTCGCGCTTAAGGCTTTTACCGGCCCGCTGCCGTCCTCTTACGCGAGTGAGACCGAGTTTTTCCTGGTTTCCCTCCAGGACGTGGAGGAATATCTGGCCGATCTGCAGAACGAGACTTTAAGGGTGGCCCGGGAGGGTTTTATCCGGAAGCTCGACGCCGGGAAGGTCGCGCCGAAGGATATCGAGGCCTTCGAGGCGGCCCTGGCAAAGATCGTCCCGCCCTCCGATCTCAGGACGGTCAGGGCGGGCATGGCGGGCAGCAAGGAACTGATCAAGGAAAGGCTTTCCGGGCTGCGGCCCGCATCGCTGGTCAATGAATGGAAAAAAGGGCCGGGCAGGGACCCCGACGCGGAAAAACAGATAGACGCGGCTTACAGCCGGATGCAGTTCCCGGTGCTGCTCAGGACCGTGGAGGCCGACCCGACCGACGCGGCGGCCAACGCGGCGCTGGCGAAAGCCAGGACGAAGCTTTCCGAATACTGTTCCACTTACTGCATCCCGAACAATGCCGCGGCCACTTTCAAGCCTATCTCGCTCTCCTGCTTGGACGCGGCCCTCTCGGCCGCCCACAGCCTTTATAAAAACATAAGGAAAGCGCTCGGGCGCGGCATGTAGAGCGCCAGGGTAAAAAGGCGCCGCGGCCCGATTCGGACCGCCGGGGCGTAAAAAAGGCCGGGACTAGTCCCGGCCTTTTTTTATTGCCGCAGGGCTTAGGCTTCTACTTCGAACTC
Organism: uncultured Elusimicrobiaceae bacterium; assembly: GCA_964622585.1. Lineage (GTDB taxonomy): Bacteria > Elusimicrobiota > Elusimicrobia > Elusimicrobiales > UBA9959 > UBA9959. Next base: position 9,768 of record CAZUQT010000076.1, on the reverse strand, counting down.
TTCCTTCCCGGCGCCGCAGACGGGGCAGAGCCAGGTGGCGGGAAGCTTCTCGAAAGAAGTTCCGGGGGGGATATTGTTATCGGGGTCGCCCACGGCGGGGTCATAGATGTATCCGCAAAGCTTGCATACGTATTTTTTCATTGTTTTCTCCTTGATTCAGGCTTTCCACAGGCCGTGCAGATTGCAGTATTCGCGCGCGGTCAGGGTCTTGGGGGTGAAGCAGAGGCAGAAAGCGGCCTCCGCGGGCTGGCCGGGCTTCAGGAACTCCCTGAACACCTTGCCGTCGGCGATGAGCTCGATCCATTCTATGAAATGCTTTTCTTCCATGGGGTGCGGCACCGCGCCTACCTTTACCTTTATTCCTTTCTCCGTCTTCTCGATGACGGGAACATGTTTTTCCTTGGACGCGTCCACGGTGTTCTCTTTCATCAGCTTCATGTCCTGCCCGCAGCAGGCCAGTGCGCCGGCCGCGCCGTGCATGACTTCCACGATGTTCCCGCAAAGCTCGCATTTGTAAACTTCCATTCTTTCGGCCATGTTATTCTCCTTGGTACTGTCTTATCGTTCTTACACCAGCGCCCGCAGCGCGGTAAGGACTTCGTCGTAGTTGGGCTCTTTGCTGACTTCCGGCACCAGCTGGACGTATTTCACTATGCCGTCCTTGTCCACTATGAAGACTGCCCTGGCCAGAAGGCGCAGGTCCTTTATAAGGATGCCCCACGATTTGCCGAAGTCGGCCTTCTGGTAGTCGGAGAAAGTCCTTACGGCCTTTACGCCGGCCGCTCCGCACCAGCGCTTCTGGGCGAAAGGCAGGTCCATGCTGATGGTAAGCACGCCCACGTCGGGGCCCAGCGCCTCGGCTTCCTTGTTGAAGCGGCGTGTCTGCAGGTCGCAGGTCGGCGTGTCCAGTGAGGGCACGGCGCTTATCACGGCCACTTTGCCGCCGTAAGTGCGGGAGAACTTCATCGGCAGCATGTCGTTGGCCGTTACTTTGAAGTCCGGGGCCGTCATTCCTACCTTGATCTCTTCTCCGGCCAGCGCCATCGGGCGGCCCTGCATGGTCACCGTGCGCTTTACGGCTTCTTTTTTCGCTTCGTCGCTTATATTTTCGTCCATAGTTTCCTTTACGGTTCTACCAGTTCTCGCCGAGCATTTCGAAGTAGGCCTTGGGGTGGGCGCAGGCCGGGCAGTTCTCCGGAGCGGTTTCGCCCTCGTGTACATAGCCGCACTCCAGGCAGCGCCAGCGCGTCTTTTTATCCTTCTTGAAAACTTTGCCTTCCTCCAGGTTCTTGAGGAAACCGAGGTAGCGGGCTTCGTGCTGCTTTTCGGCCACGGAGATGGCTTCGAAAGCTTTGGCGACGGGCTCGAAGCCCTCTTCGCGGGCTATCTTTGCGAAATCGGGGTACATGCTGCCCCATTCGTGGTGCTCTCCGGCGGCCGAAGCCTTAAGGTTCGTCTTCGTGTCCGAGATGGTCCCGGCGGGGAAAGTGGCGGTGATGGTCAGGTCTCCGCCCTCGAGGAACCTGAAGAAGCGCTTCGCGTGGGCCTTTTCCTGGGCGGCGGTCTCTTCGAAGGCCAGGCCGATCTGGACATAGCCCTCTTTCTTGGCTTCGGTGGCGAAATAAGTATAGCGGTTGCGGGCCTGCGACTCTCCCGCGAAAGCGGCAAGCAGATTCTTTTCCGTTCTGGTACCTTTTATGTTCATTTTTTCCTCCTGGCCGACAGATTAGGGGCTCGCTGCCGGGCCCCACCGACAAAAATTTGCGAGAGATTACATTCTACTAAAATTCACCTTTACCGCTAGTCTTTTACGTTGTTCCTGCGTATGCCGGCGCGGGTAAGCGCGAAATCGTACTTTACCGGGTCCGCGGGTTCCACCTTCCTGAAATAAGCCGTGATCTCCGCGGCGGTCTTCATAGAGGTGTCTTTCCTCTTTGTTATGCCCATCCCCATCGAGACCTGCCTCATATGGGTGTCCAGCGGTATGATCAGCTTGGAGGGGGAAACCCCGGCCCAGACGCCGGGGTCCACCGCGTCCTTCCTTACCATCCAGCGGAGGTAGAGGTTCACGCGCTTGAAAGAGCTTTTGTGCTCCGGGCACGGTGTCAGTGAAGGCGCGCAGCCCAGCGCGTTGAATTTGTTCACGAATTCATAGATCGCTTCTTCCACCGTGGCCGCGTCCTCGTCGTAAGCCTGCAGGAACAGCTTTTCAAGCGAAGCGTGCTTTTCAAGAGCGTGCTTTATATTAAGGAGGAAGACGGCCATCTCGGCCCCGGTAGTGAAGCGGTGCTTGAAAGAAAAGAAAGTCTTTTTGATAGCGGCCGGGGAGACGCTCTTCAGCCAGGCGGCGGGGGAGCTCCCCATCGGGCCAAGAACTTTTTCCACGCTTTTAAGTATCTGCGTGACATTGCCGTAGGCCAGGCAGGCGGCTATGAGACCGACTATTTCTCGGTCGGCGCGGTTTTTATAGCGCCAGACGAATTCAAGCGGGTCCGGGTGTATGAATTCCGGCTTATTGTAGCGCAGGTAGGCGTCTTCAAGGAAGCTTCGTTTAGGCGGCATAGTTCCCCGGCTTTACTTCAGAAGTTCGTCTATCCCTTTATCCATGGCCGCCCGGAAACTGTCGTTGGTTTTCGAGAGGAGGTTCCCCAGGATGCAGCCGAGCTTCCCGCAGGATCTGGATTTCATCAGGCAGGTCGAAAGCGACATCTTCCCGTCTATAGCTTCAAAGACGTCCCGCAGCTTGGCGGTCCTGGCTTTTTTAGAAAGGATAAAGCCGCCCTTCGGCCCGCGCCCCGGAACCAGCAGCCCCGCCCGGGTCAGGCGCTGCAGGACCTTGGTGAGGTGGTTATAGGAAACGCCCAGAGTCCCGGCTATATGCCTGGTGGCGCAGGGCGTCCCTTCCGACTTCGCGATGAGGCCCACGGCGTGGATGGCTATCACCGCGGCCTCGGAGATCTTTATTATGGTACTCATATACTACATTGTACCATAAATTCGAGGCGGCAATAACAAGTCTCCCGCGGGAGTCCTGTTATTGCCGCTCTCAAGTCCGGCTTTTAGCTGTTTCTTTTACAGCATTTTGCAGGTCTTCCCGTAGTAGATGTCCTCGCCCTCGCCGCACTTCACAGGCTTAATCCGGAAGTAAGTGGAGACCAGGAACCAGCCAAGGAGCGTCGCCCCGAGTATTATTATCGTGTCGGGAACTATCCTGAACTTGTTCAGCGCCAGGATGACCGGCATATTGTAGAACTCCGGGCTTCTTGCGAACCAGACCCCGTGCTTGTAGACCATGAAAGTCTGGATCAGTCCCTCGGGCAGAAGCACGGACAGCACCATCAGGAGCAGCCCGCCGTTCAGGAGCCAGAAGATAGCTTTCAGGAGGCCGTTGTTCCAGTACTCGTTCTTGACCAGCGAGCGCCAGGAGAACAGCATCAGCGAGATGGACAGCATCCCGTAGACGCCGAAGAGCGCCGCATGGCCGTGGTTCGCCGTGAGGTAAGTCCCGTGCTCATAATAATTGATTATGGGCAAATTGATGGAGAACCCGAACATCCCGGCGCCCAGGAAGTTCCAGAAGCTGGAAGCCGTCAGGAAGAACAGCGGCCAGCGGTAAGGGAAGTCCTTGCCGGCGTCCTGGATGGACTGGTATTCCTTCCAGGCCCGGACGACCAGCAGGATCATCGGTATCGGTTCGAGGGAAGCGAACACCGCTCCCAGGGCCAGCCAGTAGGACGGCCCGCCGTACCAGAAGTAATGGTGCGCGGTGCCGATGATGCCGCTGGCGAACACGAGGATAGCGCTGAAATAAGCCACCCGCATGGCCGATTCTTTCTTCACCAGCCCCATCATCACTAGGAACAGGGAGATTATCGCCACGCCGAAGAACTCGAAGATGCCTTCCACCCACAGGTGGACGACGAACCAGCGCCAGTAGTCGGCTATGGTCAGGTGCGAGCCTTTCCCGTAGAAGAAACCGAAGCCGAAGAAACCGACCACCATGATCGCGCTCATAAGGTAGAACATCACCACTCCGCTCTTGTCTTTGTCCGCCCCGAAGAGCTTGTCCTTCATGCCGCGGTAGACGATGACCAGCCAGGCGATAAGACCCACGAAGAGCAGCCACTGCCAGAACCTGCCCGATTCGAGGAATTCCCAGCCCTGGTGGCCGAACCAGAACCAGGTGGCGTCGGTAAAGTAACCCTTCGCCCCCAGCGCGGTTCCGGCCAGGCTGCCTACGGCTACCAGCACTACGGCCCCGAACAATATGTTCACCAGCAGGCCCTGGTTTTTCGGTTCTTTGCCGCTGATCACCGGCGCCAGGTAGATAGAAGCGCCGATCCAGGTCGTGGCTATCCAGAAGATCGCGAGCTGCAGGTGCCAGCTCTTCGCCCAGGTATAGGGAACCAGCGTCGCGATGAAGTCCGGGAAGAAAGTCTCGGGGCTTACGGTGTAATGCGCAAGCAGGCCGCCCATGCAGGTCTGCAGGATGAATAAGGCCGTCACGACCACGAAGAACTTGGCCGCCCTGACCTGGCTTAAGGTGAGGGGGAGCTCCATCATCAGGTCGCCGGTCTGGACCGCTTTCTCCTCGCCGTAAAGTATGCGGTAGCGGTGCACGGCGTAAATGACTATGCCCAGAACTATGAAGAAAGCCAGGATGCCGGCCAGGCTCCAGAGCAGCGCGTCGGTCATCATGGTATTGCCGACGGTAGCGTCGGGCGGCCAGTTATTGGTGTAGGTGGAGTTGGCGCCGGGCCTTAAAGTTCCGGCGGCCCAGGCTGTCCAGAAAAAGAAGTCGCCCACGGTCTGGGCCTCGCTTACTTCTTTCATGGCTTTGGCCTGGAGGCCGTAGGTCTTGTTCCCGTTGTTCATCTCGTCGCGCCAGTAATCTTTTATTTTCGCGAAGGCGTAAGCCTGGGACTCTCCGAGCGTAAGCACGCCGGTGGTCTTGTCGTAGTTATTGGTCTTTATTTCCCTTATGACCCTCGAGTCTATGGCGGCGGCGACGTCGGGATGAAGCGCGGAGTAGGTTCCGCCCGCCTTCCCGGCGTAATATTCCCTCATGTAGCTGCCCATGAGGTTAAGCGTGGTGGCGGAGAAATCAAGGCCGCGCAGGGTCCCGTGCCCCCAGACGCTGCCCAGGTCCATCAGGCCGTAGCGCTGGTAGGCGTTCTGGCCTTTTATGATCTCTGTCTTGCCTGAAACTTCCTGCCCGTTGGCTATGATCAGCGCCGGGTAGGGGGGGACCCTGTCGATGGCCAGCCAGCCCCCGCCCAGCAGGACCGCCATTGATATAAAGAAACTCGCTATCGCCGCTTTTTTGAGACCTTCCATTAAAACCTCCAAACCCGTATAACTGTGATATTATCGAAATGGCCGGGCTGCGGCAATACGCAGTATCGCGCGCGCCCCGCGGTTTATCCCGCCATCAAGCCCACTCTTCGCTCTTGATCGTCCCGCCTATGCCGACCACGATGCTCTTTACCGGGACTTTCCTTTTGGCGTTGCGCGCCGCCTGCTGGACCATGGCGAGGAGGCCGCCGCAGCAGGGGACTTCCATCGTCAGCACGGTAAGCGTATTGATCTTGGCGTCCTCTATCAGGGCCTGGATCTTCTCTACATAGACTTCCTGGCCGTCGTCCAGCTTGGGACAGGCTATAACCGCTGCCCGGCCTTTAAGGAATTCGGCGTGGAAATTTCCGTAGGCGAAAGCGGTGCAGTCCGCGGCCACTACCAGGTCGGCCTTCTGGAAATACGGGGCCATCGGGGAGATGAGGTGCAGCTGCAGCGGCCACTGCCGGAGCATCGAGGGAACTTTGCCGGCGGGACCGGAATCCGAGGGCGCTTCTTCCCTAAGGTCCATCATTTTCGCCCCGGGGCAGCCGCAGGGTTCATGTCCGCCATGCGCGTGTTTCTTATCCATGTTATTTTCCTCCTGACTTGTTTAGCTAAAATTCAAATTGCGGTCTTTAAAGGCCGCTTCTATCTCTTCTTTTATCCGCCCGACGCCCAGCCGGTCGGCCAGGTCTCCGAACCGCTCTCCGGGCCGCCCTTCCCTGATATAGACCCTGGCCGCGGCTATCAGCGCAAGCAGGACGCCTTCTTCATCGGTCATTCCTATCGCCAGGATCCCGAGTCTCGGGTGCCGGCCCAGCCTTCCGCCCACCAGCACCGAAAACCCTTTTTTTTCCTGCCGCAGCGTCCCCGTGGGGCAGACCCTGACGCAGGCTCCGCAGCGCGCGCATAGCTCGAAATTTATCGAAGGACCCGTTCCGTCGAGAACTATGCCGCTTTCCCTGCAGGCCTTCACGCATAAGCCGCACTTCGTGCACTCTGCCCCGCTTTTTCCGGGGAGGCTATGCTGAATCACGCCGAAATCCTTTATCTGCGGCTGGGAACAGGCGTTGGGACATTCCGCCACCGCCGCCCTGAAAGCGTGCCTGGCCAGGACCGGCCCCGGGAGCATCCTGCCTATCCAGGCGGCGAGGCCTTCTTCATCCAGAACTTTTTCCATCCGCCGCCTCAGGCCGGAAGCTCCGCCCAGGGAATTCGGGCAGGTCCCGCTTTCATTACAGCCGGAGACGGCCGGCGCGGGCTTTCTTCCTCGCTCCATGTTCAGGCCTTTAAACTTTTCCCGGCGGCGCCGAGCAGCTTTTCGAGGCCCGTCACTACCGCCTCGCACTCGGCGATAAGAGCCGGCTCGAATTTTTCGTCCGCCTCGTTAAATTTATTGAACAGTTCCCCGACTTGTTTAAGAGAAAGGTTCCTGTCCATCCACGGGTAGAGGATCTCGTCCTCTTTCTTTATATGCTCGGAGAGCAGGTCGCGGTAGGCGAGAAAATGCTCCGCGGCCGCGGCCCCGTCCTTCGCGGCCAGGGCCTCGTCCGCCGCTTTTACGTGGCCCCGCCCGGTTACATGGTCCTGCAGCATGGTCTTGATGACGTCCAGCTCGCCGTCGAAATATTTGAAGAGGATCTCCTCCTCTTTCGCGTGGTGGTATTTGTCGGCGTAAGCGCGGATGAACTTCAGCCCCCCGCGCGCCAGCCCCGCTCCTTCTTCCGACCTAAGGTCCACGCTCGCCACGAACCGCGGGATCAGGGCCAGCAGCCGCTTAATAAGCGCGTGTTCGTCCACCAGCCTCTTCAGGGGCGGGGAATACTTAAGCCCGCCTGAAGGCGCGGCCGCCTTCCGGGAACTCTTCGGGACCTTGAGCCCGCCGCGAGGCGAGATAGCGAGGGCTATCCTTCCCATCAGCTTCTCTTCTTCCTCGCCGGGCAGGTTATGTATTTCCACTATGTCCTTAAGGCGGCAGGTTCCGGCCGCGCAGGCGGTGCAACCGATCTTGTATTCGTTAAGGATATCTCCCACTCCGGGATATTTGGAGATGATGTCTTTAATGTTCTGCTCAAGGTATCTGTCCATGGGCTGCCTCCGTTCTATACGGCCACTACGCTCTTTATCTCCGGCGCGTTCTTCCTGATGGCCGCTTCGACGCCGTTCTTCAGCGTCATGCCCGCCGATGGGCAGCAGGCGCAGCCGCCGGTCAGGCGTACTTTTACGATCTTTGCCGCCTCGTCGATGCCGACAAGCTGCACTCCGCCTCCGTCCGCCTCGAGGTAAGGCCTGACTTCCGCCAGCGCGGCTTCCACTTTTTTCTTCAGTTCTGACGAGTTGTTCATATTAGTTCCTCCCAAAATTTGAGGGCGGAGGGAGCTTCACCGGCCTCCGCCCCCGGTTTATCCGGTTCAGGCCGCGGCACTGACTCCAAGTATGGCCTCAAGGTCTTTCTCCGCGGTAGTTGTCGGCATGATATTGAACTTGTCCACCAGGACCTGGAGCACCGCCGGGGTAACGAAGGCCGGCAGGGTCGGGCCGAGGCGGATGTTCTTTATGCCGAGGAAGAGCAGGGTCAGAAGGATGCAGACGGCTTTCTGCTCGTACCAGCTGAGCACCAGCGAGAGCGGCAGTTCGTTGACGCCCACATTGAAGGCCTTTGAGAGCGCCACCGCCACCTGTATGGCCGAGTAAGCGTCATTGCACTGGCCCATGTCGAGCAGCCTGGGGATGCCGCCGATGTCGCCGAATTCCTGCTTGTTGAAGCGGAACTTGCCGCAGGCCAGGGTCAATATGACCGTGTCCTTGGGGGCCTGCTCGGCGAAGTCGGTGTAGTAATTCCGGCCGGGCTTGGCGCCGTCGCAGCCGCCTACCAGGAAGAAGTGCTTTATGTGGCCGGTCTTGACCGCGTCGATGACCTTGTCGGCCACCCCGAGCACGGCGTTATGGGCGAAGCCCACCATTATCGTCTTGTCGTCCCCGTCCTTCCTGAAGCCGTCGGCTTTGAGCGAGGCTTCGATGGCCGGCGCGAATTCGGCGTCCGCTATATGCTCGATCCCGGGCCAGGCGACCAGGCCGCTCGTGAAGATGCGGCCTCTGTAGGTGGCCAGCGGCTTCTGTATGCAGTTGGTGGTCATCACTATCGCGCCCGGGAAGGCGTCGAACTCTTTATGCTGGTCCTGCCAGGCGCCGCCGTAATTGCCGGCCAGGTGTTTGAACTTCTTGAGCTTCGGATAGCCGTGGGCGGGGAGCATTTCGCCGTGGGTGTAGACGTTTATGCCTTTGCCCTCGGTCTGCTTGAGAATTTCCTCGAGGTCTTTAAGGTCATGGCCGGAGACGAGGAGGGCTTTGCCTTTGAGCGGGTTCACGCGCACTTTAGTGGGGACGGGGTGGCCGTAAGCGTCGGTGTTCGCTTTATCCAGCAGTTCCATGACGCGGAGGTTAACTTCGCCGCACTTCATGTTATAGCCGACCAGCTCGTCCACGGTCGGATCGGTCCTGGTCAGGAAATCCAGCGCTTCATGGATGAAGGCGTAGACATTTTCGTCTTCCTGGCCGAGTATCAGCGCGTGGTCGGCGTAGGCGGCCATGCCTTTGAGCCCGTAAGTAAGCAGCTCCTGCAGGCCGGCGGCGTCGTCGCCCAGGGCTTTCTTCCTGGTATTTATTCCCTTCTCGGGGGCCTCGTTTAGAAGGGCCTTGTATTCGTGGGGCGGGTTCCAGGTCGCCGGCCCGGCCAGCCTGGAGGGGGGGGTGCCGGACTTTTTGCAGGCGCTCTCGTACATAAGCCTGGCTTTTTCCTTTACTGCCTGGCCTTTCCTTATAATATGCTCGATCTTTACGGCGTCAAAATTCACGTTGGTCACGGTGGTAAAAAGAGCCTCCACCACGAACTTGTTTATCTCCCTGTCATGCAGGCCGCCGGTCACGGCCGCGCGCCGGGCATACATGCTGATCCCCTTGGCCTGCCAGAGCAGGAGGTCCTGCATCTTCGCCGTTTCCGGGTCCTTCCCGCAGACTCCCTGCGTGGTGCAGCCCGTCCCTTTCGCCGACTGCTCGCACTGGTAACAGAACATTGTGTCGCTCATTTAGTATTCTCCTGTTTTAATTTTAAATCCGGTCGTAACAAGTAATCTGGTATAACTATACCAATACAAATTAAAAATGTCAAGGGCCTTCCGGCCCGGGTAAATAAGCGCAATACGCTGTATTATACTCCTGCGACGGGAAAAGGCCCCGGGATTTGTGCCGGAGGTTTTAAAATCGTAGAATAGTTCTGCGGTAATCTTTCCTTAACAGAGGTGGGTTCTGTCCTGCGCAAAGCAGGACTGAACAATATAGTTCTTCCTTGTTTCTGTTATCAGGAGGTATCCATGCTCAAAGCAGCCATCGTCATGGGAAGCGATTCGGACCTGGGAGTACTGTCCGCCGCCG
>CAZUQT010000075.1:0-12578 GCA_964622585.1 uncultured Elusimicrobiaceae bacterium | reverse complement strand
TTCCCCGTCACCGAGAAAGGGCGCGAAAGCGCCGACCCGCATTTCCTGCAGACCGAGCCTTTTTACCTGGTCGGCATAGACCAGCTCCTGGTGGATATAGAATGCGGCGTCGACGACGACTTCCTGGTCCGGAACCGCATCAATAAAGGCCAGTCGCAGATCCTGGACGATAAGGCCGCCGAAGCCATCTACCGGGAGCTGAAGTCCGGGGGAAAGATCCTGGGCGAATACGCCGGCGGCTCGGTAGGGAACACCCTGCACAACTATTCGGTCCTGTCCGAGGAGCGCTCCGTAACGCTCGGCGCTATCACCAAGAATATCACGGTCGGCGACTACGCTTTCAAATATATCCGCAATACCAGCGCGAAGGTCGACCTTTCCTACCTGCAGCCCTCGGAGAACGCGATGGGGCGCGCGATGTGCTTCGTGACTCCCGACGGGGAACGCACTTTCGGCATCAGCAAGGGCTGCATGAACGACCTGGCCCCGGAATTCATACCCGTGGACGTGATAGAAAAAGCCTCCGCCCTGCTCATCTCGGCCTATATCCTGCGGGACGAGAAAGACCCGATCTTCAGCGCCACCCTCAAAGCCTGCGAGACGGCCCTTAAGACGAAAGTCCCGGTGGTGATGACGCTTGGGACCAGCTTCCTGATAGAGTCCAAAAAAGATTTCTTCCTTGAATTCATAAAGAAGTATGTGACCTGCGTGGCTATGAACGACCTCGAGGCGCTGGCCCTCACCGGCCTGAACGACCCGCTCCTGGCGGCGGAAAGCGCGCTGGAGCTTGCGGACCTCGTGCTGTTGACGGTAGGACAGCACGGTCTTTACCTTGGCGGCTACGTGGACGAACAGTACGCCAGGAGGACAACCCATAAGCTGCACACCAAGTCCATCGTGGATTACAATATCTACGAGTTCAGCCGCCCTATGAGGAAAGAAGATTGCGCGAAGCCGGTGAAGATCTACACGCATATCAATCCCTTCCTGGGCGGCCCGATGATAATCAAGAACACCAACGGCGCCGGCGACGGAGCCCTGGCGGCGCTCCTGCACGACCTGGGCGCCAGGAAGTACCACCAGGCCAAAGTCCCGAATTCCCCGAAGAACCTGATAAATTCTTTAAGCTATTCTTCCCTCTCCCAGATCTCGAAATACGCCAACCGCGTCAGCTTCGAAGTCCTGGCCCAGAACTCCCCGCGCCTGATGCGCGCCCTCCCCGAAAAAGAAGACAGCCTCCAGCAAGCCTACTGGGACGCGTAGGGTCCGGACAGGGGGGTGGACCCCTGTCCTCCAAAGAAAATAATTAAGGGGTTACGGAACTTTTTTGGGAGGCTTCGACGGCTTTCAGGGCGTCGACGGCGGAGCTGGTGATGCCGCCGCTGTAGCCGGAGCCTTCGCCTATGGGGTAGAGGCCGCGTATATTTTCAGCTTCGAAATTTTTCCCGCGCAGCATCTTTACGGGGGAAGAAGTCCTCGTTTCCGGGCCCAGGAGAATAGCGTCGTCAGCTACGAACAGCGGGCACTCGGCTTCCCATTGCCTGAAAGCGGACATAAGCGTTTCATTGATAAAGGCCGGGAAGACGGTTTTCAGATCCGCGCTCTGCGCGCCCATTTTATAGGAATTTTTATTTAAATCCTTTGAAAGAGTCCCGCCCAGGAAATCCCTCAGGTTCTGCGCCGGGGCTTTCCAGTTTCCGCCGCCCGCCCTGAAAGCTTTGCGCTCTATCTCCTTCTGGAACTCGATCCCCGCCAGCGGGTGCGCCGAGCCGTAATCCGCCGGCGTGCAGGTTACCGCTATTGCGGAGTTGGAAAAAACGGAGCTCCTGGCCGCGTAGCTCATCCCGTTAAGCGCCAACAGGCCTTCCCCGGAGGACGCGTTCACCACCTCGCCGCCGGGGCACATGCAGAAGGTGTACGCCCCGCGGCCGGTTTTCCTGTTGGTGAAGTTAAATGAATAAGTGGCGGCCCCCAGGCCCGGGAAGTCCCTGTACTTGCCGCCGTACCTGATAAGGTTGATGGTCGCGGCCGGGTGCTCCACCCTCACTCCCACCGAGATAGGCTTGGCCTCGAGGTTGAGGCCTTTTTTATGCAGCAATGCGAAGGTGTCTCTCGCGGAATTTCCCACCGCAAGATAGACGCTTGAAGCGGCATATTGCTCCGAACCGTTTATTTCCACTCCCGAAACTTTCCCGCCGGAAAGGAGGAGGTCCGTCATCTTTGAACCGTATTTTATCTCCCCGCCCCGCTCAAGGATATAATTCCTGATATTGGCCACGATCCGGCAAAGCACGTCGGTGCCGAGGTGGGGCTTGGCTATATACCCTATTTCAGGCGGAGCGCCGAATTTGATGAAGGTGTCCAGGACCCTGCTCGCGTAAACGGAATTATTGGGCCTGGAAAACAGTTTTCCGTCGGAATAGGACCCGGCCCCGCCTTCGCCGAACTGGATATTGGACTCGGGGGCCAGTTTACGGCCGCGGATAAAGCCCTGCACGTCCGCATGGCGCTCCTCCAGCTTTTTTCCTCTTTCAAATATCCGCGGCCTGAGCCCGTACTCGATAAGCTCGAGGGCGGCGAACATCCCGGCCGGGCCGAAACCTATAATTACGGGCCGCCGGCCCGCCGGCGCACCGGCATAGGAGGGGGCCGGCCTTGCGGAATAGAGGGGAAAATTGTCTTTGTTCCCGTAGCCGGCGGGGACGCTTATTGCCAGCGCGACTTCGTAGAAGAACTGCTCCAGGTCCCCGGTCACAAGGGACTTGGAGAGTATCCTGACCGCCCGGATCTGCGTTTCAGGGAGCATAAGCCTGAGCGCGGCGGCTTTTAAATATTCCCCGGCCCCGTCTTTTTCAACGGGGACGAGCAATCCGCCTACTATCAGTTCCTGGGCCATAGAAGATCATCCGAACCCTGATATTATAGCCTAATAAATATTCCCGGCCTTACGGGAACGGCTCCAATATAACCGCGCTTTTATGTAGAATATTCACTGTACCGGGCAGGAAGACAGCACTCCAGGCGCAAAGACAACAATGCTCTACAAATATATCATCAAATTCGATGACGGGGAAGAGAAAACGGTCAGCATCGAGATCGATCCCTCCACGCTGAACATCCAGTCAAGGCAGGAGGCCGGTTTCCCGGATTGGGCGCTCCTGGACTGCTGCAAATGCTCCGTCTGCCCTTACGACAGCGCCGAGCATAAATACTGCCCCCTCGCGATTAACCTGGCCGAAGTGACGACGATGTTCCGCGACAAGGCCTCGACCGTGGTCGTGGACGCGCGCGTCGTTTCCCCGCAGCGGGAGTATTTCAAGAGAACCAGCCTTCAGAACGTGCTGAGCTCGATCATAGGCTTGTACATGGTGATCAGCGGCTGCCCGGTGATGAACATCCTCAAGCCGATGGCCAGGCACCACCTGCCTTTCTCGTCGCTGGACGAGACCATCTACAGGTCGATGTCCTCCTACCTGCTTCAGCAGTATTTCAGGAAAAGGCTGGGGCTCGAGCCGGACTGGGAGTTTAAAAAGCTCACCAAGGCCTATGAAGACATCGGGGTACTTAACCTGGCTATAGTGGAAAGGCTCAGCAGGACCTACGCGAAGGACGCGAACAATAACGCCGTGATCATCCTGGACGTTTTCGCCAAAATGGTCACCATGACCATAGACCAGTCCCGCCCGACCAAAGAATATATCCTCTCGGAAAAAGACCGGGCCTGAAGGCCGTCCGCGCCTTAGGCTTTTACAAGCTTGACCCAGACTTCCCGGCTCCGCGGGCCGTCATATTCGCACAGGTAGAGCCCCTGCCAGGTCCCGAGCTGAAGCGCCCCTTCCTCCACGAAAACCGTAAGCGACGGCCCGACCAGGACCGCCTTTATATGCGCTGGCGAATTGCCCTCGGCGTGGCGGTAAGGGAAATCGGCCGACACGCTCTCGTTAAGCTTGGCTATGATGTCGCGCTTTACGTCGGGGTCGGCGTTCTCGTTTATAGCCAGCCCGCAGGTGGTATGCGGCGCGAAGATATGGCAGACCCCGCTTTCCAGGCCGTTCTCGCGGACCAGGCCCTGCACCTCGCGCGTAATATCGGCCATCTCCGACTTGGCCGAAGTCTTGACCTTGAATTTATGCGTCATTTTCCCTCCCCCTTCCCGACCTTTCCCCATTCGTCAGCCTGAAACTTTCCCTTTTTATTTTTTCCCGCGGCAGGTCGGCTGCTCGCGGCAGGTCTCCGGCTCGCAGCAGGTGGTGCAGACGCGCTTCAGCGCGCTGAAAGCCTTCAGTTCCACGTCCGGGAACAGCATGCCGGCCTTGAGCGGCTGCTCCTTCAGGAGGTCGGTGCTCAGGTATTTTTTATTATCGTCAGGGAACACCGTCACCACCACCGCGTCTTTGCCGAGCCTGTTCTGAAGCATCAGCGCGCCCAGGAAATTCGCCCCGCTTGAGATCCCCACCCCAAGGCCCAGCTCGGCGGCGAGCTTGCCGGCCATTCCGATAGCGTCGCCGTCGTCTACGCTTACTATTTCATCGAGCTTATCGAGCCGGACGATGGCGGGGATGAATTCGTCCGAGATCCCCTGGATGCGGTGCTTGCCTATCTTGCAGCCTGTGCTTAAAGTGGGCGAGTTTGCGGGTTCTAGAGGGTGGATCTTTACGGCCGGGTGCACGCTTTTGAGATAGCGCCCCACCCCCATTATCGTGCCCCCGGTCCCGACCCCCGCCACGAAAGCGTCGGGCTTGAGCCCCTGGAAACCGAGCTGCGACCAGATCTCGGGGCCGGTAGTTTTCTCGTGCGCGGCGACATTATCCTCGTTGGAGAACTGGCGGGGCAGGAAGCAGCCGGGCTCGGCCGCGGCGAATTCCTCGGACAGCTTTATACTTCCAAGAAAGCCGCCTTCCTGGGTGCTGACCAGGCGTATTTTAGCGCCCAGGCTCCTTATGATATCCTTCCGCTCCTGGCTCATCCAGTCCGGCATGAAGATAGTCACGGGATGCCCGAGCGCGCGCCCGATGGCGGCGAAGGAGATGCCGGTATTTCCGCTGGTAGCCTCGGCTATTGGAGCCCCTGGCTTCAGCGCGCCGCACTCGCTGGCCTTGCTCAGGATATAAAGGGCCATCCTGTCCTTTATGCTGCCTGTCAGGTTGAAATTCTCCGCCTTGGCGTAGATGCGCCGGGGCTCGCCCTTGTAGGTACAATCGATGGCCATTAGCGGGGTATTCCCCACCAAGTGGCCCAGTTCGCGGAA
The DNA here is from genome assembly GCA_964622585.1 of uncultured Elusimicrobiaceae bacterium. Taxonomy (GTDB): domain Bacteria; phylum Elusimicrobiota; class Elusimicrobia; order Elusimicrobiales; family UBA9959; genus UBA9959. Next base: position 7,330 of record CAZUQT010000075.1, on the reverse strand, counting down.
ACGGGTGCGGATAGCGACTTTAGTCATTTGATCCTCTCTGATGTAACCGCCGGCTTTAAATTCAGTCCAGGTCGTATACGGGAATAGTGTCCGCGGACGGCGAACCGGCGAGCACCAGGCGGGCTTTCTCCCGCGCCAGCTCCAGGAGCTCGGGCCGCGCGGCGATATCCGCGGGTCCGCGGAGGCGGCCGCCCCTTATCAGGTGCAGCGGCTTGAAGCCCAGGGTAGCGAAGATAGCGCTGTAGCGCTGGAGCATATCGTGGAAGACCCTCTCGGCCCCGCCCTGCGCGACGACAAAAACCAGCTCTTTTCCGGGCTTGAGCCGGCTCATTTTCTTTTTCTTATACCAGTCGGGTGTCAGGAAAGAATAGCACCTGTCTATAAAACCTTTCATCTGCGAGGTCACGTCGAAAAAATATACGGGGGTGGCGATGAGGACGACATCGGCGCCGTGGACGGCCTTTAGCAGCGGGGTGAGCCCGTCCCTCAGCGCGCATTCCTCCAGCCTTGTCTTGCAGGCCATGCAGCCGCTGCACCCTTTATAATCCAGCTCGTCAAGGCGCCAGCGTTTTATCTCCGCGCCGGCCTTGGCGCATTCCGCCAGGAAGGCTTCCGCCATGGTCTCCGTGTTGCCCTTGCTAAGCGGGCTGCCGAATATGGCGGTGATCTTCATACCAGCTATTCTACCAAAACGGCAAAAACAAAAGCTCCGGAAAGATCCCGGGATATCCTCCGCCGGAGAAGGCCCGCCATTGGCTTCTTCGCGCGACATTTGTTATGCTGACCGAAGGCTATCCTGCTTCAGTGATCAACCTCATATATCTTACAGGGGACGCTGTAAATGAAAACCTTATCTCTTTGTACGGCGGCAATGTCTCTTGCCGTATTTCTTTCCATGCTCCCGCCGGCCGGAGCGTCCGCTGAAAAAGAATGGACCGGGAACGCGAACCTGCTCCTTGGCGCCAAAGCCCTGGATAAAAACGATTGGGAACCGGCGAACGCGCAGAGCGAGGCCGGCGTTGAAGTGGACTTCAGGAGGCGTGATTGGCCGCTGAGCGTGGCTATCGACGTGCTTGGAGCTTCCGGGGAAGGAAAAGTATACGATCCTTTTTTCGGCGAGGCCAGAATGCAGAGCGAAACGTCCGAATTATGCCTCGGCATCCGCAAGGTCTGGGACGGCTCTCCGAGCGTCAGGCCTTTCATCGGGGGCGGGATCTCCATGCTTAAGGCTACCGGCAGAGTCACCGTGCTGGGGATCACGGTGGAAGATTCAGGCTCCGGAACCGGCTCCTGGTTCGGCGGCGGGGTTTATTGGACCCTGGGGGGATCGTTCGATATCGGCTTTGAGTTCAGGGCCTCCTCGGGAAAGGCGAAGCTCTTCGGCGCCGATATTAAAGCGGGAGGCAGCCACGGCGGCCTCCTGCTGGGCTATCACTGGGGCGGAGCCGCAAAGAAAAAAGGCGCGGACCAGCCGGAAAGCCCCGCGCGCGGTACCGTTTACGGCGATACTGAAAGCGGCGCCCTGGAACTGGAGCGGCAAAAAATAGAAATTGAAAAACAGAAGCTGGAACTGGAGAAGGCGAAATTCGAATTCGAGAAGCAGAAGTCAAAAGGACAATGACCGCCCCGGCTACTTCGCAAGCCTGTTCGGGGCGTTGTCGGGACGCACTCTGGTAGTTCCCCTGGCCTCTTTCTGTTTCCACTCCGCCAGCGTCGCGTTGAATTTATGAACGTGGTTCTTGTTAGGATGTTCTTCGTTGAAGTGCTTCTCTTTGACGAGCTCGTTGCAGAAGCTGCAGTAATACACGCCGGGGGTTCCCTCTATCGCGTCGCAATGCGCATAAAACCTTTTAATTTTCATTTTTTCCTGTACTGAACCCGCGGCCGGCCTATTTCCCGGCCGGCTTCGCCTTGGCTTTCAGGTCGCTTATGGTCTTGGTTATCCTGTCTTTTACTTTCTTGCTGTCGGAAAGCGCGCGCGCCTTTTCATAGCTGTCCACGGCTTCGGCCACCTTATTGGCTTTTTCCTGGCAATAGCCGAGGCCGAGATAGGAATCAGCGAGATCTTTTCCGGAGCTCTTGAGCTCCTTGGCCTTATTTACGGCGGAGAGGAAATGCTCTTTGGCCTTGGCCTCGTTCCCGGCCTTCAGCATCATGGCGCCCTGCCGCTCCAGCAGGCGCACGGCGCGCGCGTCCCCGGCGGGGAGGAACGGTATCGCGGCCCCGTATTCGGCGGCTGCGGAACGGTAACGCTTCTTAGCGGAATATTTAGAGGCGGCGGCAAGGTGGAAATCCAGGTCCCCGCCGGCGGCGGCCGCGGTTTCCGCGGGCTTTGCCTCGGCGGGCTTCGCTTCCTCCGGCTTCGTTTCCTCGACCGGCTCGGCCGCGAGCTCCGGTTTCTTTTCCTCGGGCAGGAGGGCCTCGGAATCGCTCTTCATCGGAACGCCAGGGAGAGCGAACTCGGGGGCGGCTTTCTCGCGCGGGTTTTTAGCCGCGCCGCCGCCGTTTTTGGGCTTCCTGGACCCGAAGCAGCCCGCCAGGAGGATCAGGGACAGAACCAGGGTAAATTTTTTATGCATAAGCCTTATAATACAAAAAAGAGCGTCATTTGTAGAACCGGACCGCCTTTCCATCCATTGACAAACCGGCCAGGGCCTGTTAGGCTATGCATTATCGGCGTGGCTTTTCCGGCTAATTTCAGCCGCATATTTTTACGGGGGAACGATGAAAGTGCTTATTGTAGATGATAACGAGAGCACCAGGGAAATGCTCAGGATAAGCCTCGAAAGGGCCGGGCACCAGGTCCTGGGCGAGGCGGAGGACGGACAAAGCGCCCTGAAGGCTTTCGCGGAACTTCATCCCGATGTGGTGCTGCTGGATATAATCATGCCCGGCATCTCCGGGATAGAGGTCCTGGAAGAAATGCGGAAAATATCCCCCGCGGCCAAAATAATCATGCTGACCGCGGTGGACCAGGACCATGTGACGCTGGAACTCAAGCGCAAAGGCGCGGCGGCGATAATCTTCAAGCCTTTTTCCCAGCAGGACCTTAAAAAGGCCTTTGAACTGCTCAAATGAACGACACCAATGAAGACGCGCTCGCGCGGCTGACCGAAGCCGGACTTGAAAAATGCATGCAGAGGATGACGGAGGTTTCCCCCGGCGCCTGGCAGCTGGCCGGAGTGCGCGTTTTCAGCGGCGAAGCCCGCGGCGCGATCAGGCGGAGCGAGAGGGAAGGGAAGCCCGTAGCCGCTATCCGGATAAAGATAAAGGGGGATATCCCCTTCGTCACCGCTATTATCTTCGACCCGGAAGATATAAAACATATTTCCAGGTGTTTTGCCGAGGAGATCTATTTCGGGCCGATAAGCGACGGGCAGCCCGATGTCACCGTTATCGAGATAGGCAACATCCTGCTCAATGCGCTGGTCAACGCGCTGCTCAGAGGTTTAAAAAGGAGCGCCGTCCCCTCAGTGCCCGCGCATTTCCACGGGGACTGCGGCTCGGTCGAGAAATGGCTGGGCGCGGGCCCGGGGTCCTTCACGATAATTTCAGCCAGGTTCACCATGCAGCGCGAAGGCCGCTCGGCCGCCGCGGAGATCCTCGCCTTCCTCCCCCCGCCGCTTACCGTGCAAGAGCCGCCCCTGTAATAAACCGCCGCGCTTCCCCCGGCGCTCATATCTGGTATATAATACGGGTATTGGGGGGGACATGAAAACATCCTTTTTTGCGGCTGCCATGGCGGTCTTTTGTTTTTCCGCGCCGGCGATGGCTATTACCCATCTGACCGGCGAGGATACGCGCTTTCTCGGCAGGGACGGAAAACAGATGGAAGGCTGGGTAGAACACTCGGTCTCCCGCGAAGGTCCGGATCGCTATAACACCAGCGCTTCGGCAAAACTTACCTACGGCTTCTGGAACAAGCTCGACCTTATGGTCACGGTTCCGTGGCACGGGTGGAACTCGCACGGGATCTCCGAAAGCGGCCTGGGCGACGCCCTCCTAGAGGCCAAGTTCGAGGTGGCGAAGAAACAGGACTGGACCCTGGCGCTAAAGCCGGGTTTTTCACTGCCCGCCGGGGATGAGGCAAAGAGCCTCGGGGCCGGCAAAGGCGGCGTATGGATCTACGGCATAGCCGGAAAATCCCTGGGGCCATGGCAGTTCTACCTGAACGCCGGTTTTGTTTTAAACCGGAATTCACTCGACGAAAAGATAAATATCCTGAAAGTCTCCGTGGCCGCGCTTCTGAAGGTGCATCCCAAGCTCCTGGCCGCGGCCGGCGTCGACGCCGCCACCAACAAGGACAAAAGCTCGTCCTCCAATCCCGCAACTTCCGTATTCGGGCTGGTCTGGTCCCCCTATCCCACTCTGGACCTGGACGCCGGCCTGAGGCTGGGCCTCACGCGCGCCGCCATCAGCGAGGGCCTGGTAGCCGGGCTCACGCTCAGGATCTAGGCAGCCTTACCCGAAAAGACGCCGCCGGGCTTTCCCGGCGGCGAAAAAAGGACAAAAGACTGTCCGCTATTCCAGGCTACACTTTCTCATTCAGGAGCTGGTCCAGCTGGTCTACCAGCTCTCCGAAAAGTTTGATGGTCCTGGCGACCGGCTCGGGGGTCGTCATATCCACCCCGGCCTTCTTCAGAACTTCCACGGGATAGTCGGAGGAACCGGTCCTGAGGAACCGATAATAGGCTTCCAGGGCGCCCGGCTCTTTGCGCACTATCTTGTCCGAAAGAACCTGCGCCGCGGCGTACGAAGTAGCGTACTGGTAAACGTAATATTCGCGGTAGAAGTGGCTGATCCGCATCCCGCCAAGGTCATTGTTCGGCCCTATCACCAGGTCCGGCCCCCAGTATTTCTGGTAGATGTCGCGGTAGGTCTTGCGGAAGAAATCAACGGAGAGGGACTCCCCTTTTTCCACCCGCTCGTGTATGGCCAGCTCGAACTCGGAGAACATGACCTGCGTGTAGAAAGTTCCCACTATCTGCTCGATGTATTTCATCAGCAGGTATTCTTTCTCCCGCTTGTCCTTCGCGTTGGCGATGAAATATTTCATCAGGATGGCCTCGTTGCAGGTGGAGGCAACTTCCGCCGTGAACAGGGAATGCCCGCTGTACTGGTAGGGCTCGCTCCTGTTGGTCCATAGATTGTTCATGGAGTGCCCCATCTCGTGCGCCAGCGTGGAGACATGGTCCAGCGAGCCGTTATAGTTCAGCAGGATATAAGGGTGGGAAGTATAGGTGCCCCAGGCGTAGCCGCCGGAGCCTTTTCCCTGCGTCTCGTAAACGTCTATCCAGCCCCCGTCGAGGCCCTGGCGGAAATCTTCGAGGTAGGTCTTCCCCAGCGGCGCCAGCCCCTTCAGCACCATGGCCCGGCCCTCCTCCCAGGTGTACTCTTTCGGCTTTTCCTTCATCAGCGTCGCGCTAAGGTCGTAAGTGTAGAGCGTGTCCACGCCCAGGATCCTCTTGCGCAGCGCGGTCCACTTATGTAGCGGCGCCAGGTTGGCGTTCGCGGCGGCCACAAGGCTCCTGAAGACGCTCACCGGGATATTGTCCCCGTCAAGCGAGGATTCCAGGCAGCCCGGGTATTTCCTGGAGACGGACAGGAAATAGTCTTTTTTTACCGACGAGGAAAGGCTGGCCGCCAGCCCGTTTATATACTTCAGGTAGGTTCCGTTGTACAGCTCGGAAGCTTCGCGGCGCATCCGCCGGTCCGGGCCGTCCAGGATGGTGCCGTACCGCTCCCGCGTGAGCTGGATGTCCTTGCCGTTCTCGTCCTTGACGGAGCCGAACGAGATGTCGGCGTCGTCGATCATATTGAAGATGCGCGAGGGCGCGTTCAGGACGGGGCCGGCCCCCGACAGGAGGGCCTCTTCTTTGTCGGAAAGTATATGCGCCTTGGACCTGACCAGGTCGGTCAGCATGAAAGTGTAAGCCTTCAGCCCGGGGTCGGACGCCGCGTAGCCCATCAGCGTCGCGCTGTCCATGGCCAGCAGTTCCGGCTGGATAAAAGAGGAAGCTTTGCTCAGTTTTGAATACAGGTCCGAGGCCTGGCTCTGCATCTCCTGGTACTTGCTCACCCTGTTGTCCTCGTCCAGCTTGAGGCCGGCGTAGACGGATAAATTGCCGGCTGTCACGGAGAGGCTGTCGCTGAGCTTGAGCGCCTCCCGCACATTCGCGGCCGACAAAGCCAGTTTGCCCTTGTACTGGTCGAACTGCCCCAGGCCGGCTTTGACCTGCTCCAGGGCTCCCTGCCAGGCCTGCTCGTCAGGGAAGATGCTTGAAAGGTCCCATTTATACTTCGCGTCTATCTCAGAGCGCTGCTTCACGGCCTGCGCCCCCGCGCGGGACGGAGAAAGACCGGAAAGGCAGGCGAGGGCGGCGAAGATCAGAACGATAGTGTTCAATAACTTTTTCATTGCGGCTCCTAAGATATTCGCGGGCCTGGCGCGGCCCGGCGGCACTATATATAAGCAAATTAAGGGGACGGGCTACTTTTGTTAGAATATCCCGGATATGGAAAACACAGGCCGGGACATCGGCGATGAAAAAGAACACTCCGAGCGCGTCTTCGACAAGCTCCGGCTCAAGGGCGCCCGGATAGAGTCTAAAACATTCTACGCCTGCGCCTTCAGGAACTGCGACTTTACCGGCGCCGCGTTCCGCTTCTGCAAGTTCCGGGACTGCAGTTTCGAAAGCTGCAACCTGAGCCTCGTAAAGCCCGGCGCCTCGGTCTTCGACGGAACTTCTTTCAAGAACTCCAAGCTGGCCGGGGTGAACTGGACCGAGGCGGAGTGGCCGAAGATCACGCTCTCCGGCCCGCCCAAATTCTTCAACTGCGTGCTGACCGACTGCAGCTTCCTCGGCCTGCCTCTGGCCGGCGCCGCGATAAAGGACTGCCTGGCCAAAGAGGCCGATTTCCGCGAAGCGGTCCTTTCAAAAGCGGACCTGGCCGGCACGGACTTCGCCGGCGCCCTTTTCGGCGGGACCGACCTGGGCGGGGCGAACCTGGCCGGCGCCAGGAACTACGCGATAAACGCGAAAGAGAACAAGGTTAAAGGCGCGAGGTTCTCCCTGCCGGAGGCGATGTCCCTGCTCTACTGCCTGGACGTAAAAATAATCTGACTAAAACAAAACCGCCGGGCTTTCCCGGCGGAGAAGTGAAAAGCGGCCCCCCTTTCCTATGTGACCGCGTGGAAGGCCGGCGGGTACTCGATCGTTCCTTTAACGCCGCTCAAAGCGCCCGGGACAAGCTCAAGGACCATGAACACCTCGTCCGGCGCCTCGAACGGGAGCTTCAGCCCTTTTTCCCCGGCCTTGACGAAGCCGAA
>CAZUQT010000074.1:0-12669 GCA_964622585.1 uncultured Elusimicrobiaceae bacterium | reverse complement strand
GGGCGGGCGGGGGGGGGGCGGGGGGGGGCGGGGGGGGGGGGGGGGGGGGGGGGGGAGTATAAGAGCTTCTCGTTCCGCGACGTCATGGGGATCTCCCTCGCCGGCAGGTCGGGCATAGTTTTCTCGCTCATCTCGGGAGAGGCCAGCCCCCTGGTCGACCGCTTCGCGAAAAAAATGGGGATCTCGGCCGTATACAAGGGCTGCAAGAACAAGGAAGCCGCGCTGCTGGAGTTCGCGTCCGCCCATAACTTCTCCCTGGACGAGGTCTGTTTCATCGGCGACGATGTGAACGACCTCGCCGCCCTGGCCGCCGCCGGCTTCTCCGCCGCGCCCGCCGACGCGTACGGCAAGGTGAAGGCCGAGGCCGACTATGTGGCCCAGGCCGGCGGCGGGCACGGCGCGGTCCGCGAGATCCTGGACCACCTGGCGGATAAAGGTTTTTTCAAGGACTGACAAAGTGAAGATCAAACTTTCGGATTATGTCTTTAAGTTCCTCGTCGGGAAGGGCGTGAAGCACGTCTTCATGCTGCCGGGCGGCGGGGCGATGCACCTGGACGACTCCCTGGGCCGCTGCCGGGAGCTTGAATACACCTGTTTCCTCCACGAGCAGGCCCTGGCCATAGCGGCCGAGGCCTATGGCCAGTACACCAATACGCCCGGCGTCGGGCTTGTGACTTCCGGCCCGGGCGCGACGAACGCCGTCACGGGCGTGGCCGCGGCTTATATCGATTCCACGCCGGCCTTTTTTATCTCCGGGCAGGCCAAGCGCCCCGATCTGATGAAAGGCACCGGCGTCCGCCAGATGGGCTCGCAGGAGGTGGACATCGTTTCCATGGTCTCGTGCGTCACCAAGTACGCGGTGACCGTCCTGGAGCCGGAGGATATCCGCTATCATCTAGAGCAGGCCTGGCATCTGGCGACCAGCGGGCGGATGGGGCCGGTCTGGCTGGATCTCCCGCTCGACGTGCAGGCCGCTATGGTGGACGAGGACCTGCTGAAGGGCTTCGTTCCGGAGCGGGCCGCCGCCGGCGCCGATAAACCGGGCGGCGCGGCAGATCAGGTCGTAAAGCTCCTGAACTCCGCCGAGCGGCCCCTTATCCTGGCCGGCAACGGCGTCAAACTGGCGAAAGCCGAAGGCGACCTGGTCCGGTTCGCCGAAGCCAATAATATACCGGTGCTGCTCACCTGGAAAGCGATAGATTTCCTGGATCACGACCATCCTCTTAATTTCGGCAGCCCCGGGATCATGGGCTGCAGGACCGCGAACTTCATGGTGCAGAACTGCGACCTCCTGCTGGTGCTGGGCAGCCGCCTGGAGCCCAGCGTCACCGCTTTCAACCACGCCGGCTTCGGCGCCAATGCCCGCAAGGTCATGGTGGATATCGACGAAGCGGAGATCCGCAAGATCGCCCATATAGACGTTCCCGTGACCTCCGACGCCGGGGATTTCCTCCGCGCGCTGGCAGCGAGGCAGCCGGACATCAGGAAGAGCGACAGGAGCAAATGGCTGGAATATTGCGGCGGGCTGAAAAAGCGCTACCCGGTAGTTCAGGAGGAGTACTACAAAAGTCCGGACAAGATAAATTTATACGTATTCACCGAGCAGCTGTTCAAACAGCTGGCTGCCGACGATGTCATCACCCCGGAGAGCTCCGGCGCGGCCGGCGAGGTCACCTACCAGGCGATGCGCGTCAAGCTCGGGCAGAAGATAAAGAACGCGGCCGGCCTCGGCGCGATGGGCTTCGGCCTGCCCTACGCTATCGGCGCCTGCATAGCCACCGGCCGCAGGCGCACCATACTTATCAACGGCGACGGGGCGTTCCAGCTCAATATCCAGGAACTTGAAACCGTAGTCCGGCTGAAGCTGCCGGTCAAGATGTTCATCCTCGACAATAACGGCTACGGAAGCATCATGGCCACGCAGCGCAATATGTTCGGCGGCTTTTACGTCGGCTCCGAGCCGGGCAGCGGCCTTACCGTGCCCGATATCCGCGCCGTGGCGGGGGCCTACGGCATACGGACCGAGCAGGCGGCCAGCCATGAAGAATTGCCGGCGGCCATAGCCCGGACCCTGGCCGGCGCCGACCCGGCCCTCTGCTGTGTTAAAGTCACGGCAAACCATGTTACCGCTCCGAAAGTCCAGGCGATGAAACTGCCCGGCGGGGGCATGGCGTCCAAGCCGCTCGAAGATATGTGGCCGTACCTGCCTCCGGAGGAGCTGGCCGCGAACATGATAGGGAAGAAAACTCCAGCGTGCTGACCGCGGGCTATAAACTATGGAAAGCGAAGAAACAAAAAAGAAGGCGGAGAGCTCCAGGCGCGAAAAGCTCAGGAAAGAGAAGCCGCTCGTGTTCGAGAAAATAATCAGGCTCGAGGAGCGTTTCAAGGCCGGGATGGCCACGCCCGCCGTGGATATCTGCTTCGACCGGGTGTGCAACCTGAAATGCCGCCACTGCTTCGTTACGCGCTTCACGGCCAAAGAGCGGACCCTTACCCCCGCGGACCTGAAAAAATTCAGCGACGAGGCCCATGAGCTCGGGCTTTGCCAGCTCGTCATCTCGGGCGGAGAGCCGCTGGTCCTGAAGGATATAAAAGAGATCATCTCGGCCCTGCAGCCGGAGAAATTCCACCTGGCCATGAGCACGAACGGCTATTTCCTGACGAAAGAAAAGGCGAAAGACCTGAAGGCCTGGGGCCTCGACAAGGTCAAGATCAGCCTGGACGATTTCGACGAAAAGCTCCACGACGAGAACCGCAGGAGCGCCGGCGCGTACAAAAAGGCCATGGCCGCTTTGTTCAACGCCAGAGAGGCGGGGCTGGGCGTAGTGATACAGACCTGCGTCACCCACCAGAACTGCCGCACCGAGCGGACGGTCCAGCTGGCTAAATTCGCGCAGGAGAACGGCTTCGCGGTGGACGTCATGATCGCCCATCCCGCCGGAGAATGGGAAGGCCGGAACGATCTTCTGATAGACGGGAAGGACGCCGCCTATATGCGCGAGGTCAACAAGCTTTACCCGGCCCTGCACCGCGACACTTTCCCGACTTACGGGATCGACCGCGGCTGCGGCTGCGTCAATTCCAACCTGCACCTGACCCAGTACGGGGATATCCTGCCCTGCGGCTTCCTTCATATTTCCCTGGGCAGCATCTTCGAAGAAAAGCTCGGCGACATCCTCAAGCGGGGCCTTAGCATAAAGCATTTCAGGGAGTACAACCCCCTGTGCCTTTCCGGCGAGGACAGGCCGTTCATCGACAAATATATGTCGAAACTCCAGGGCAAGCCCCTGCCCGTCCACTGGTCCGAGGTCTTTACCGACGAGGATTTCAGCAAATGAGCGACTTCACCATCATTTCGCACGACCGCCGGCCGCTGCGCGGCAGGCTGCCGCTCAAAAAGCCGCTCTCCCTTTTCGTGGAGCCGACGAACGTGTGCAATTTCCGCTGCGCGCCCTGCGTGCACGGCAGCGAGAACACGCGCAACGACCTGAAGCCGCTCAGGCATATGGAGATGGGCTTGTATAAAAAGCTCATCCGCGAGCTGAAAGAATGGGAGGGCCCGCGCCTCAAGCTCCTGCGGCTCGCGATGCTGGGCGAGCCTTTCGTCAACCCGGAGTTCTGCGAGATGGTGCGCCTCGCCAAAGAGGCCGGTGTGGCGGAGAAAGTGGACACTTTCTCGAACGGGTCCCTGCTGACGGAGGAGATCTCCGCCAAACTGATCGACTACGGGCTGGACGCTATACGCTTTTCTATCTACGCCGCGGAGAACAAGCGCCATCACGAAGTTACAAAAACCGCCTGCAGCGTTGAAACGATCCGGGACAATATCAAGCGGCTGAGGGAGATGCGCGACGCCCGCGGCAGTAAAACTCCGTATATCTTCGTGAAAATGTTCGACGCCTACGGCGATGAGAACGAAACTTTCTTCGGCCTGTACCGCGGCATCGCCGACGAGATCGGCCTGGAGAAAGTGCATAACGCCACGAATTACAGCGGGAACGACCTGGTGAAGCTGTATTACAAGGACGGCAAAAAAGAGAGCCAGGCCAATAACGAATACGCGGAGGGACTGAACAAAGGGCGTATAGCCTGCCCCCGCCCCTTTATCGCCATGGTGATCAATAATATCGGGGATTGCCTCATGTGCACCCATGACCCCGCCAAGGGGACGAAGATAGGCAGTTCCGTCGAAAGCACGCTGCGCGAGCTGTGGGCCGGGGAAAGCATGTTCCAGTTCCGGAAAATGCTGCTGGAGAACCGCAAGCATGAGAACAGGATCTGCGCCAACTGCGACTGGTTCAAGCTGTTCCCGGAAGAGGACAACGTCGACGGCTTTCCCGTAGACAAGCTGAGGCCATGATCCGATTCACGAAACTTAAATCCACCGACCGGCAGGACCTGAAGAAAGTCCTGCCGCTCCCGAAGCCGTTCACGGTCCTGATCGAGCCTTCGAGCCTCTGTAACTTCAGGTGCGTCCAGTGCTTCCAGAGCGGCAAAGCGGCATCCGCTTTCACGCGCGGCCGCGGCCACATGCCGCTGGCGCTCTTCCGGAAGGTCCTTGCCCGGCTGAAGGCCTGGCCCGGGCCGAAACTTAAAGTGCTCAAGCTCAGCCTTTACGGCGAGCCGCTCCTTAACCCTGATTTCTGCGAAATGCTGAAGCTCGCTTCCCGCGCCGGAGTAGCCGAGAGGATAGAAACCACCACCAACGCCTCCCTGCTCACTCCCGGCGTGGCGGAAAAGCTGGTGAAGTACGGGCTGGACTATGCGCGGGTGTCCATCTACGCGCCGGACCAGGAGAAGCACCGGGCGGTGACCGGTTCGCGCGTCAAGATCGCCGCGATCCATGAAAACCTGCGGGTCCTGCAGAGCATTAAAAAAAGAGAGGGTTCCGAAAAGCCTTTCGTCAGCTGCAAAATGCTCGATTCCTACGGCAGTGATAATGAAAATTTTACCCGCCTCTATGAAGATGTGGCCGACGAAGTGTTCATCGACAAGCCCCACGGCTGGATCAAGGTGGATGGAGCCGATTTCATCGGTGATTATTACAAGGAAGGCTCTTCCGCCGCTCTCAAGGACCTTAAGAAGAACAGTACCCGGCGGACAGCCTGCCCCATGGCGTTCACGACCATGGCGGTCCGCAGCAACGGCGACGTCTCGCCCTGCTGCGTGGATTTTATCGGCGGAACCAGCCTGGCCAATGTGAAGACGCTGGGCCTGCGGGAGATCTGGGGCTCCGGGCCGTGGTACGAGTTCCAGAAAATGCAGCTTGAGGGCCGGAACCGCGAAAATTCCTCCTGCGCGCGCTGCGATTTCTACCTGAACGACCACTACACCAGGGACAATATCGACGGCTTTCCGGTAAAAAGACTGGCGAAGCCCCGGGACAAAAGAGCGGGAGGAAGCCTATGACGCTTATCGGCCGGATCGGTGACGTCCGGCACGCTGAAGAAGACATCTTTGACGCGATCAAGGCGTCGGGCGCCCCGGTCGTGCTCTGGGGCGCCGGGGAGCTGTCCTGGTATATCGCTTCATATCTGCGCGAGCACGGTATCGAACCGGCATGCCTGTGCGATAATAACCCCGCCAAGCAGGGCACGCTGCACCTGGGGCTTCCGGTCTACAACTATCAAGCCTTAAGGGAAAAGTTCGCCCGCCAGGGGGGCGGCTACCAGATCGTCGCTTCGGTAGGGCCCCAATATAAGGACGCGATATTCTCGCAGCTGGCGGCGGCGGGCGATAAGAGCCCGGCCTGGTACCTGCGGGGCTACGAGGTCTGCGGCGAAAAGCTCACCTACCAGTATGTGCGCCTGCATCTCCGGGAGTTCGAGGAAGCGTATGCCTCTCTCGCCGACGCGGCGTCCAAAAAAGTTTTCATCAATGTCCTTAACGCCAAATTGTCCGGCGATTTCTCGCTGTATGCCGCGGTCAGGGGGGGGCTGGAATACTTCGACGAGGAGATCGTCGAGCTAAAAGGCGACGAGGTCTATGTCGACGTCGGCGCCTACCGGGGGGACGACCTCCTTGAATTCGCCCGGCGCACCGGCGGGAAACACGGCGGGATCATAGCGCTAGAGCCCGATAAAAAGAACCTGGCGATACTCCGGGAAACGCTTTCCAGGCACGGGATCCGGGACGTCGAGGTCCATGCCAAGGGGGCCTGGCACAGCCGCGCCCTCCTTCACTTCCAGGACGGGCGCGAGGGCAGTTCGCGTATTTCCGAAACCAGCGACGCCGTATCGCCCTCCACGCCCGTGGAAGTCGACTCGGTGGATAACGTCCTGGACGGGCGGCGCGCGACCTATATTTCGATGGATATCGAGGGCGCCGAACACAACGTCATCCTCGGCGCGGAGCGGACCATAAAAAAATGGAAGCCTAAAATGGCGGTCTGCGCCTACCATAAGCGGGAAGACCTGTTCGACCTCCTGCTCCTCCTGAAATCATTCGTCCCGGAGTACAAATTTTACCTGCGGCATTACAGCGACAACCAGACCCAAACGGTGTTATATGCGATATAGGACCCCCTGGGCCGCGGCGCCGGGCAACGGATATGGCCATGAACGATAAGGCGGTAAGGATCCTGCTGGTCAGCATGCCCATCTCGGACCTGACCGTGGAGGGGGCCCAGAAATATTTATACGATACGCGGGCGATCGTGAACGTCCCGTACGGCCTGCTCACGCTCTGTTCCTACGTGAAAAAATACGCGGGCAGGAAAGTCGAGTTCAGGATCGTCGACATCAACGATCACCTGGTCACGCAGTACCGGCTCGGCAGGATGATCGGCGACGCGCAGGCGCACTTCGAGGAATTCGTCGCGGCGGAAGCGGGCGAATACGAGCCCGACGTGGTCGGGATCTCCGTCATGTTCAACGTGGGCTACCGGTTCCTGGGCCGCGTGGCCGCGGGGATAAAAAAAGCCGCCCCGGGGGCGTTCCTCATCGTCGGCGGAAACCTGGCGACGGTCCTCCACCGGGAAATAGCCGCGGAGGCCGCGGTCGACGCGGTCGTTTTCGGCGAGGGGGAGCTGCCTTTGCTCGGCCTGGCGGAAAGCGGCGACATTCCCGCGTATGTGAGGACGGACCCCGCCTTCGTCACCAGGGAAAGTCTGGCCGCCGGCATCAAGCCCGTGAACAAGACTCTCGCCGACCTCGACTCCATCCCCCCGATCGATTTCAGCTGCACGGACCTTTCCAATTTCAACCTGCCGAAGCAGAAGGGCACGGTGTATAAAAAGGATTTCGACAAGAAAATGGTCTCCCGGATCATCTACACGTCGCGGGGCTGCCCTTTTAACTGCAATTTCTGCGCCGGCTTCAACGTGCACGGGAAGAAGGTCCGGTCCATGAGCCTGGAGAGGGTCGTGGGCGACGTGCGCGAAATGGCGGACAAAGAAGGACTGACGGAACTCTTCGTCTGCGACGACTCTTTCCTGTTCGACAAAAAACGCGCGAAGCTGATCCTCAGCGAGTTCGTAAAAATGGGGATCCACGTGAATTTCCAGGCGCTGCTCATGCGCAATATCGACGACGAGGTGGCCGAACTGCTGGCCCGGCTGGGCAATACCTTCCAGTACACCAGCCTGGAATCCGGGTCGGACCACGTCCTGAGGCACGTTATCCAGAAACCGATCACCAAGGAAGAGGCCAAACGCGCGGTGCTCAGCCTCAGGAAATACGGGATAAGCGTCCTGGCGAATATAGTGGTGGGGTCCCCCGGAGAAACGGACGAGCACAGGAAAGAAACGCTGGAGACGCTGGACGATATCGGGTTTAACTGGGTTTTTTTCATGATCGCCCTGCCGGTCCCCGGGAGCCGCCTGTACGCGGAATGCAAGGAGAACGGGTATCTCGTGGACGACAGCTTTTTCTCTCCCAGCCTGACCAAGTGCAATATCCGCACGCCGAGCTATGCGCCCGCCCATATAGAGAGGCAGACCTATATGATGAACCTGCATACCAACTTCATCTATAATTACAGTCTCCGCGCCGGGAATTACGACGAGTGCATCGTCAGCTTTAAGAACGTTCTCAACGCCTATCCGGGCCACGCTTTCGCGCATTACGGCCTGGCAAAGGCCTACGAAGGCAAGGGCGACCACGGGCAGGCGCTCGAGAACAGGAAGAAGTTCGACGAGCTGACGGCCGGCAGCCGGTATTGGCAGGATTGGGCCGAATTTTTTAAATTGCGGTAAGGGATCGTCATCATGCTGAAAACCAGTCTGCGGCGGGCTTGCCCTGTCTGCGCCGGCCGCTCCGGAGCCGAACTGCTGCATACGCAGAGATTCGTGCTGCCGGCCGGCCACCCGCTGCCCGACAAGTACGACGTCGTGGCATGCGGCAGCTGCGGCTTTGTCTACGCCGACACCCCGGCGGACCAGGACGCCTATGATAAGTATTACGGCGAAATGTCCAAGTATGAGATGGCTTACACCTCCCCGGACACCTCTTTATTCATCGACCGCGCCGCCTGGATCAGCGGATTCGTCCGCGGCAGGGGCGACAGCGTCATCGATATCGGCTGCGGGAACGGCGAATTGATAGCGGAACTGCGGAAGCTGGGGCTGACGGACCTCACGGGGCTCGACCCTTCGGAAAAATGCGTTTCCGCCCTGAAAAGCAGGGGGATCCGCGGTATCAGGGGCAGCGTTTTCTCCGTTTCCGCGGGCAGGAAATACGACTGCGCCGTTCTCTCGGGGGTGCTGGAACATATTTACGACGTCGGAAAGATCATGAAGACGATGAGCCGGCTGCTGACCCGCCGCGGGCTCCTCTTCGTCTGCGTGCCGGACGCGTCGCGTTACCCGGAATATGACGCCGTCCCCTTCGATTATTTCAATATCGAGCATATCAACCACTTCGACGAGACTTCGCTGCTGAACCTGGGGCTGCGCCACGGGTTTAACATGGTCGGTTCCCTCAAGACCACGGTCACCCTTTCAAAGACCACCCAGCCGATGGTCTTCTGCGTCTACGAGAACGCGCAGAACCCGGCCGCGGACAGCCGGTCTTACTCGCGGAACCGCGTCGCCGCTTATATCGGGCAGACGAACGCTAAAGCGGCCGGCGGGCGCGTCATCGGCCGGCTGGCCAGGGGGAAGCGGGAAGTCATCGTGTGGGGAGCGGGAAATTATACCAGCCGGCTGCTGGCCTGTTCGGGGCTGGCCAGGTGCAATATCGTCATGGTAGTCGATAACGACAGGCACAAGCAGGGCATGTCCATCGGCGGGCATACCGTGCGGCCCCCCGCCGCCATCCGGAGGCTGAAAAAGAACCCGGCCATCCTGGTCAGCGTCGCGGTTTTCAGCGCCGAGGTTATCGCGGAGATACGGGCCATGGGCCTGTCCAACGAAGTGCTCGTTTTGAAATAGCGCGCCGGCGCCCGGGGCGGAGGAGATCCTTGTGAACGCAGAATTAAAAAAGATCAGCGTGGTCGTCGGTTGTTATAACGAAGAAGCCAATCTGCAGGAACTGTACGACAGGGTTACCGGGGTTATCCGCGGACTGGGGAGCTACGACTACGAGATCATCGTCGCGGATAATATGTCCACCGACGGCAGCCGCGGGATCCTCCGCCGCCTGGCCGCGCAGGATAAAAGGTTCAAGGTAATTTTCAATTCCAGGAATTACGGGCAGGTGCGCTCGCCGTATAACGCGCTGCTGCAGGCCGGCGGCGACGCGGTCGTCGCCATGTGTTCCGACCTGCAGGATCCCCCGGAGCTGATCGCCGACCTGGTGCGGGAGTGGGAAAAAGGGGCTAACGTGGTCTGCGCGGTAAATCCGCAGACCAGGGAAAACCCGCTGACGCGGATCGTCCGGCGCTTTTATTACCGGCTGCTGGATAAATTCTCCGAAAACCCCCAGATAAACGATTTCACCGGCTTCGGCCTGTATGACCGTAAATTCATGGAGGCGATGAAAAAATTTCACGACCCGTACCCTTATTTCCGGGGCCTGGTCGGCGAAATAGGCCTGAAGCGGGCGGATGTCCCTTTCGTTAAAGCCGGCCGCAGGCATGGCCGGACCAAGAATAATTTCTTCACCCTGTACGACGTCGCGATGACCGGCTTCGTGAATCACACCAAGCTGCCGCTCCGCCTGGCGGCCCTTTGCGGTTTCTGCCTGGCCGCGCTGAGCCTGCTGGTAGCGCTGACGTATTTCATCTATAAGCTGGTGTACTGGCAGACGTTCAGCATGGGGATCGCCCCGCTGATAATCGGGCTGTTCTTTTTCTCGGCGGTGCAGCTGATCTTCATCGGCATCATCGGCGAATACGTCGGCGCCATCTATACCCACGTCAAGGACAAGCCCCTGGTCATCGAAGAGGAAAAACTTAATTTTTAGCGCCCGGCCATGAGCAAAACCAGATGAAAAGGATCGCGCAGAAATACCGGCAGCATAAGGCCGGGGTGCACCGGGCCGCGCGCTACCTGGCCGTCGGGGGCTGGAACACGCTCTTCGGCATGGCGGTGTACGCCCTGCTTTACGAGCGGCTGCACCACCGGGTGAATTACCTGGTGCTGCTGGTCCCGGCCAATATCCTGGCCATTACGAACACCTATATCTGCTATAAGCTGTTCGTCTTCAAGACCAGCGGGAATGTCCTGCGGGAATATTTAAAGTTCTATGTCGTTTACGGCGGGACGGCGCTGCTCGGCTTCGGGCTGATGTTCATCCTGGTGGACGGCTTCGGGCTTCACCCGGTCGCCGCCCAGGTCTGCTGCGTGCCTATCACGATCGTCTTAAGCTACTTCAGCCACCGCGATTATTCTTTCCGCGCCCCGAAAGATAAAGCCGGCGGCGCGCGCTAGAAACCCGCCCCGGCCGCTTTGGGCCCGGAGCTCCCGGCCCGCCGCTT
Source organism: uncultured Elusimicrobiaceae bacterium (assembly GCA_964622585.1). Taxonomy (GTDB): domain Bacteria; phylum Elusimicrobiota; class Elusimicrobia; order Elusimicrobiales; family UBA9959; genus UBA9959. The sequence goes on along the minus strand of CAZUQT010000074.1, from coordinate 1,812 downwards.
GTTCTCGAGGGCGGGCGCGAGGCCCGGGGCGAGGGCCAGCGCCAGGTCGTAATCTTTAACGGCCCGCGCGGGATCCCCTTTCATAAAATAGGCGTTTCCCCTGTTGAGGAACAGGCGCGGCTCGCGCGGGTTCAGGGCGATAGCGGCGCTATAGTCCGCTATCGCTTTGTCGAATTCCTTCCCGCCGGTAAAAAGGCGGGCCCGGTTGTTCAGGGCTTTCCAGTAGAGGGGGGAAAGCTCAAGGCAGCGGGTGAAATCCCGCAGGCTTCCGTCGTATTCCCCGGCCGCGGCGCGGGCATTGCCGCGCCCGTAGTAGGCCACGGCTTCCAGCGGGTATTTCTCCAGGACGTCCTCCCACAGCGCCAGGCTGGTTTTCCAGACCGGGGCCCTTTGCGCCGAGGCGGCCCCCAAAAGACAAAAATGCGCGGCCGCGGCGGCGAGCAGCAGCCGGCTGGCCAGCGGCGCCCGCCCCTCCGCCGCTGGGCCGCGCAGCGCGCCGTAAAACCGGAAGAGGAATTCCGCGTAAATAAAGAACAGGCCGAGCGCCGGCAGATAGTCGTAGCGGTCGGCGGGCGGGGAAACCAGCAGGGCCGGGAGGAGCGTTACCAGGAAAAATCCGAGGCCGAAAAAAACAATTTTCCCGGCCTCGGGGTCTCGGGCCTTTATCAGCTTCAGCGCGCCGAAAGCCGAAAGGAGGAGGGCGCCCGGCAGAAGGAGCGCGCCCCGGGAGAAAACCTGCGAAGGGTAAAGCGAAGACAGGTTGAACGGCAGAAGAAGTTTCTGCGCGTAAAAAAACGCGTTCTGTACCGCTGAAGCGGCGCTCCAGGCAAGGCTGAAAGAACCGGCCCCGCCCTCCAGGAGAAAACCGGAAGGACCCGTAGATAAAGTGATAAGCGGCAGCGCTATCGCGAGATAAGGGACCTTTTCGGCCAGGAGGCGGAAGCTGAAAGCCCGGTCCCTGTAACGGTCGCAGAGCAGTATTACAAAAGGCAGCACCGCGGCGAAAGGCTTGGAGAGGACGGCGAGGGCGAAAAACGCCAGCGACCAGAGGAAATATTTTTTTAAACGCGTGTCGAGGAACCTGAGATAGAAGGTCAGGGTCCAGCAGGAGAAAAGGCCCCAGAGGAGCTCTTTCCGCCCGGATATCCAGGCCGCGGGCTCCGCGTGCACCGGGTGGATCCCGAAGAGGAGGGCCGCGAGGAAAGCCGGGCCCCGGCGGGCGCCGAGCGCCGTCAGCAGCCGGAAAGCCGATGCGCAGACCGCAAGGTGGAGCGCCAGGCTGGTAAAGTGATAGGGGAGCGGGTTCAGCCCGAAGAGGACGAACTCGAGTTTATAGGTCAGGGTGGTCAGCGGGTGGTAATAGCCGGGCGAGAAGGCCAGGGCGTCCAGCCAGGAGCCCCGGAGCGCCGGGTTCGAAACCACGTACTGGACGTCGTCCCAATCCACAAAACCGTTGCCTAGCGCGGGGAGGAAGACCGCCAGGACTATAAGGCAGAGGTATACGGGAAGGGGCGCCCGGAGCCGGGAGAGGAGTGGCGTCGCCGGAGGTCCGGCCTGGTCGTTTGGCTGCATAAAGCTGTGTGAGTATCTTACAAAAAAGCCGCAGGCAACAGAAACGTCCCATGAAGTGCCGGCCCCGCGTCCCGGCCGGGAGGCTGAAAGCGCGGGGGCCCGGCTGTCCGGGGCGCCTCCCGTAACGGCACGGCCATGGGCTTGTAACCGCCGCCCAATATATTTATAATAATTAAGCATGCCAACGCCTAAAGGACTTCAGCGCAAGCGGAACTTGAGGGAGATCCTCATTGAGGATAA
>CAZUQT010000073.1:0-12759 GCA_964622585.1 uncultured Elusimicrobiaceae bacterium | reverse complement strand
GCTCTTCGAGCCGCTCAAGCAGGTCCGCTGCCCGCTTTACCTGGCCATAAACAAGCTGGATAAAGAAAAGACCGATGTCCGGGTAAAAGCCGCCGAGGAGTTTTACGGAAAGCTCCTCCCAATCAAGCAGGTCTTCCATATCTCCGCCCTTACCGGCGGCGGGCTGAAAGAGCTGCGAGCGGCCATAAAAGCCGCCCTGCCGGAGCATCCCCCCTACTATCCCCAGGACCAGCTGACCGACCGCTGGGAGAAGTTCTACGCGGCGGAGATCATACGGGAGCAGATCTTCAAGATCTACAGCCAGGAGATCCCATACGCTTCCGCGGTGGAGATAGAAGTTTTCAGGGAGACTCCCGGCGAGAACGACGAGATCCTGGCGAAGATCCACATCGCGCGGGAGAGCCAGAAATCCATAATCATAGGGAAGGGCGGCAATATGATAAAGATATTGCGCGAAGCCTCCGTTAAGGCCCTGGCCGCTTTTCTCCGGCGCCCCGTAGAGCTCCACCTTACCGTCAAGGTAAGCCCCGGCTGGCAGGACAATCCCGCTTTCCTGAAGGAAATCGGATTTTATGAAAAGAAGTGAGGAAGCGGCTCTTCTTTACTCTCTGGCCGCCTATTTAGGCGCCTCCATGCTGGCGACCGTGCTGCTGCTCCTCGGCGCGCTCGCGGTCATGAAGGCTTTTTTCGCTTCCGCCGGGTTCCTCTTCGGCCCCCGGGGAGTTTACTGGCTTAAACCCATGCTCCAGGATTCTATCGGCTTCGCCGCGGCCGCCTCCGGCACGGCGCTGGCCCAGTACTACCTTGCGGGCCTGTTCCGCTATTCGGGCATAGACAGGTCCGAACTTGCCGTCATCGTCTCTTTCACCGCCCTTTTCTGCGGCCTGCTCTTCTGGCGCGGCGCGCTTCTTTCCAGCCTCGGGGCCTACGGCTTTTCAGGACTCCCCGTCACTCTGGCCGCGCTCCTCGGCGGGCTGGAGGCGGTGTTCCTGGAGCCGGGAAGAATTTCCCGGCCCCGATGGCTCTCCTTATTTTTCAGCTAGTTCAGGTCCAGATGCCCGGGATCTTATGCCCGCAGGGGCAGGCCCCGGTCTTTCCAAGCAGGTTCTTCTTCATGGAGAATCCTTCCCGCTCTATCACCGAAAGCCCGCAGGACGGGCAGATAGTGTCATGGCCCCCGGCGCCCCTGTCGTTCCCCGTATAGACATAGCGGAGCCCGGCGGCCCGCGCAATATCCCGGGCGGGGTAAAGCGTTTCCTGCGGGGTGGGCGGCGTTCCGGTCCTCAGGTGATCGGGATGGAAAGCCGTGAGGTGCCAGGGGATATCCTTTGACAGCCCTGCCAGGAATTTCGCCATCGCGCCTATCTCCTCGTCCGAATCGTTGAAGCCGGGAATGACCAGGGTGACGACCTCCACATAGAAGCCCCCGGCCAGGATCATTTTTATCCCGGCCAGGACTTTAGAGAGCTCGCCGCCGCAGACTTTGCGGTAATTTTCTTCTTTGAAGCATTTTAGGTCCACCTTCCAGAAGTCGAGTACGGGCTTAAGGAAGGCGACCGACTCCGGCGTGGCGTAGCCGTTGGAGACGAAAGCGGTGCGCAAGCCTTTCTTTTTGGCGGCGGAAAAGACCGCGGCGGACCATTCGGCGGTTATAAGCGGCTCGTTATAAGTGGAGACAACTATCTTTGCGCCGGCCGCCACGGCGCCGGAGACCAGCTCTTCGGGAGAGGCTTCCCGAGGCTGAAGCCCGGCGGCGGACTTGCTGTCGGCTATCTGCCAGTTCTGGCAGAAATCGCAGTGAAAATTGCAGCCGAACATCCCGAAGGAAAGGGTGCGCGCCCCCGGCAGCACATGGTAAAACGGTTTCTTCTCTATAGGGTCGGGGGCGGCGGTGGAGACATAGCCCCAGGGCGCCCTGAGAACTCCGCCTTCGTTGAAGCGGACGCCGCAGCGCCCGGAGCCGCCCGGCGCCGTAACGCAGTAATGCGCGCAGGCCAGGCAGCGGGTTTTCCCCCCGCCGAGTTTTTCGGCCAGGGACGCTTCGCGGGCAAGCTCGGGGAGGAAGGGCATATTATTTTCCCTGCAGGCTCTGTTTCGGGGCGATAACTTTCAGGCTCGCCGGCAGGGCGCTGAACTTTAATTTTCCGTCCTCGGAAAAAAAATCCTCGCCGTCGAGGTGGTACCACGCGCCGCCGCCGCAGTCGAGCTCTATGACCTTGGCCTGGAAAGAGGAATAGATGTCCGAATGCTTGTTCAGCGTCCCTTTAAAAAGGGCGGGCACCGCCGTCAGGAGGCGCAGGAAGGAAGCCTTCCTGACCGAGACCAGGTCCAGCAGGCCGTCGTCGATATAGGCGCCCGGCGCCATCCGGGCGCCGCCCCCGTACTGCACCCCGTTGAGCACGGCGTTCACCAGCCCAAGCAGTTCTACGCGGCGCCCGTCGACCAGGGCCGCTACTTTCGAGGGCTTGAAAGCGAGAATGCGGCGGGCCGCGTGCCAGACATAGGGCAGTATGCCGCGGCGGCTGCTCAGCGAATTGAAATCATGGGCCACCTCGGCGTCCAGTCCGACGCCGGAGGCGCAGAAGAAGGGGCGCGAGTTCACCAGCCCGGAATCTATCAGGCGCGGGCCCCATTGTACCAGCCCGGCGAGCGCGGCGTCGAAATCGAGCGGGATATAGAGGTTGCGCGCCAGGCCGTTGCCGGAGCCGCAGGGCAGGATGCCGAGGGCGGCTTCCTTCCCTATAAGGGGAATAGCCGTTTCGCGGATGGTTCCGTCCCCGCCGGCGGCGACGATCCTGGCGAAGCCGGCCATCTCGGCGCGGGCGGACAGCTCGGAGGCGTGCTCCCTGGCCTTCGTAAATTCTATTTCGACGCGCAGCTTCCTGCCGGCGAAGAAACGCTGTATGCGCTCGCGGATATCGCCGTACTTGCGCCCGGCTTTAGGGTTTATGATGAAAAAATAGGACATTCCCTATTCTACCGCGGACAGGCCGGTAGCCCAGGCCGCCTTCCCCCCCGTGGGCGCTATAGCCCTGAGGATATTGCCCGCGGTGGTTTCTCCTTTTGTGGAGAGGAAGCGCACTTTGTAGACGTAGCCTATTCGCAGGTCGGGCTTCTCGCCAAGGACCTCATTATCCTCTAGATAAAGGTACTCCGTTCTTTTTTCAGGGGTGGTGTAAACCAGGTTTACGCGCCAGCCGCGCGAGGATCTTTTAGCCGTTATCATCTGCAGGTCCAATTCTACCTCCCGGCCCTCGTAATCGGCCGGGTTCCTGAAAAAATCATACGGCGCGCTCTTGGCCGGAGGGCGCTTGGCGGCGCGGGCTTCGCCGGAAGAGGGCGTCGCCTCGATGACGAGCGCCTCCCGGGTCGAAAGAGGCGCCTCGTCGCTGGCCGCCTCCGCCGCGGCGCGCCTGGAGGAAGGGCTGGCTTCGGCTTCCGGTACCGTATAAGGTTCGTCGGCAGGCTCCTCCGGCTCCGGCTGGACGGCGGGAGGCGCTTCCGCGGGCGCCGGGTCCGGGGCCTGGTAGATCGACCGGGCCGGCGCGACCGGCGACGGGGAAAATTTCTCCTTCAGAATGAAGCCCAGCACGGTTCCGATCAGGAACAGGAGGAAGGTATTTATTACTCGCAGGCGGAAAAAATTCATAGCTTGATTTTATAATATTTACCGTATATTGTATATTTATCTTGCATGAAGGAAAGGATCCAGGAGAACAGATGAAAAACATATTACTGTCTTTAGCGCTGCTTTGCGCGGCCCTCCCGGCCATGGCCGGGGAAACCGGCTGCATTTACGACCTTAAAGGGTCCATAGAAATACTCAAGAGCGGGAGGAAGGCCTGGGAGCCGGCCCTGAAGGGCCGCGCCGTCGCCGAAGGCGACAGTATAAAGACCGGCCCCGGAGCCTGGTGCGAGATACTTTTCAAGGAAGGGACCTTCGTCAAGATGGAGGAAAATTCCGAGGCCGCGGCGGAATCCTTAAAGACTTCGCCGGAGGGAAGGGAGTTCTCCTTCTCTTTCCTTAAAGGCAAAGCGCTCTGGATGGCGGCCAAGCTGAAAGGAAAGCTGCTCTCTAAATTCTCAGTGCGCACCCCTACGACCGTCTGCGCGGTGCGCGGCACCGACTTTTCCATCATAGTCTCGACCTCCGGCGGGACCACGGTGGGTCTCTTCGAGGGCAAAGTGGCGCTTACCGGCGGCGACGCGGAAAAGGAGCTCCTCGCCGGCGGCGAGGCCACGGCTGACGCCGGCGGCCTGACGGTCCAGAGCAGGCTTTCGAAGCTGATGAAAAAAGAGGAGCTGCGCTATTCCAAAGTTAAGAACCGGGTGGAGAACCTCAGGAAAAGGCTGGAGGAGCGGGACGCTTTTATCGACGAATACATAAATCGCCAGCAGAAGAAGCTCTCTGATTTCGACGCGCGCAGGGAGGAAAAGCTGAAGAACAGGAAATAGCGGACGGCGCATAGAGCCGCCGCTAAGCATAAAGAAGAAAGCCCGGGGAATCCCGGGCTTTCTTCTTTATCCGGAACTTGCCGACTTTACTGCAGCTCGGCGTCCAGGTCGTAGGAGGAAGTGCGGTTCACTTTCACCGGGCGCTTCGAATTCTTCATGAGGAGCTGCGACAGGTCCGCCGCGCCGCCCTTGTGCATGCCGACGTCTATCGTCGCCACGCCGCCGCTGTAGCCGCGCACCCACGAGGCGCGGACCGCGGGGATATTGCGCAGCAGCTTGGTAAATTCGCTCAGGTCGTTCATGGTCGCGACATTGGCCAGGTTCAGCCTGACTATGGACTTTTCCCTCAGGGCCTTGAGGATCTTTTCCTTGAAAGGGTCCGCGGCTTTCTTGGCGGCGTTAATAATGGAAGCGCGGGCGGCGGCCGTGTCGTTGAGGTCGATGCCGCCGGCCGACTCCTGCGCCGAGGCCAGCGTTTCCAGCGAGCCCTGTTTGACGGCCGAGACGGAAATACCCGCGCGATAGGAGACGAAGCCGCCCAGCCCCTCCCTGGTATTGAACGAGGTCTGCGCCTCGCCCGTGATCAGGATATCGGCTTTGTCCTTCTCACCGGTTATGAACCCGGCTTCGGAGAACCTGTTCTTAAGCTCCAGCTCGGCGTATTTGGTCTGCTGCGGCTTGGAGTCGGCGGATTCTTTTATATCGAAGCCGATAACGGGATTCCCCAGCTTCTGCGGCTCGGTTTCCAGGTTGCGCAGCTTGGCGGCCAGGTCTTCCTTGCGCACGTGGGCGCGGATGCGGGTCTTGAAGAATTCCCCGTCCCGCCATTCCTTCAAGGTCTCGTACTTCTCGATATAGCCTTCGCTCTGGGAGGTGATGCTTTCGTCTATAAGGATGGATTTGGAGACGAGCGCGTCCTGGGAGACATAAACGCCTACCACCAGGCCCAGCGCGTTCTTCATCGCCTCGCCCTGGGAGGTCTTGCGCGCTCCCTCTACGTCGCCGTTGACTATCGGCGCCATGCCCTCGGCCTCCACCACTTCGGTTTCGTAGGCCGGGTTCAGGGCGCTCTTACGGGTTCCAGAGCAGCCCGCGGCGGCGAAGAGCGCCGCCGCAAGCACCAGTGAAAGGCTTTTCATCATTTGTCACCGGGCCTATTCCGCGATCTTCAGGCCGGCTTCCTTAAGGACTTTTTTGGGCAGCCGGAGGACCACCACGCAGCCGTCGTCGGAAGTCCATTCAGTGCGCACTACCTGCGCGCCTTTAATGACCGCGTTGATCTTCGTCGCCAGGACCGAGTCGGTTTCGATAGCTTTCTCCACGGTCACGCCGCCCTCGAGGCTGACGCCTTTCACGAAGGAGAGCATATTGTACTGCCCGTTAACGATGGAGGCGTTGCGGGAAGTGGCCATGCGCTGGGTTTTGTTCTCCAGGGTCTGGTCGGCGGCGCCCATGCCGCGCGCGAAAACGTAATTCTTGGTCACGCCTTCCTCAACCCATTCCCGCTCTACTTCTCCCTTATTAGAGACGGTGCTTTTGTCCGGGGACGAGGAACAGCCGGCGGCCAGCAGGGCCGCAACCGCGATAAAAAGTGCCTTTTTCATTGTAAACCCTCCTTATAGAACTATCATTGAATTGTATAAACAATACCCCGCAGTGTCAATTTGCGTTTCGCCGGCAAATCCCGGGGCATAAGCGGGAGAAGGCACGCCCGCGGCTCAAGCCGTAGCCGGCTCTTAATAGATCCAGAAGAAGTCGGAATCCTTTTTCTTTTCAGGCGCGGCCTTGGCGGGCTTCCGCTCCTGCCTGGCGGGCTTCTGGTCCTGCACGGAGGGCTTTTTGACGGCGTCATCCTGGCCGGCTTTCCGGGTTTCAGGATCCTTGAAATTCATCTTCTTCTTGTATTCTCCGATGGTGACGCCGCTGAACCTGTAGGAGAAAGCCAGCTGCTTGGCATTATAAACCTCGTTGCCCATAGCGCTGGAGAAGTCCAGCGACATGTCATTGTAGTGCAGCCCCAGGCCCATGGTCATGCCCTTATTGTCCTCGGCCGCCTTATAGCCCAGGCGCAGGTTGAAAACCTTCTCAAAGTGATATTCGAGCCCGAAGCGCAGGCTTTTCTCCCCCTCGGCCATGTAGAAGTCCCCCTCCGTGGCCAGCAGGATGGACTGGTCCATTACCGTGGGCTTTTCCCAGGAAGCGCCCACCCGCAGGATTGAGGGAAGTTTCGTCTGCTCGGTGCCGTATTTCAGCCCGGAGCCGTAATTCGAGATGGAGGCTCCCAGGGAAAGTCCGAGGTTCGGCTCCAGCATAAGCCAGCCCCCGTCGAAGGCGAAGGCGGTAGCGGAATAATGCTCGAGCATCGTGGATTTCAGATATTTGAGGTTCAAGCCGAGGTATTGCTCTATCTTGGCGTTATAGCCTTCCAGGTTTACCTCGCCGGAGTAGACTTTCTCTCCGTAGCCGAAAGTGAGCGCCACGTCCTTCTGCGCGTCGTACGATTTGGAGGTAGTGTTGAACTCCCCGATATGCGCCGGGGCCGTGTTCGGGATCCGCTGCCGGTAGTTGAAGGAGCCCGCGTCGGAAAGCATAAGGGAGATCCCGAAACCGGGCTTGGCCAGCCCGCCGAGCCCGATAAAAGGCAGGGGCAGGCCGAAAGAGATATTGTTCATCGAGGAATCGTCGAACCCCGACTGGTGCAGGACGGCAGAGGCCTCCGGGATATAAAGCTGCCCCAGGCCGGCCGGGTTGTAGGACATCGTGTAGATATCGTCGGCTACGGCGACGAAGGCTCCGCCCATGCCTGCGGCGCGCGGGCTCATGTCGCTTTTCAGGACCTGCATGCCGGCGGAACCGGGCCCGCCTGCGTATACGGGGGCCCGGACGCCGAGAACGGCGGCTGAGATGAAAAGCGCCATGGCAGCGCCGCCTCCCGTAATGTGTTTTATGATGTTCATAGTAGCCGCCGGTTCATCTTATCACCGCTACTTTCACTATTTTATCCACTCCGGGCCCTTTTACCTTAACGAAATATATTCCGCTGGCCACCTTTCCATTAACGGAATTACGCCCGTCCCAGGACTCTTCGCCTGAACAGGTGGTTCCGCAGTTAGGGACGGAGGGAATGGTCTTTACAAGCGTGCCGGTCTGCGTATAGATCTTGATCGTAACGGCGCCCGCCGAGCCGGCCACATAATGGATTATCGCCTTATCGTGGAACCCTGAGCCTATTATATTGTTATAAGCCACGGTGGTATCCGAACCGCCGGCGGAAAGATTTATGGGATTGGAGACGCCGAGGGAAAGGACCTGCCCAAGGTGGTTCCGGCCGAAGATCTCGAGGTAAACAGTGCCGGTCCAGGGATACGCCTGGGCATAGCCCGGCAGCAGGTGGACGCGGCCGGACAGGAGAGGCCTGCCCAGGGCGTCGGAGTTATTGTAGTTGAGGGAATTAGCCACTTTCTGCATGTAGGCGCCCGTAAGGTCCGTGCGGGTCTTCGTAAGCGGCTCGAATTTATAGTCCCGCAGCTGCGCGTACTCGAAAAGAAGCTCCGCCCCTCCCGGGGTGTCGATGACGGTAGCCGACGACAGCGAGCCCGCCATCGGGAACTTGGTATAAGGCACGTCGAAAGAGATCTCGTCGTTGTCGAAAAGAGCGGCCGTGAAGCGCGCGCTGGCGGTGCCCTGTGGCGCGTGGGATAGCGTAAGAGCGTAAGGCAGCGGGGAATTAACTTCGGAGTTGCCGTAATACTGGTTCGGCGCGCCCGCCACCACGAGGTAGTACCGGTCCCCGACCGGGACAGTATAATTCAGGATAACGGAAGGCGCTAGCGTCTTGCACTGGCCGGCGTCCGGGCAGTAATCCGAGCCGCTGCCGTAGATGTCCGGAACGGCGATCACCCCGTTGCCCGCGGAGTCGAGCGCGAGGTTGCGGTTGGAGTCGAAAAGGAACATCGCATAGGCGAAATAAACGCCTTCCTGGCCCGTTATCCCGGGCAGGTCGAGCTTCGCCGTGAAATTCCCTGCGGAGAGCGGCAGGGAATAATAGTCCACGTCGCCCACCGGGGAAATAGTGGCGGAAAGGGCGGTGAAGCTGCTCACGTCGGTGGCGCATTCCGGCCCGTTATTGTTCTTGCACAGGCCGGAAGAGGCGGCGATGTCGTAAGAGTCTTCGCCCCTGGCCACGCCTATCCCCTGGAAGTCGAAAGCGGCGCCTATATTTGCCACCGCCCCGGCGTCGCACTGTCCCCAGTTTAGGTCGAACTGGGCGCAGGCGTCCAGCATCGCCTCGTAGAAGTTGCTGAAGTTATCCGGGAAATAGAACAGCGCGGCGTAGGTCAGCACGTCAGCCTTGGATTGGCCGCTGAAAGTCCCGGCCGTGAAAGTGCCGAGATAATTCGAGCCGGAGGGATTCCCCAGCCTGTAGAGCGCCTGGGAAAGTATCAGGCTGTCGTCGTGAACCTCGCCGTACCAGCTGTAAAGCGGGTCGGTGTCGCTGACGGGCATCTTTCTGAGCCCGGTCGGGTTGCCGGAAGCGGAGAGGTCGCGCGCGGCGCCTTCTCCGGCGCCGACGAAATTGCCAAGGGTCTTCTGGGTCGTATAGCCTTCGCGCCAGAAGGAAGCCATCGCCAGGTAATCGGCTACGGCCTCGCTCAGCGCGCCGAATTCGCCTAAATTTATTATCGGGTAGATGCGCGCCATCACCAGGTGCATATATTCATGCCGCACGATCGTCCCGTCGAGGGCGAAGGAGCGGTATATATTATGGTTATCCATCTGGCCGTCGCCTATCACGATATAATCTTTTTCAAGGTCATAATAAGCGTTGAGCATCCCGTGGCAGGAAACGCTGCAAGTGGTCATCGAGTCCGGATCACCGGAAGCATGGACCATTACGGCCACCTGCTTGGTGAGGTCCGCGGCGACCCCGCCGGAAGTCTTGATATTAATAGGGTCGAAAAAGCGGCGGGCTTTGTTCAGGTGGTAGAAGGCATTGACCTCCGACAGCGCGTTGGCGTCGCCGAGGGTGCGGTCCATATAGACCCCGGTGGGGGCGGTCGACCAGGCTATCGGGACGGAAGCTGTAGACCAGATCACATTGCCAGGGTTGACGCTGGCCGTGGGCGCGGTCGTAAGTACAAGGTAGTAAGACTTGTCGATATTGAAGCCGTAGGCGTTTCCTACGGAGTCCGCCTCAAGGGTGACCCCGAAGGAAGGCTTTTCGACGGCGGCGCCGAAAAACGGGGAGGTCCGGGTTCCTATATAAGCGCCCTGGACGGAATCCCCGTCTTTTATATAAACCTGGTCCGCGTCGTTGACGTTCCCGTTCATATCCAATTCGCCCGCATGGAAATCGGTGAACCTTGGCATGGCCTTGGCGAAAGTATAATTTTTCGCAGACCAGGTATCCGGCACCGTGATGCTATAAGGATAAGCCTGGGTATAGGAAAAAGATGGGGAATTGGAATAGGGATGGGGTGTCTGTACCACGGTGGTAGCCTGGTTCCATACGCCGCCGCCATTGTCGTAATGGGCGCTGGCGTTCCTGAAATTGGTTACCGCGAAATACGGACCCTTGAGAGAGGAATACATTTTCCCGGACTTTTGCGCGCAATAATCGCCCGAGGCGTTGGTGACGGTCATGCTGGAATAGTCCCGGACCCAGACATACTGGTCGCGCAGAGAAACTTTTGCCGGCTGCACCCACAGGTCCTCCGTTTTTGTTACGCTCAGGCCGTCATAAACTGGCAGCGGGGAAATTGCGTAGACCGTGCCTGAGGAGGTCCCGTACGTGGTGTAGGCATTATTGTCGCAGTAGCGGCGCAGGTCGTCGTATTTAAGGAGCACGGCCCCGTCCGCGGCGTTTATATAATAGACCCAGAGGCCGTTGCCGCGGCCGCGCAGTTTCCAGGCCAATTTAAGAGCGCCGTCGTTCTCGTCAGGATAGATAACCAGCTCGGCCCTGGTAACGCTTAGCTGGCGGCCCAGGTCCGCGGCGGCGGCCTGAACGGCGGCCTCGGCGGTAATGGAGGGAGTGGTGTTTAAAGTCACTTCAGGCTCGAACTTGCCCTGGTAGCCGGAGACCTGCCCGTTCGCGGCGACGTGCACGCGGGCATAGGAAAATTCTACCGGGATGCCGTCCTTGTACTGCTGGTACTGCAAATGCGTGATTCCCGCGAACTCTTTATTAAGGACCAGGCGCAGCGCTGAAGGCTCTACTTTAAGGAAAGCTTTGTTTTCTTCCAGGAAAGCGGCGGCGGCTTGCTCAGGGGTTCCGGGATAGCGCGCAGTGCGCCCGCCGGTCAAAGCCTCGGGGAGGGCCGTGCGGGGATTATAGCGGACGTTCCAGCCTTTGCCCTGCTTCCTGGAAAATTCGCGGAAGGCCTCGCGCGCCGCCAGGGCGGGCGTCTTGCGGACCTGGCGCATCGAATCAGCCAGCGGGGAAGGACGGCGGGCGCCGGCTTTAGGGGCCGCCGACAGCTCCCCCGCCCAGGAGGGAAGGAGCAGCGCGGCGGCTAAAAGGATATATTTCCTGTTCATAATTGTCATTTCTTGGCAGCTCTTTTAAGCGTCTGCAGCGCGCCTGCCAGCTTTACGCTGGTGTCCGGGTCGTCCAAAGCCTGGGCCAGCAGCGGCAGGGCCTCGGCATCGCTGAAAGCGGACGCCACTTCCACCGCCTCAAGCCGTATTTCAGGGGTGGCCGCGCTCATCGCGTCCTGGGCGACCTTCAGGTCAGCCGGGACGCCGGAAAGTATCAGCCCCCTCTGCACGGTAATTTTCGTCCTTATATCGGAAGCCCCCGCGGCGAGGGCGGCCAGTTTCTCTTTTACCCTGGCGCTCTTTATCCCGCAGAGCGCGGAAACGGCTTTGTATTTTATGGTCGGGTTCTGGTCGTCCGCGAGCTGGATGAGCACTTCCGCGGCCTCGTCCTTCGAAGGCGAGCACTTAAGCGCGTCCAGAGCGGCCATACGCACCCTTACGGATTTCTCCGCGGCAAGCAATTTGGCCAGGGGCCCGGCCGCGGCCCCGCTGCAGATCTTCGACAGGCCGCTCGCGCCTTCGTAGCGGATGGCCTCGTCCTCGGCTCCAAGGGCCTCTATGAACTGGGAGAGCTCCTCGCCGTGCCCGAGGCGGGCCAACTCCCTGGCGGCGGCGTCGCGCACGGGGCCGTAATTGTCGTTCTTAAGCTTGTAAAGCAGGTCCGCGCCCTTTTCCCCCTTGATCCCGGCATAGCTTTCGATGGCCTTCTCCCTGATCTTGTTCTGAGAAATTATTTTAAGCTCGACGAGGGGCGTGTTCGTCACCGTTATGGGCCCCTGGGCCGGGACGTCGTTTATGATCCCCAGCAGGACTTTCATCCCGACGGGGCTGCCCAGCTCCCACAGCGCGCGGGCGGCGGCGATGCGCACGTATTTGTCGCGGTCCTCCAGCATGGTCTTGAGCACGCCCGTCGCGGCCTGGTTCCCGGCCCCCCCCAGGATAGCGGCGGCCAGGGCGCGCACGTCGGAATCGTCGCTCTTCAGGTGGCTGACCACGGTCTGCAAAGCCTTGCGGCCCAGGTCTTTCTTGGAAAGAGACTGGGCGTGGCCGGGCAGGGCCGGGAAAGCGATGAGCAGGGCAACGAGCAAAGCGACCATATATAAATTCTAGTCTATCCTGTTTGCGGTAAGGTTAAGTTTTAGTTACAAAAAGATTACGCAGCCGGCCGCCAAGAACATGCCCCCTAGAGGACTCGAACCTCTAACCTACTGCTTCGAAGGCAGGCGCTCTATCCAGTTGAGCTAAGGGGGCGGTTGTGCATTCAGCCGTATTATTATAGAATTTATTTAAGCGCGGGCATAATCGCCGCGGATTCGATTTAAATTCTTCAGGCGTTTTCAAGGAGTCTACCATGGGCGGACATTCTCACTGGGCAGGCATTAAACACAAGAAGGCCATAACCGACGCCAAAAGAGGCAAGGTCTGGACCAAGATCATCAAGGAAATAGCCATCGCGGCGAAGGCCGGCGGCGGCAACCCCGACGACAATCCCCGGCTGCGCTCGGCCATACAGGACGCGAAAGGCAGCAACATGCCGCTGGATAACGTCAAACGCGCCATCAGGCGCGGCACGGGGCAGGAACCCGGCGTCGTGTACGAAGAGATCACCTACGAGGCTTACGGCCCGGGCGGCATCGCCATCATTATAAACGTCACTACCGACAACAAGAACCGCGCCGCCAGCGAGATCCGCAAGATCCTGGACACCCGCGGCGGCAATATGGGCTCCACCGGCGCCGTCGGCTGGATGTTCGAGCAGAAAGG
>CAZUQT010000072.1:0-12789 GCA_964622585.1 uncultured Elusimicrobiaceae bacterium | reverse complement strand
ATCTTCGATTTTATGAACTTGCCGGTGGCGCCCAGCACGAAGCGCTCCTCGGGGGCCTTGTTGAAGCCGGTTATGTAGCAGGCGAAGCCAACGCTGACGGCCACGTCGTAAGGGGTGAAGCTGCCCAGCACCAGGCCGCTCGAGTCGGTCCGGTTTATCTTGCCGTAATTCATGTATTTGAAAGCCAGGCCCCAGGCCCCCATATCCCCGGCGGTTTCGGCGTAGGCGAAATAATCCGCGAAGGTCCCGGCCAGGTACGGGGCATGCATGACGGCCAGCGAATTTTTCTTTATGTAGATGAGCCCGGCGGGGTTCCAGTCCAGCGCGAAGGCGTCGTCGGCCAGCGCGGAATAGGCCTCGCCCAGGCCCGCGCCGCGCGCCCCGGCGGCGATCTTGAGGAACTGCCCGGAGGCGGTGCCGGCCGAGCCGGAGCTGAAGCCGGCGGCGGATAGCGGCGCGGGCAGGAACAGGGCGCAGAGCAGCAGCCCCGGCAGTAAAGCCGCGGCAAAAATGCCGTATTTCACGCCCTGGTTCTTCATAGATCGCGCTTCTACCTTTCCACCGCCACTTTCAGGCTCTTCGACGATTTCTTGTCTTTCGACTGTATGAAAGCGATATAGACGCCGCTGGCGGTATTGCGGCCGTCCCTGTTAAGCCCGTCCCAGTGCGCCATGCCGTTGACGTCGGCCTTGATCTCGCGCACCAGCTCGCCGAGGAAAGTGTAGATCCTTACTTTGGCGTAAGGGGGCATGTTGGTGAAATGCATCACGTCCGAGACGGAGTTGGGCCTGTAGGGGTTGGGATAGACCTTGACGTCGGAAAGGCCGGCCTCAGGCGAAGCCTGCATCAGCTGGAAGGTGGACAAATGCCAGGTCTGGGCGATCACGCGGTTATTGGCGGTGTCGGACACGGAGGACAGCGGTACCCAGAGAGCGTTGGTCTCGTCGAAGAGCGCAAGGACGAGATTGGACCGGTCCGTGCCCGGCGGCAGGTCGGCTACCCTGTAGGGCATGATTATCGTTAAAGGCTTCAGCACCAGGGTAGGCGGGGAATGGTTTATGATCAGCCCTATGCCGGTAGGCGTAAGCCTGGCCACGGCCGAAAGAGGCGCCGCGAAAGCGGAGGTGGAAGGCTTCAGGGTGAGGACAGTGGAACTGCCGATCGAGCCGGGCGGCAGCTGTATGGAGATCCGGCCGTAAGAAGTTTCAAGGGACACGATGGTGTCCTGCCCCGCCACGGCGTTCATTTTGGAGGAGATCACGGTCCGCGTCGAACCGGCGCTCACGTACGCCGAAACCAGGCCGCTCTGGCCCCGGGCCTGGACCTGGACCCAGTACTCGGCGTCTATCAGCAGGCTGGAAAAAGTGCAGGTCTCCGCCCTTACGGACTGAGAAGAGCTTATGAACGAAAAATCAGAGTGCGTAGAGATCTGCACATTGTAGACCGTGAAAGAGGAATTGCCGTTAGGTGCCCAGCTGACCGAGAAGCCGTCCGTCATCAGGTTTGAAAAAGTCTGCTGGGCGGGCTGGATATAGGCGGTCGCGGGCAGGGTGAGGGCTGTGCCCATAGATACCGGCACGGCCGGAACCCCGGAGAGGTTGAGCGCTGAAACCTGCAGGTAGTAGCTGGCGTTGGAGACCAGGCCGTCGAAATAAGCGCCGAAGCTCTTGGTAACCGAAGAAAGCACCGTGCCTGAAAAATCGGAGCTGGACGAAACCTGCGCGCGGTACTGCGAGCCGACCGGGTTGAAGGGGAAGATCGAGTCGGCCCAGTTCACGGTTACCGAAGAAACCCCGAGGCCGGAGTAGGGCTGGACTTCCGGGTCGTAGGCTCCGGTGGCCATCGAAGAGAATGTCATAACGGAGGCGGGGCGGTTAAGGCGGTTGTAAGGGGTCATTTCCGGGTAGTAGGTCGTATTAGGCAGCAGCCCGGAGAAGGAAGCGTAGACGTTTTTCGTGGCGGAGGAGTATACCGGCGCGGAGAGGTCGGAGTTCGAGGAGATCCGCAGCAGGTACAGCGTATCGCTTGGGTTGGAGCTGGGCAGCCAGTTCAGGGTCAGGGTAAGCGGCGTGATCCCGGTATAGTCCGTCTGCAGCGGCTGGTTGGCCAGGGTTGCCGTGGCCGGGGTAAGCACATAATTGACGGCGCCTTCATGGTTCAGCGTCCCGGCCCGGAAGTAGTAGCTGGTATTAGGCTGCAGGCCGTTTATGGTCAGGCGGTCCAGGCCGAGGACGGCCGTGTCCGAGGAGAGCAGCACCGGACCGGGGAAGGACGGAGAGGTCGACGCTTCGAGCAGGTAGCTCTCGGCCGAGCTGCTCTGGCCGCTGTTCGCGAGCGGCGTCCAGGCGACCGTTACGCTGGACTGGAAAACCCCCGGGATGTTAAGGCCGGTGAGAGGCAGGGGCAGGGTCTGTCTGAATTCGGGGGAGGAGATATTGTAGATGGTCGTTCCGTTGTACAGCGCGCCCACCCTGAAGTAGTAGGTAGTGTTCGGGTCCAGCGATTCTATCGAGAGGTTCGAGGCGGAGGGATCTGGGGTGGAGGAGCTCTTGGCTATGCTGTCGAAAAAACGGTACACGGAGGCTTCGGCCACGTGGCCCCCCGCGGCGATACCGGGAGTGAAACTTAAAGCCGCGCTCGAGCTCCAGATATTGTCCAGGGAAACCGCCGCCGGCGGACCGGGGAAGCCGGTCTTCGTCGAGGGCAGGATAGTATAGTTCGGCGTCTTTTCCCAGTTGAGGGTCCCGAGGCGGAGGTAATAGGTGGTGTTCGCCGCCAAGCCGTCGAGCGTGAGCGTCCGCAGCTGGTTCTGGTAAGTGTAAGTGACGGAGGAGACCAGCGCTTCTCCGGGGCCGAAGGCGGAGGTCGAGGCGTCCAGCCTGTAGCCTTCGCAGGCGAAGGCCTGCCAGAAATCCTGGAACGGCGTGAAGCTTACCGTTATTTCACGGGCGGCAGCGCTTATATAAGCCAGGTCGGGCGAAAGAGGCAGGGCCAGCGTGACCGAGGACAGCGCGGCCCCGTAATTAGCGGCGTGGGCGTTGTTTATCGAGGCGACCCTGAAATAATAGGTCGTATTAGGGTCGAGCGTATTTATCGTCAGCGTGCTCAGGTCCGTCCGGTAGGAAGTCGACGACTGCGCATCCGTGCCGGAGGTAAAGTTGCTGGTGGAGGCCTCGAGCCTGTAGCCCAGGGCCGTCCCGGCGGGAAAGGCCGTCCAGCCGAGCGAGGCCTGGTAGTCGGCCACGGAAATGCGCGACAGGCCCTGCGGCACTGCGGACAGAGTGGTAAAGGAGCGCGGCGTGACCAGGTTAGGCGTCCCCGGCAGGTTAAGGGCCCCGGCCCTGTAATAGTAGGTCGTGTTCCTGAGCAGGCCGGTAAGCGGCGTGGAAGACGTCGCCGCCGCCGCCGTGCTCCAGGCCGAAACAAGGGAGGAAAGTGACGGGTTGTCGTAAAGGTTCAGGTTATAGCCCTTGGATTGGAGGGCCTGTATGGAGGCGTCGTTGATCGCCGTCCAGGAGACGGTGGCGCTGGTTTCATAGACGGCGTCGGAAAGGCCGGAGAGTTTTATGGCCAGGGTAGCGGTCGAGATCGGAGACGTGTAAGGAGTGAGGGTTCCGGAAAGCCCGCGGGCCCTGACCTTGAAGTAATAGGTAGTGTTCGCGTTCAGGCCGCCCACTATTACCGGGGGATAACCGTTAAGCGAAGTGGAGGAGAGCGTAAAGGCGGCGCTCGTGGAATACTGCAGGTCGTACGAGGTCCATTCCGGGTTGGAGGCCGTGTCCCAGCCTATGCTTGCGCCGGCCGTGAACGAGGACTCGGCGGTGAAATAAGAGGAGATGGAATAGAGCCCGCCGGGAGCGGCGACCCAGGTGGAGGTGGAGGCCTGGGAATACTGGCCGTCGCCATCGACGGAGGATTTAACCTTGAAGTAGTAAGTCGTGTTCGGGACGAGGAAGGGGTAGCCGGTGGAGATCGCAACTACGGAACCGCTGGTTACCAGGGTAGCGAAGGAGGGGGAAGTCGAGAGCGCCGCTATATACGGCGAAGTCCCGGCCGTCCAGGCGACGTTAAGACTGCCGGTGCTTGTGGCCGAAACTACGGGGTTCAGGGGAACCGCGCGCGCGGGAACAGCCGCTGCCAGCAGGCAGGCGGCGGCCGCGAGAAGCGTTTTCGCCTTATGGAGCATATCTATAGTCTAACAGACTCCGATTAAAATTCAATGACTAATATGTTACAAGAAACAGGGGCTGCCCCTGATAAGTTGCACGGGGCGCGGTTTCTATTATATTATAAATAGAAATCCAGAGGCCTAAAAATGCTAACGACCGCGGCGCTGAAACTCCTGAAAAGTGAAAGACCTGCAATCCGCCGTTCCGGGGTTTTTTTCGTTTTGCTCGCCCTGTCCCTCCCGTCCGCCGCCCAGCAGAAAAACTCTTTTCCCTCCTTCTCCGTCTCCAGCGGAACCCCGCTGCTCGCCCAGTCGCCGTCCACTGGAGCGGTGGTGGCCCAGGGCGGCAATTTCGCCGTGCCGCTGCCGGACGGCCGCACGCTCTGGCTGCTGAATAATATCTGGGCCGGTGAGCTGAAGGCGGACGGCCAGGCGGCGGTCTGGGGGATAATCGACGGCGCGGCGGCTTTCTCCCCCAGCACTTCCCCTTACGCGCAGGCCGGAGCGCTGGCCTATGTTTCCGACGAGAACCGGTGGCCCCTTCCGCTTCTTTCCGGCGACCTTAAGGAGTACAGCCAGGTGCGGAAGTTCTGGCCGCGCTCGGGGCTTTGCGCCGCCGGTAAATGCCACGTTTTCTACTCCATAATGAACAATTACGGGTCCGAACCCTACGATTATTTCAGGGTGGGCCAGGGCGTGGCGGCGGCGGATAACCCGGCGGGGCCTTATGATAAAGCGCGCCGCGGCGAGCGCTATTCTCTTTGGAGCGACATCGAGCCTGCCTTTGGTTCTGCGCTCTGGGCCGACGAGGACGGCTGGGTTTACGTCTACGGGCGCTCGATGCAGGTCCCGGGAGAGTACGGCGCGGAGCTGGCCCGCGTAAAGCCGGAAGACCTGGCCTCGCGGGCAAAATATTCTTACTACAGCCTCGAAACCGCCTCCGGTTCCTGGACGGAGGATATCTCCGAGGCCTCCATCGTGCTGGAAGGCATGCCCGACGAGTTTTCGGTCTCCTATAACGCCCGCCTCAAAAGCTATTTAGCCGTTTATTACGAGGCCGAGGGCGGCCGCGTCCTGGCCCGACAGGCCGCTTATCCCTGGGGGCCGTGGAGCGCTCCCGCGGTCCTGTTGTCCTGCGGCAAGGAAGAATACTGCTACGGCGCCAAGGAACTGCCGGGCTTCGCGGCCGGCGGCGGCGGAAAAATTTTCATCATGCTGGAGAAGAAGAACGCTCCCTACCTGTACGAAGTCAGCTTCGAAGGAGGAACTTATGGCGGACTATAATATCCTGGTGCTGAATCCCGGCTCGACCTCGGACGAGGTCAGCTATTTCCGCGGCGTCACGGAGGTGTTCCACAAGACCGTGCGCTACAGCCCCGAAGACCTCAAGCCCTATGAGCGCCAGAAGATCACCTCCCAGTTCGACCTGCGCAGGCGCATGGCGCTGGAGGCGCTTAAAGAACACGGCGTGGACCTGAAAGAGGTCCAGGCCGTGATAGGCCGCGGCGGCCTGGTGAAGCCCATCGAAGGCGGCGTTTACGAAGTGGACGACGTGATGCTGGAGGACCTTAAGGAAGGCGCCATGGGGGACCATTCTTCCAATCTCGGCGGCATAATAGCCAGGGACATCGCCGCGCTGAACGGAGTAAAAGCTTTCATAGCCGACCCGGTGGTGGTGGACGAACTGGCCCCGCTCGCGCGCTACTCGGGCATGCCGGAAAACCCGCGCATTTCGATCTTCCACGCTCTCAACCAGAAGCGCGTCGGCCGCCACGCCGCGCGCCAGGTGGGCAAGCCTTACGAGGACTGCCGCCTGATAATAATGCACGGCGGCGGCGGAATTTCAGTGGGGGCGCACGTCGGCGGCCGGGTGATAGACGTGAATAACGGGCTGGACGGCGACGGGCCTTTCACCCCGCAGCGCTCCGGCGGCGTGCCCACCGGGGGCCTGGTCAAGATGTGCTTCAGCGGGAAGTATACCCTTTCGGACATGAAACTGAAGGTCAAGGGCCGCGGCGGCCTGGCGGCCTATACCGGGACCTCCGACTGCAAGGCCCTGGAAAAATACATCCTTACCGGGGAGGAGACCCCCGGTTCCGGCCTGGACCCGGCCAAAGTTTCGCGCGAGCAGGCCAAAGAGGCGGTCCTGGCCATGGCTTACCAGATCTCCAAGGAGATAGGCGCGCTGGCGGCGGTGCTGGAAGGCAAGGTGGACGCAATAGTGCTCACCGGCGGGCTGGCTTATTCCAAGCTGGTGGTTCCGGAGATAAAGCGCCGTACCGCCTGGATAGCCCCGGTGCTGTCCTACCCCGGCGGGGACGAGATGACTTCGCTTCGAAGGTCGGCGGAAATAGCCCTGAACCACCCCGTCAAGGTGAAGAGTTACGCGGCGCGCCACCCGCGGCTGGCTTCCGTGTAAAAATTTGCATATTCTGAACGGCAGGGAGAAAAATATGAAATTCAAGAACTTCGACGAGCTTTTAGGCATGGTAAAGGGAAAGACCAACCGCATAGTCGTGCCGGGCGCGAATAACGACGAGGTGCTCACCGCCTGCAAGATGGGCGTGGACCACGGGATAATTTCCGGCGGCATCTTGATCGGCCCGAAAGACCAGGTCAAGGCCATGGCCGCCAAAGTCGGGCTGAAACTGGACATCTTCGAGCAGATAGACCTGAGCGACCACGCCGAGATGTGCAACAAGGCCGTGGACCTGGTGAAGGCGGGCAAAGGGGACTTCCTGGTGAAAGGCCTGGTGGACACCAAGTTCTATATGAAGGCCATCCTGCGCAAGGAAGTCGGCGCCGTCGCCGAGGGGACCGTGCTCAGCCATTTTGTGCTGTTCGAGCTGGCCAACTACCACAAGCTCTTCGCCGTGACCGACGCGGCCATCATGATCAGCCCGACGCTGGACCAGAAGGCCAAGATCACCCGCAACGCCGTGGACATGATGCGCATGCTGGGCGTAGAAACGCCTAAAGTGTCAGTGATCTGCCCGGTGGAAAAAGTGAACCCCGGCATCCCCAGCACCCTGGACGCCGACGCGCTGGTGAAGATGAACAAGGCCGGCGAGCTGAAGAACTGCGTCGTGGAAGGCCCCTACGACATCTATATCGCTTTCTCAAGGGAGCTGGCCGCCGAGAAAGGCATAAAGGGCCTCGTGCCCGGCGAGACGGATATCGCGCTGTTCCCGGACCTTAATTCCGGAAATCCCGTGTACAAGTGCCTGTCTTTCTTTGGCGCGGGGATGAAGTCGGCCACGCTGCTTGCGGGTTCGAATATGGCGGTGATATTGCCGTCCCGGACGGACACTCCGATGACCAAGCTGCATTCCATCGCGCTCGCCTGTTTCCTGAAGGACGCGGCTAAAGTAGCGGCATAATTTAATAAAGTAACGACTTAAAGGAGAAAACTATGGCTTGGGATTTTTTAAAGAAGATAGTAGGTAAAAAGGAAGAAGAGAAGGCCCCGGTGATACCGGTCCAGAGGCATAACCATCTCCCGCAGGAGAAGCCGGCGGCGCCGGCCGAGGATAAAAAGGTTCCCGCGGCTAAAGCACCGGCCGCCCCTGTAAAGGAAAAAGCGCCCTCCGAGAAAACTGACGCCGAGCTGGCCGCCGAGCTGGACAAGATGTCTCCGCAGATCCTCGCGCAGGCCAAGGACCCCCAGATGCGCGCCCTGATCATAGGCATTTACCGCAAGATGCTTGTCGACGGCGTGAACATCAACGACGACAAGGAAGTAAAGAAGTGGATGAAGAAGCATCCCGAGGTGCTCCAGGGCGGGGAAGCGGTGAAGGTGGAGACCGTCCGCCGCGAAGAGCCCAAGGTGGGCAGGAACGATCCCTGCTCCTGCGGCTCGGGCAAGAAATACAAGAAGTGCTGCGGGCAGGGGAAATAGTCCAGGATCGAAAATCGAGGATCCGGTATCAGGAAACAAGAAACCCCGGGGCAGCCCGGGGTTCCTTATTGGGTCGTGTAATTTTAGTTCCAGGAAACGGCGGGGGTTTCCGGGATCTGGACCGGGGGGATCTCGCCGGTCAGCTCTTTCTCCTGCGGAGTAAGGTCCTTGAAGTTCCCGAGACCGTCCACGTTGTAGGTCAGGGTTCCGCCGTTGGTTGAGAAGGGGGTCGAGCGGATCCAGTTGAGCGAGGCCTGCAGGGCGGCCACGGGCGCCTGCTTGGTCCCTATGTTCATAGGGTCGGACATCCTGACCGCCAGGTCGAATTTCCAGCCCCATTTCACGTTCACGGTCACCGGCTGCACGGTGAAATTGGTTATGTAGCGGCCGTGTACCTTGTTGTCTTTAGGAGCGCTGTTTCCGGTGGCCTGGGAAACGTAGTCGTCCAGGCGGGGGCCGTCCCCGCTGTAATCCTCGGTCCCGCCGTAGAAAAACGAGATCTTGTATTTCACGTCGATGACGTCTATCCCCATCAAATTGGTGACCTTGTAGCCGTAAACCATTTCTTTCGGGCCTTTCCAGCCGGTGATATTGCCCCAGTTGAAGGAGAAGCCGGGGATGGCGGAGGCGTAAGCGGAAGCGTAGGCGGCGCTGGGCGCCCCGCTGGTGATCACGCTCCAGGCGGCCAGGCCGGCATTGGCTAAGCCGCCCTCGGCGCCTTTATTGTTTTTAAAGGATGAAAAACCGGCGGGTTCCGGGGGGACGGCGTCCTTCCCGGATTCTACGGAGGCGAGGGTTACGGCTTCATTGGCTACGGTGAAATAGTCTTTATTGTCCTGCGCTGAAAGAAAGGGGGAGACTGTTGAAAGTATCGCGGCGAGGGTCAAAGTTGATTTAAGGTTTTTCATCGTTCCTCCGTTAGCTGTATATAGTTTAGCTTCCCTGTAAAATACAACAAGGGCGGTAAGGCCCAGACCGGCCTGGGGCAAAGGACCCAGATAGGTATGGCGGATAAGAATTTGGGATTTCGGGCCTGATGGCCCTTGACAAATCAATGCCTGGCCCTTATCATATTTGATAGGCAATAGATAAACGCATCTTGTGAGCGCGGCAGTTATTTATTATGAGGAAGATACTTTCCGCTTTCTTCTGCTCAGGCTTCCTGGCGGCGGCGCCGTTCTGCTGCATTGCGGCCGAAGGGACGTCCGGCGCCGGCGTTTCCTCAGGGGTAGAACTCCTGCCCGTGGAACTGCCCGGCCCCGCCGAGGGCTCCCTGCAGGGGAGCAGCGACCTCGATATTTTCCGGCTTAACGCGGCGGACAAGCCGCTCGATTCGGCCGGGGCGCTGATGCGGCTGCTCCAGCCGAAATCAAAAGAAGAAGTTGCCGCGTTCAGAACTCAGTATTCCGGCAAGATCGCGGAGATGATGTTCTCCCTCCATAAGGCGGCCCTGGATAACACCATCAGCCGGGACGAGTACCACGCTATTACCGTCGGCCTGGCTCCTTACGAACTGCGCACCGTGCAGGCTTGGGACACCAACGGCACGGGCGGTTATCACCCCGGCGGCCCCCTCGGCGCGCGCTTCAACCGCAACCAGGTGGACGCCCTGGTGGACGTCAAGATGGCTTCGGATTCCGGCGACAAAAAGAAAGCGGAGCAGGCCGTGAATTCGGCCATGCAGGATTATCCCCAGGACCATTCCGTGCAGACCGCGGCGGCTTCCTATTACAACGAAGCCCGCAATTTCCCGATGGCCGAAAAGACAGCCACTGCCGCCATAGCGCTGGACTCAAAAGACCCCGACGCCTACAAGGCGCGCGCGCTGGCCAGGGCCTCGCTCGACAACCGCAAGGGCGCCATAGAAGATATCAGGAAGGCCATGAGCATCGACCCGCAGGACGAATCCGCGCGGGTGCTCGCCGCGCTGCTTGAAAGCCGCAAGGCCGTTCCCACTCTCAAATCTATTTCTTCCGTGGACGAGATAAAGCGCGCGATGGGCGCTTATGACGATTCCCCGGACGCGGTAAAGGGCGGGGCCGGCGGCGGGATGGAAGCTCTTGCGGGCGAGCAGCCGGCCGCCCCCGATTTTTCCAGGTCAAAGGCCTACCTCAAGACGGCCGTCGCGAAGAACCGGCTCGGCGACTATGAGAACGCCGTCCGCTACGCCGGCCAGGCCATAGAGAAAGACCCCTCCAATTACGAGGCTTACCTCGAGCGGGCCAACGCCTATAATTTCCTCGGCCGCTACGACGACGCCGTGCGGGACGCGGGTTACGTGATCGAGAAAGATCCCTCCAATATGCAGGCCCTGAACATGCGCGCCTGGTCGCTGAACCGCAAGGGCCAGGCGAGGGACGCCGAGGCCGACGCCAGCCGCGCCATCGGCCTCAGCCCCGGCTACGCCGACGCCTGGTTCAACCGGGCCCTGTCCTACGAGAAGCAGGGCGACTACAAGCGCATGCTCGAGGATTTTAAGCAGGCGGCGGCGCTGAGCGGCGCGTATTCGACGCGCTACCAGGACGCGGTGGCGCAGTACGGGCCGCGCGTGCCGGGCTTCAACGGCGGCATAGCGGCGCGCCGGGACGCCACCGCCGGAGGCGGGGCGCAGCCCGGGGAGGGCCGCGCGCCGGTCAAGCGCTTCCTGATACTTATGTTCTTCACCCTTACCGGCGGCGGCCTGGTGGCGGCCGGCCTTATGCATATAATGTCCAACAGGCGCGACGGGGAGGTCTCCGCCGCCCGGATCACGCATCCCGACGTGCTCTCTCCCTCCGTCTTCTACGAGGGCGTCGCCACCGGGAAGTACAAGATCGAGCGCAAGCTCGGCGAGGGCGCGATGGGCGTGGTCTACGAGGCCACCGACCAGTCGCTCGGCCGCAAAGTGGCCATCAAGAAGATGAGCGAGGAGATAAAGGTGAACGAGCGCGAGAAGCAGCGCTTCCTCGACGAGGCCCGCACCGTGGCCCTGCTGCACCATCCCGGGATCGTGGAGATCTATACCATCTTCGAAGAGGAAGAGAATATCTACCTCGTGTTCGAGCACGTGGACGGGCAGACCCTGGACGTGGTCCTGAACAAGGAGGCCCGACTCTCTTTCGAAAGGGCCCTGCCGATGTTCGGCGAGACCGCCGGGGCGCTGGCCTACGCCCATTCCAAGAACGTGGTGCACAGGGACCTGAAGCTTTCCAATATCATGCTTTCGTCGGAGGGAACCATAAAAGTGATGGATTTCGGCCTGGCCAGGCGCGCCCAGGAGTCCCTGGCCCGCTCCTCGAAGAGCGAAGTCGTGGGCTCGCCGGCCTATATGGCCCCGGAGCAGGAGCTCGGGGTTTCCTCGGTGGAATCCGACATCTATTCCCTCGGCGTGTGCTTCTACGAGGCCCTAAGCGGGGTTCTGCCTTTCCCTGGGCCGGATTTCCATCACCAGAAAACCCATAAAACCTGCCAGCGGCTCTCCGATATGATGCCCGGCCTCCCCAAAGGGGTGGACGCGCTGGTGGAGCGCTGCCTGTCGCCGCTCCCCGAGGAGCGCTTCCACAGCGCCGACGACTTCCGCCGGGCCTTGAACGAAATAGTGTAAAAAGACAAGCAGCCGCTGATTTTTCCGCCGGCGACCGGCAGGAGGAGAGGCGGCTCTCTCTTTTTTATCTTTATATCCCGGATCATGGAAAAGCCCTGCCGCTTAAAAACCGGTTTCCGGCGTTTTAGTTTTATATAATCTTTTTGGCGGCCCGAGCCCGGGCGCTTTGAATTTCTGGAGGACCTACCATGATAGCTCTTGTTAAAGCTAAAGCCGAGAAAGGCCTGTGGCTGCAGGATGTGCCGAAGCCGGTTATCGGGGATAACGATGTCCTTATCAAAATAAAGAAGACCGCTATCTGCGGCACTGATATCCATATTTACCAGTGGGACGACTGGGCGCAGAAGACCATCCCGGTGCCGATGCACGTGGGCCACGAGTTCGTGGGCGAGATAGCGGAACTGGGCAAGTTCGTGCAGGGGCATTTCGTCGGGGAGCGGGTTTCCGGCGAAGGGCATTTGGTCTGCGGCCACTGCCGCAACTGCAAGGCGGGGCACCGCCACCTCTGCATCAATACCAAGGGAGTGGGGGTTAACCGCCCCGGCTGCTTCGCGGAATACCTCGCGATACCGGCGGAAAATGTTTTTTCTATCCCCGAGGGGGTTTCAGACGAAGAGGCCGCGATACTGGACCCGCTGGGCAACGCGGTGCACACGGCTCTTTCCTTCGACATGATCGGCGAGGACGTTCTTATAACGGGCGCGGGCCCGATAGGCATCATGGCCGGCGCGATAGCCAACCACGTCGGGGCGCGGCATGTCGTGATCACCGATGTGAACGAATACCGGATGGACCTGGCGCGTAAGCTGGGGCTGAAGACGGTGGTGGATTCCCGGAAAGAGAAGCTGCCCGACGTGATGAAGAAGCTGGGGATGACGGAGGGCTTCGACGTGGGGCTTGAGATGAGCGGGAACGCTCAGGCTTTCAACGATATGATAGCGGCGGTGAAGATGGGGGCGCATATTTCGCTCCTGGGGATACTGCCGCCGAATACGACGATCCCGTGGAACCAGGTTATTTTCAAGGCGCTGTTCCTGAAGGGGATCTACGGGCGCGAGATGTTCGAGACCTGGTACAAGATGTGCGCGATGCTGACGAGCGGCCTGGACATCAAGCCGGTGATCACGCACCGTTTCCCGG
>CAZUQT010000071.1:11782-12864 GCA_964622585.1 uncultured Elusimicrobiaceae bacterium | reverse complement strand
CCAGAAGGCACCCTGGGCAGCATACAGCGCATTACGCTGAAGAAGAAATTTTAAGTTTTTTGATCGCGCTTTTTGTGCATGTTAAACCCCGGAGACTATTCTTGTAACCACAATAATTCCAGAAGTTGCCTTATCCCTCCCGGGATTTTGACAAAGAAAAAATAATTGCATATAATTAATTCCGTGATGTAGTTCGGAAGCAAGAGTTTTGAAGGCACTTTAGCGCTGCAACCTTATGCTCCTAGCCTACGCTTCGATCCTGATCCTCCTCGTAATAGCCACCCTTTTCGCCGGCGGGACCCTGTTCGCCTCCTACCTGGTCGGCCCGAAAGTCAAAGACACTTTCAAGCATACCGCCTACGAATGCGGCATGGAAGCCGTCGGCACGACCACCGTGCAGACCAATATCCGGTTCTACACTTACGCCCTCCTTTTCGTCATCTTCGACGTGGAAGCCCTGTACCTCTTCCCCTGGGCCGTAGTGGTCCGCTCCATGGGCGGCCCGGCCCTCGTCGAGATGGCTATCTTCCTCGGTATCCTGGTGTCCGGCCTGGCCTACGCCTGGAAAATGGGTGCGCTGCAATGGGAATAGTACTCGATAACCTTTCCAAGATAGAAGCCCTGCCCGGCGGCGGCATAGCCCTCGCCACCTCTGACGAACTTATCAACTGGGCCCGCACCTCCTCGGTCTGGCCCCTGACTTTCGGCCTGGCCTGCTGCGCCATCGAGATGATGGCCGCTTACGCTTCGCGCTTCGACTTCGAAAGGATGGGCGTCTTCCCCAGGCCCACGCCCCGCCAGGCGGACGTGATGTTCGTGGCCGGAACCGTGGCCAAGAAGATGGCGGACCCTATTATAAGGATATACAAGCAGATGCCGGAGCCCAAGTTCGTCATCGCGATGGGCGGCTGCGCGAACTGCGGCGGGCCCTTCTACGATTCTTACGCCGTGGTGAAAGGCGTGGATAAAATAATCCCCGTGGACGTCTACCTGCCCGGCTGCCCGCCGAGGCCGGAAGCCCTGATGTACGCCGTGATAAAGCTGCAGGAGAAGATGCGGAAGATGACGGTGAAGGGCGGCCA
>CAZUQT010000071.1:10463-11682 GCA_964622585.1 uncultured Elusimicrobiaceae bacterium | reverse complement strand
GCCGACCAGATGTTCATCAACTTCGGGCCCCAGCACCCGAGCACGCACGGCGTGCTCAGGATAGCCCTGACCGTGGAAGGCGAAGTCGTGATGAAGGGCGACCCCGACGTAGGCTTCCTCCACCGGGGCATGGAAAAACTTTTCGAGGCCAGGACTTATTCCCAGGGCCTGATCCTCACCGACCGGCTCGACTATATTTCGGCCACCCACAATAATCTGGGCTACTGCCTGGCCGTGGAGAAGCTGGCCGGGATACAAGCGCCGCTGCGGGCCCAGTACATCAGGGTCCTCGCCGCCGAGCTGAACAGGATAGCCAGCCACCTCGTTTTCTTCGGTACTTTCGGCGTCGACATGGGCGCTTTCACCCCTTTCCTTTACGCTTTCCGCGAAAGGGAAATGATCATGGACCTTTTCGAAATGCTCTGCGGCGGGCGCCTGCTGCATTCCTACGTGCGCGTAGGCGGCGTGGCCGCCGACCTGCCCGCGGGCTGGACGGAGAAATGCCGGGAATTCCTGAATTTCTTCAAGCCCATGCTTAAGGATTACGATACCCTGCTTAGCGGCAACCCGATCTTCAGGAGCAGGACGGAGGGCGTGGGGATCATCGGCGCCGACCGGGCCGTTTCCTGGGGCCTTTCCGGGCCCACGCTCCGGGGCAGCGGCGTAAGCTACGACGTCCGCAAGGCCGAGCCCTACTGCGTCTACGATAAACTGAATTTCACTGTTCCCGTCGGCAAGAACGGGGACTGCCTGGACCGCTACTACTGCAGGATGAAAGAAATGGAGCAGTCCGTGGAGATCGCTTTCCAGTGCCTCGACGCGCTCGCCGGCGCCGAGCTGAACCCCGGCGAAGTGATGGCCAAAGGCGTGCCCAAGATGTTCAAGGCTCCCGCCGGCCAGGCCTACGCCCACGTCGAAGCTTCCCGCGGCGACCTCGGCTTCTTCGCCGTCTCCGACGGCGGCTTCAACCCTTACCGCATGCACGTGCGCGGCCCCTCTTTCATCAACGTGGCCATCCTGCAGGAAATACTGGTCGGCTGCAAGATCGCCGACGTGGTCGCCATACTGGGTTCCCTGGACATAGTCCTCGGCGAAGTCGACAGATAGTTTTCAAAGATCATGACCGAAGAAACGATACAGCCCAAAGTTCTAGAGCCCGTCTTCAACCACGCCAACGGCAGGCTGCTCATGCCGGAAACCCGCTACTGGCCCACCGACA
>CAZUQT010000071.1:0-10363 GCA_964622585.1 uncultured Elusimicrobiaceae bacterium | reverse complement strand
TTCGCGGTCTGGTGGGAGCGGAAGATCTCCGCGCATATCCAGTCCCGCATGGGCCCGATGTACGTGGGCTGGTGGCACGGCGCCCTGCAGACCCTGGCGGACGGCATCAAGCTTTTCCTTAAAGAGGACATCGTGCCCGATTGCGCCGATAAGGTCGTGCACTGGCTGGCCCCCGTGGTCGTTCTGATCCCGGCCATCCTTGTTTTCGCCCCGGTCCCTTTCGGCAAAGATCTTATTTACGCCAATATCGATATCGGCACCGTCTATGTTTTCGCGGTGGGCGGCGTTTCCGTGATGGGGATAATCATGGCCGGCTGGTCCAGCGGCAATAAATTCTCCCTTCTCGGCGGCCTTCGCTCGGCCGCGCAGCTGGTCTCCTACGAGCTGCCGCGCACTTTCGCCGTCCTCCCCGTGATAATGCTGGCCGGCACGCTGAATATCGCCGAGATAGCCGGGTTCCAGGCGGGTTACTGGGGCGGCATAGTTCCCCGCTGGTTCATTTTCTACCCGGTCGTCGGGCAGGTAGCTTTCATAGTTTTCCTCATCGCTTCCGTCGCCGAGACGAACCGCGTCCCTTTCGACATCCCCGAAGCGGAATCGGAGCTCGTGGCCGGCTTCAACACCGAATACTCCGGCATGAAATTCGCCCTTTTCTTCCTGAGCGAGTTCGCCTACGTCCTTCTTTCCTGCCTGCTGATGTCCTCTTTCTTCTTCGGCGGCGGCGCGGCTCCGCTGCCCTTCCTCGACTTCCTGCCCAGCTGGGCCTGGTTCCTCTCCAAGACCCTGATCCTGATGTTCTGCTTCCTCTGGTTCAGGTGGACCTTCCCGCGTTTCCGCGTGGACCGGCTCATGGATTTTAACTGGAAATTCCTGCTCCCCGTCAGCCTGCTCAATATCGCGGCCGGCGGCGTTCTTATCTGGCTTTTATCATGAAGAACTACATAGCTTTCGTGTTCGACGCTTCCTGGAATACCCTTAAAGGGCTTTGGGTCACGCTCAAAGTCCTGTTCCTGCCGTCCATCACCGTCCAGTATCCGACGGAAAAGATAGTGCCTTACCAGCGCTTCCGCGGGATGCTCGCCTATGACGCCGAGGCCTGCATCGCCTGCGGGATGTGCGTAAGGGCCTGCCCCTCCAAGTGCATCGCCCTCGCCAAGGCCGCTCCGGCACCGGTTCCTGCCCCGGTAGAAGGCCAGCCCGCGGTCCCGCCGGCCAAACCCAAAATAGAGTGGTATACCATCGATTACGGCCGCTGCAATTTCTGCGGGCTCTGCGAAGAGTCCTGCCCCACGAAACCCAAGAAAGCCCTCTGGCATTCGCTGGATTACGAGGCCATCTTCAGCACCAGGGCCGAGATGGTCCGCCGCTGGAAGCGGGGGGACGACCTCTGGGGAACGGCCCGCACTACGGCCGAAGGACAGCTGGCCCCGATCACCGACCAGATACATATACAGAGCGTACCGGTAAGAAAATGACAGAAACCATAATTTTTTACATGCTGACCGCGGTCATCCTTCTCTCGGCCCTGGGCGTGGTCCTGCTTCCGGGCCTGATGCACAGCGCCCTCTGTCTCGGCCTCTGCCTGGCCGGGGTGGCCGGGATCTTCGCCTCCCTGGGTTCCGACTTCGTCTTCGCCGTGCAGATCCTGGTCTACGTCGGCGGCATCGCGGTGCTGATCCTTTTCGTGGTCCTTCTCGCCGGCAGCGCTTCCGATAAAATTGTCCGCCAGGTGAACGACCAGTGGCTGCCTTCCCTGCTTATCTGCGCCGCTTTCTTCTGGGCTTTCCTTAAGATAATGGGCTATTTCTCCGGGATCCCGGCCGCGGCCGCCCCGTCTCCCTCTGTCAGGGCTATCGCGGCCCTGATGCTCGGCGATTACGCCGTCCCTTTCGAACTTATCTCCGTCGTACTCCTGGCCTCGATGACCGGGGCGGTGCTCTTCGGAAGGAGAAAGGCGCAATGACACTTTCCTATTACCTTGCTCTCTCGGGGCTGCTGTTCACTATCGGTCTTTTCGGCGTTCTGACCCGCCGCAACGTTATCGGCATCCTTATGTCCATCGAGCTCATGCTCAACGCCGCGAACATCAACTTCGTGGCTTTTAACCGCTTTCTTTATCCCGGCCAGTACGCGGGCCAGCTGAACGCGATTTTCATCATTACCCTGGCCGCCGCGGAAGTCGTGGTCGGCCTGGCGCTCGTGATGGCTATCTACAAGAACATCAAGAGCGTATACGTCGAAGATTATAATATCCTGAAAGGATAGCGGAGACCCAGAAATGCTTGAATACGTTTACATCCTTCCGCTTTTAAGTTTCGCAGTCGCCGGACTCATCCTCGCTTTCGGGCGCTGGCTCCCTCTGAAGGGCGCCTCCGCCGGCATTCTTGTGGCGGCCTGGGGCTTCTCTCAGGGCCTTATGCTTTTCGTAAAGGCCATACAAGGGACCATCACGCTTCCCTATGAGATGTCCATTCCCTGGTTCAGCTTCGGCGGCAACCAGGCGACGCTTGGCGTCTACGTGGATGGCCTGACCATCGCCATGCTCATCGTGGTGACGGCCGTCAGCCTGCTGGTGCAGATCTATTCCACCGGCTACATGCACGGCGATCCCCGCTTCAAGCGCTTTTACTGCTACCTTTCCCTGTTCACCGCCTCCATGCTCGGCGTCACGCTCACAAACAACATGATGGTCTTCTTCATGTGCTGGGAGCTGGTCGGCGTCTGCTCCTATCTCCTGATCGGTTTCTGGTTCGAGAAGCAGTCCGCGGCCTATGCCGGCAAAAAAGCTTTCATCACCACGAAGCTCGGCGACCTGGGTTTCCTGGTGGGCCTGATGGTTCTTTTCTACTCCGCCGGGACTTTCGAGATCTCCAAGATACAGGAGCTCGCCCATGCCGGCGCGATCCCCGCGGCGGCGGCCGGCGCGGCCGGCATTTTGATGTTCCTCGGCGCGGCCGGCAAATCCGCCCAGTTCCCGCTCTTCATCTGGCTTCCCGACGCTATGGAAGGCCCCTCTCCCGTCTCCGCCCTGATCCACGCGGCCACCATGGTCGCGGCCGGCGTGTATATGGTCGCCCGGCTTTACGCGGTTTACGCGCTTTCTCCGATAGCTATGGACACCGTGGCCTGGACCGGCGCGATAACGGCTTTCATGGCGGCTTCCCTGGCCCTGACCTGCTTCGACCTGAAGCGCGTGCTCGCTTTCTCCACGGTCTCCCAGCTCGGCTACATGATGATGGCGCTCGGCGTAGGCGGCTTTACCGCCGGCATGTTCCACCTGACCACGCACGCTTACTTCAAGGCCCTCCTGTTCCTCGCGGCCGGCTCCGTCATCCACGCCGTTCACACCAACGATATGCGCGAAATGGGCGGGCTGCGCCACAAGATGCCGATCACCTATATAACTTTCCTGCTCGGCACGCTGGCGCTTTGCGGAATTCCTCCTTTCGCCGGTTATTTTTCGAAGGACGAAGTGCTCGCCGCCGCGCTGGCCAGGAACCCGGTCCTTTTCGCGATAGGCGCCATGGCCGCCGCGATGACCGCTTTCTACATGGCCCGCGCGCTTGTAATGACTTTCCACGGCAAGCCGAAGGACGCGCATAAGCACGACCACGCGCATGAAAGCCCCGCGGTGATGACCGGGCCGCTTATCCTGCTAGGCGCCGTCTCCGTAGTGTCCGGCTTCGTACTTACCAGGCACGAGATGTTCGAGCATTTGGTCAACTTCGAAGGCGCGCTCCCTTTCGAGCTGCACCACGTCAACCACAGCGCCGTCGCGCTGTTCTCCTCGATAGTCGCCGCGCTTTCAATGAGCCTGGGCATCTGGCTCTATAAGGCCAGGCCCGACATCCCCGCCGCTTGCCGCGAGACTTTCTCTCCCATAGTGAACATGCTCGAGAAGCGCTACTGGCTGGACGCTTTCTTCCTGAAGCTCGTGGATATCGGCGATTCCCTGAGCCGGTTCATGTTCAGCTTCGATTTCAATTTCCTCGACCAGATAGCCATCGACGGCTGGGCCTGGCTGACGCTTATGCTCAGCAGGGTCCAGGGCTGGATCGACGACCACGTGGTCGACGCCGCGCTGAACGCCACCGGGACGGTCACCATGTCCGCCGGGCGGATGGCGCGCCTGGCGCAGACCGGCCTCGTCCAGAACTATCTTCTTTTTGTAGCGATAGCCGTTTCAATATTCGCGGCGATCGCGTTCGCAGGCTAAGTTTTTAAAATTCAGGAGAACTTAAACATGTCACTATTGTCCCTTATCGTAGTAACTCCACTGATAGGCGCTTTGCTCATACTCGCCATCCCCGGCACGAGGACAAAGCTGATACAGGGCGTGGCCCTGGTCTTCAGCGCGCTCTGCCTGCTCCTCACCGGTTACCTCTACGCCGCCTTCGATAAGACCGTGGTACTGATGCAGTTCGTCGAGAAGCTCTCCTGGATCCCGGCTTTCAACATCAACTACTGCGTAGGCGTCGACGGGCTTTCAGTGGCCCTGGTCACCCTGACCGGCCTGCTCACGATGCTCGCCATCATCTACTCCTTCAACATAACGGTCCGCGTGAAGGAATTTTTCTTCTGGTTCCTCCTGCTCGAGGTCGGCATGCTGGGCGTGTTCGTCGCGCTGGATTTCTTCCTGTTCTACGTGTGCTGGGAGCTCATCCTGGTACCGATGTACTTCCTGCTCGGCGTGGGGGGCGGGCCGCGGAAAGAGTACGCTGCGATCAAGTTCTTCCTCTATACCCTGTTCGGCAGCCTGCTCATGCTGCTGGGCATCCTGGCGCTCTACTTCAATTCCATGCCGCATACCTTCGACATGATGGAACTGATAAAGCAGGGCAGCCTGCTTCCGCGCGCCATGCAGATCTGGATCTTCCTGGCCCTCTATGTCGGTTTCGCCATCAAGATCCCGGCTTTCCCGTTCCACACCTGGCTGCCGCTGGCCCACGTCGAGGCGCCCACGGGCGTCAGCGTGATCCTGGCCGGCGTGCTCCTTAAGATGGGCACCTACGGTATCATGCGCTTCTCCTTCCCGGCGCTGCCGGAGGCCACCAAGTGGTTCATGCCTTTCCTCATCGTCATCGCCATCATAAATATCGTCTACGGCGCTTTCTGCGCCATGGCGCAGAAAGACCTTAAGAAGATGGTCGCCTATTCCTCGGTGAACCACATGGGCTACTGCATGCTGGGCATGACGGCGATGTCGGGCATCGGCTGGAACGGCGCGGTGCTGCAGATGATCACCCACGGTCTTATCACCGGCTCTTTGTTCTTCCTGGTGGGCGTGATCTATGACCGCGCCCATACCCGCGACATAGACGCTTTCGGCGGCCTGGCCGCCAAGTTCCCGGTCTACGCCGGCCTGATGATCATCCAGGTCATGGCTTCGCTCGGCCTCCCCGGCCTGGCGGGCTTCGTCGGCGAATTCCTCTGCTTCCTGGGCGCTTTCAACGTCTGGCCCTATTACGTGGCCGTCGGTACCATCGGCATTCTCGTCACGGCCGCTTTCTTCCTGCGCATGATCGAGAAAGTGTTCCTCGGGCCCTTCAACGAGAAATGGGCCGCGCTTAAGGATATCGGTTTCCGCGAGATGGTCGCCATCG
The DNA here is from genome assembly GCA_964622585.1 of uncultured Elusimicrobiaceae bacterium. Taxonomy (GTDB): domain Bacteria; phylum Elusimicrobiota; class Elusimicrobia; order Elusimicrobiales; family UBA9959; genus UBA9959. Next base: position 4,760 of record CAZUQT010000071.1, on the reverse strand, counting down.
TCCCGCTGGTCCTGCTTACCGTAATTATCGGCGTCTGGCCCAAGTTCTGCCTGGACCTGATCGACCCGACCATCACTTACCTCGTAGGGATGATTAAATAACAGTCCGCTTATGTCAAACCTGATCCTGTTGAACCCTGAAATAATACTGGCCTGCGCCGGCCTGCTCATTTTGCTGGCCGGGGCCTTTATAGGCGAGGGCCGCGCTAAGCTGCTCTTCCACCTCGGGACCATCAGCGCGGCGGCGGTGCTCGGGATGGTCGTGACGCAGGCGGTCATGGCGGCTTACGGGAACGGGACGATGTGGGTGCTCGACCCCGCGGCCCAGCTCTTCAAGTTCATAATCCTCGCCGCCACAGTTTTCACGCTCCTGCTGTCCGTGAACTATCACGCGATACCGCCCAGGCACGTCGGGACCTACACCGCCCTGGTCCTCTGGGCCAGCTGCGGGATGATGTTCCTGTCGGGCGCCATGGACCTGATCTATTTGCTGATCTCCCTCGAGCTTATAAGCATCTCCTGCTTCATCCTGACCGGGTTCGAGCAGAAAAACCCCAGGTCCGCCGAAGGCGCGATAAAATATTTTCTGATGGGCGGCCTTTCCACCGCCGTGACGATCTACGGCATCTCGCTGTTCTACGGCGCCACCGGCACGACGAACCTGTTCAATTATGTTTCCTCGGTCGACCTCCATTTCAACGACCCCGCCTATATCATGGGCATGCTTTTCATCCTCGTGGGCTTCGGGTTCAAGATCTCCATGGTCCCGTTCCACTTCTGGGCGCCCGACGCCTATGAAGGCGCGCCCACGCCCGTGACGGCTTACCTCTCCGTGGCCTCCAAGCTGGCGGCCCTCGGCGCGATGATGCGCATTTTCGCCTCCGTCATCCCGCACTACGCCATCAGCTCCACTTTGGTCATAGCCGTACTGGCCGCCCTTACCATGACGGTCGGGAACCTGACGGCGCTTTTCCAGACCAATGTCAAAAGGCTGCTCGCTTACTCCTCCATCGCCCAGGCCGGCTATATGCTTATCGGTCTCGTAGTGGCGGACCCTATCGGCCGCGAAAGCGTTTTCTTCTACGCCCTGGCTTACCTGGTCACTAATATGGGCGCTTTCGCCGTGGCGATGGTCGTGGCCGGGAAGACCGGCTCCTACGAGCTGGACGCTTACGACGGCCTGGCCAAGCGCTCCCTCGGCCTGAGCATAGTGATGGTCATGTTCCTGCTCTCGCTCGCCGGCATCCCGCCTCTGGTCGGCTTCGTCGGCAAGTTCTACCTTTTTGCCTCCGCCGTCAATTCCCATACCTACCTCTGGCTGGCGGTCCTCGGCGTCGTCAACAGCGTCGTGTCCGTCTACTATTACATGAACATCGCCCGCAGGATGTTCTTCTCGGAGAGCAAGGACGTCTCGGCGGTCGAGACGGATATCTATACCGCCGGCGTGATCTTCGTCACCTCGGCGGCCACCCTCCTTATGGGCCTGCTCCCCGAGACCTTCATGCGCATAGTCAAAGGCTGCGTTTCCTTCCACAGCTAAACCGGAATTAAAATGACAGATCAAGGCGCCGTTTTTCCAGAAGAAAAACGGCGTTCCGGCCGCGCGCTGCGCGTAGCCGTGCGCACGCTCCATATCATAAGCTTTTCGGTGTTTTTCGGCGGTCTCTGGTTCGGGGTTCCGCAGGCCGAACTTCTGCCCTGGCTGTACTGGAGCGTCTTTACCGGCGCGGGCCTTATGGCCCTCGAGGCCTGGAAAGGTTTCGACTGGTTCCTGCAGCTTGCGGGGGGGCTTACGCTGATAAAGCTGGCGCTCCTGTGCCTCGTCCCGGTCTTCCCGGATTATAACCGCTTCCTGCTTCTGCTCGCCGTGGGATTAAGTTCTATCGGTTCCCACATGCCGGCCCGGCTGCGCCATTTTAACTATATTAAGGGAAGCTCAATATGATGAAATCCATGATCCTGGGTTTAGCGGCCGCCGCGGCTTTCGCCGGGGGGCCTTTATCCGCCGAGACTTTGCCGGTGTCCACGGCGCCGGCGATCCTGCAGCCGGCCGAGAAGTCCAATGCGGCCGGGTTCAGGTTCGCCGCCGGGGCCGGCGACGCGAAGGGCAATACGCTCTTTTCTCCTTATGGTCTCTATTCCGCTTTCTCCATGGTTTACGACTGCGCGCGCGGAAATACCGCGCCCGAGATCAGGAATGTTTTCGGTTTTCCCGAAGACGTCAATTTCCACAGGCTCGAGGCCGCGGGTTTGCGCCGCGGCCTGATCAAAGCCGTAAAGGGTTCGGAGTTCAGGCGGGTCAATACCTATTGGTACCAGAAAGGCTATGAGTTCCTGCCCGACTACGAAGCGGTGCTTAAGTCTTCATATTCGGCCTCGGGCGAAACCGCGGATTTCAGGAATTCGCCTGAAAAGGCGCGGGCCGCTATCAATGACTGGACGGGAAAAAGAACGGAAGGCCGGATAACGGCGGTTTTCGAACAGGGCGCGATCACCCTGTTCACAAGGCTGATGCTGGCGAACGCCGTGACCTTCAAAGGCAGCTGGGCGAGCGCCTTCGACAAAGACCTGACTTCCGAGGAGGATTTCTCGCTGGCCGGCGGAGAAAAAGTGAAAGCGCAGCTGATGTCTTCGGCTAAACCGGTTAAAACGGAATTTTACGAGGATGAAGAATTCCAGGCCGCCGGGCTGGACTATCTGGGGGGGAAACTCCGCATGCTTGTTCTTTTGCCGGCCCCGGGGAAGAGCGCCGCGGACCTGTATAAAAACCTCACCCCGGAAAAACTGTCGGAGCTGAGGAAAGCGATGTCTGCCAGGGTAGAGCCGGTCCTCGTCACCCTGCCGCGCTTCAAAATTTCCGGAACCTGGGACCTGGCCGCCCGCCTCTCCGCTCTCGGCATGCCCGGGGCCTTCAAGGAAAACGCGGATTATTCCGGCATGACTGGCCGCAAAGGCCTTTTCCTGCAGCAGGCCGTGCAGAAAGTTCTTGTGGAAGTGAACGAGGAGGGGCGCGAAGCCCCCGGCGTTAAAGCCAGGAAGAAGAAGCGCGAAAAAGCCCCGCTGCTCTTCAAAGCCGACAGGCCCTTCATTTTCCTGATAGAAGAAAAGCGCAACGGCCTCATTCTCTTCCTGGGTAAACTCGAAGACCCAAGCCTGGCCGTTTAGTCTATGGGGTCAGGTCTTGAATCTTGACCTCTGCCCCTATTTTGCCGATATAGGTCAAAAGTAAAGACCTGACCCCTCTGCCAAGAAGAAGCCCCGGTTTTTAGCCGGGGCTTCTTCATTTCTACGCGGTCGCTGATTATAATGTCAGGGGCGAGCCGCGGCCTGTAGGGGTTTTTGGGACCCTGCCGGAGTGGACCGTCTCCGAGCGGAGGCGGCGGCCGAGGATGCGCTCCGTCGCCTGGCCGATCTCAAGCACGCGGTCTATATTGAGGCCCGTGTCTATGCCCATTTCATCCATCATCACGGCCATGTCTTCGGAAGAGACCAGGCCGACTATGCCGGGGTCGGCGTAATAATGTTTCCCGGTCCCGGCGACGGGACAGCCGTCCACGAAATTAGCGGGCTGACCGCCGATGCCGCCCATCGTTCCCTCGAAATGGGTGATCCCGGCCTGGAGAGCGGCAAGCACGTTAGCCAGGCCCCAGCCCCGGGTAACGTGGAAATGAGCCACGTGTTTTTTGGGGTCCGGAATATCTTTAAGTACCATCGAGAAATAATCGAAAACTTTGTCCGGCGAAGCCGACCCGTCATGGTCGGCGTGCTCGATGTCGTCCGCTCCGATGTCCAGGAAGCGTTTGGTGAATTCCACCGCGTGTTTCAGCTCCGTGGGCCCGACGATGGGGCAGCCCCAGATGGTCGAAACGGTCCCACAGACCTTTATCCCGTTCTCATGCGCTTTTTTGATATAGGTCTCGCACATCTTCCAGTATTCCTCAAGCGAAAGCCCTGAATTCTTCCGGTGATGGGCTTCGCTGGTGGAGACCATGAACAAGATCCGGTCCGGGCCCCAGCCTTTCTGCCGGGCGTCGAAGGCCCGCTCCGCGGCCTTTTCCCTGATGGTAACGGCCGTGAGCTCCACGTCCTTAAGCTTGTCCTTCAGCAGGGAGCTCTTATGAATAGACTGCAGGAGCTGGTCGGCGTCGGCGAACTGGGGCATGCCGGCCGGGTTCCCCAGATTGGTCACTTCCAGCCTTTTATAGCCCGCCAGGATCGATTGTTCGACGCACCAGAGCTTGGCCCGAGTCGGGATGGTCTTATCCTCGTGCTGGAAACCGTCTCGCACGGTGATATCGCCCAGTACGACTTTTTTAGGATATTTCATGCTTTTTTCCTCAGGACAGGCGCAGCAGCTCCATCCATTTATCGACCGGCATATTTTCGAATTTCACCGGATCGGCGAACGAGCTCATTATTGCCGAGCGCTTTTCGTCCGAATAGCGGGTCTTAAGGTTCGCATCCAGTTTCTTTACCAGCTCCGGGATGCCTTCCTTCCTCCGGCGGCGGTGGCCGATAGGATATTCAACTTCAACTTTCTCGGTGCTGGTCCCGTCTTTGAAGAAGATCTGCACGGCGTTTGAGATGGAGCGCTTGGACGGGTCCAGGTACTCTTTGGTATAGCGGGGCTCTTCGGTCATAGTGAACTTGTCCCGGAGCGCGTCTATCCTTGGGTCCTGCGCCACGGCGTCCTCGTAATGGTCGGCCTCGAGGTTCCCGAAGATCAGGCCGATCGCCGTCATGTACTGCAGGCAATGGTCG
>CAZUQT010000070.1:0-12910 GCA_964622585.1 uncultured Elusimicrobiaceae bacterium | reverse complement strand
TCATGGTCTTGCCGGTCTTGGGCGCGGCCACGATGAGCTGGCGCTGGCCTTTGCCGACGGGGACGATCAGGTCGATCACGCGGCCGGTCATCTCGTTCTTGGCGGTCTCCAGCAGGAAGCGCTTGTTGGGGTGCAGCGGGGTGAGGTTATCGAAAAGAGGCCGGTGGCCGATCTTCTCTATCTCGAAGCCGTTGACGGTCTTAACCTGGAGCAGGGCGAAGAACCTTTCGCCGTCCTTGGGAGGGCGGATAAAGCCGTTGACCGAGTCTCCTTTGCGCAGGCCCAGTTTCTTTATCTGCGAAGGGGAGACGTAGATATCTTCGTGGCTGGAAAGGTAATTATATTCCTGGGAGCGGAGGAAGCCGAAGCCGTCCGGGAGGATCTCCAGCACGCCCTCGCCCTGGACTATGCCGTTCTGCTTGGCTTGGGCTTCCATAAGCTTGCCGATCAGCTCCTGCTTGCGCAGGCCGGAGACCCCCTCCAGCTTATGCTCTTCGGCTATCTTCACAAGGTCGGCCACGGTCATCTTGGTGAGCACCGTAACGTCCATCTTCGGCAAATTGGTATTCTGCCCCTGGGCCTGGTTCTGATTCTGGCCCTGGCTCTGGCCATTGTTCTGGTTCTGGCCCTGATTGGGCGTCCTGTTGTTTTCCATTTTCTGATTTCCCCTTATATCCTGGTGCTGGCTGTTATTGTATCTCTGACCGTTCCTGGGTCCGCCGTTATACGGCCGGTGATTTTCCCCGTTCCCGCGCCTGCCGTTCTCCGGTTCCTGCGCGGCTACCCTTGAATTTTTTTCTTCCGGCTGTTGTTCTTCGTTCATTTTTCCTCTTTTAGCTCTTGGCCGTTCCTTCAAGGAAGCGGCATAAAAATTTTATCTTCCCGGCGAGTTCCGCGGGTTTGCCGGAGTTTTCCAGCACCACGTCGGCCCTGGCGTATTTTTCCGCGGCGCCCAGCTGGGCTTTCACCCTGCCCCGGTACTGCGCCCGGCTCCAGCCCCTCTTCAGGGCCCTGGCCTCCAGCGTCTTCTCCGGCGCCGCCAGGCAGACCGTAATAGTGAAACACTCCGCGAGTCCCGCCTCGAACAGGAGGGGCGCCTCGACAACCGATATTTTTTTATTGGATCTGGTTATTAGAGAGTGGATTCTTTTAAGGATTTGCGGGTGCAGCAGGCCTTCAAGCCATTCCCGCTTGGCGGGCGAGCTAAAGACCTCGGCCGCAAGCTTTTCTTTGTCCAGTAAACCGTTTGTAAGGATTTTATCGGAACCAAACTTCCTAACTATTGTATGGTAAATCCCGGGGGTTGTCAATAGTTCTCCGGATACAGAGTCGGCGGAGACCGTGAAGGCGCCCTCTTCCTGAAAACACTTCAGCGCCAGGCTCTTGCCCGAGGCGATAGGTCCGGTAAGCCCTATAACGGCCCGGCCGCGCGGGACGAAATAACCTTTTTTCAGTTTCACGCTCTCCCCCCTTTCTTCTTCGCGTATTCGTCCAAAATGGCGAGCTCGGAACGGCTTAGCGAGGCCTGGCCGCTGACGGAAATTTTTTCCAGGAGCCGGTCCACCTCGGCTTTTTCAACTTCTTCCGGATCGGGTTCTTCACGGACAGGCCTTTCCCTCCAGCGGCGCTCCGCCCAGAGCCAGAGCAGGCCGGCGGCCAGTCCGCCCAGGTGGGTAACGCTGGAGATCCTGGAGCCGGTCCTGGAAACCGTCATCACAAGCTCCAGGGCTCCAAGCAGAAAAGCCATCATCCGGGCGCTCATCGGGAAAATAAAGTAAAAATACACGGTGGTATCGGGGTGGAGGAAGGCGAAAGCCCCGAGCAGGCCGAACACGGCCCCCGAGGCGCCTATAACCGGGATCAAAGACTCCGGGGTCCAGGCCGCGGTAAAGAGGGCCGCCGCGGCGCCGCAGGCCAGGAAATAGATCAGGAATTTCCTCGACCCCATCTCCGGCTCCAGGATGCGGCCGAGCATCCAGAGCATCAGGGCGTTAAAAAAGAAATGCAGGAAATCGGCGTGGATGAAGAGATAGGTTAAGGTCTGCCAAAGCCAGAACTGTTTCGTTACCAGGTAAGGGACCAGCCCGAGGCTTACGTTCAGCCTGGCGCCGAAGAGCAGTTCGGCCAGCCAGCCGGCGAAGATCAGCGCCACCAGAGTCTTCGTGACCGGCGGCAGTTCGTTCAGAGGCGAGGCGCTAAGGCGCATACTTTTCCATATCGCGCCAGTTAGCCCCGGTCTTCAGGTCGGCCTTTAAAGGAACTTCCAGCTTATAGGCCGTCTCCATCTCTTTCCTTATAAGGGCGGCGGCCTCCGGCAGTTTCCCGCGCCGCACCTCGAAAACGAGTTCGTCGTGCACCTGCAGCAGCATGAAGATATCTTTGGAATGTTTAAGCCCGGAGAAAAGATTTACCATGGCTTTCTTGATAATGTCCGCGGAGCCGCCCTGCACCGGAGTATTCACCGCGGCGCGTTCGGCGAAACTCCGCAGATGCGGGTTCGAGGCTTTCAGCTCGGGCAGCAGCCGCCGCCGCCCGGCGAAAGTGGTCACAAAACCCGTCTTTTTCGCCTCTGCCATGGTCTTGTCGCTCCACTCTTTGACGCCGGGGTAAGCTTCGAAATAATGCTTTATATAATTGGCGGCCTCGCCGCGGCTTATCCCAAGCTCCCGCGAAAGCCCCGTGGGCGTCTGGCCGTAAACTATGCCGAAATTGATGGCCTTGGCGGCGCGGCGCATTTCGGGGGTCACGAACCCCGGGGCGCAATGAAAGACTTCGGACGCCGTGCGCAGGTGGATATCCTCGTCGTTCCTGAAAGCCTCGCTCAGATTGCGGTCCCCCGAAAGATGCGCAAGCACGCGCAGGTCTATCTGCGAGTAATCGGCGCTCAGAAGCGTAAAGCCTTCCCGGGCGATGAAGCATTTCCTGACCAAGAGGCCGGACTCCGAGCGCACCGGGATATTCTGGAGATTGGGATTCCTGCTGGAGAACCGGCCGGTGGCCGCGCCGAGCTGGTCGAAAGTGGTGTGGAGGCGCCCGTCGGCGCCGGCGGCGGCGAGCAAATTATCCACGAAGGAGGACTTCAGCTTCGAGACCTCCCTGAATTCCATGATAAGCGGAACGACCGGGTGGGACGCTTTCAAATATTGCAGCGCTTCTTCCCCGGTGGAGTAGCCGTCCTTGTTCTTGAACTGCTTTTTCTGCGCCTCTTCAAGGCCCAAATTCAACTTTTCATAAAGCAGGAAGGCCACCTGCTTGGGTGAATTAAGGTTGATCTCCGCGCCGGTAAGCCGCTCGCACTCGGCCTGCAGTTCGGCCAGCCTTTTCTCGAAGCGGGAGGAAAGTTCGCCGAGCAGGCCGGTATCCACGGCGCTGCCGTGCTGTTCCATGGAATAAACGGCGGGCAGAAGCGGCAGCTCAAGTTCGGAATAAACCCCGCTCATGCCGGTTTTTCCCAGCTCGGCTTCCAGCAGTTCGCCAAGCCCTGCAAGCGCGGCGCAGGCCTGGGCTTTCTCCTCGTCGGAGCCGGGCAGCTGCATAGGCAGGCTGAGGCGCTCGAAAGCCATCTGGGGCAGTTCCTGGCGGCGCGCCCCGGCCGAGAGAAGCGCGGCGGCCGCTTCGGCGTCGAAGAAATTGACCGGCTCGAAACCTGAGGGCAGGTCCAAAAGGCGCAGGACCGATTTTATCCCGAAAGTTAATTTGCGGACCTTGCTGTCCTTGAGTATTGCCGCCGCTGCTTTGGCGGCTTCAGGCCTGAACAGGCCGGGCTTCAATATGCAGACGCCTTCTTTAGAACCTATGGCCAGCCCGTCTTCAAAAGCGGCGAAACATGCGGTCCCCGGCAGGCCGGGAAGGATTTCTTCGGGAGTTTTCAGCGGGGGCAGTTCTACCGGCTTATGTTCGGACGGAGCTGAGCCGGCCAGAGAAAGAAGTTCTTTGAACTCGAGCCGGCGGGCCATTTCCTCAAGGCCGGGGCCGCCTAAAGCTTCAGGCTTGAATATTTCCAGGCCTTCTTCTACGGGCGCGTCGGCCTCGAGGGTAACCAGCCGGCGCGAGAGGCGCGCGTTCTCCATGTTCTTCGCTACCTTGGCCAGTTCTTTATCGGCGGCTACTGCTTCAGGGTCGGTAGCGGCGGCCAAGATCTTCTCCAATACCCCGTATTTCTTTATCAGCTTCACGGCCTTCATCGGCCCTATCCCTTCGACGCCGGGGACATTGTCGGAGGAATCGCCGACCAGCGCGAAATAATCGGGGAGCAGGCCCGGCGGCAGTCCATACTTTTTCTCTACGGCTTCGGGGCCGGAAAAGTCGGGGGAAGAACCGTCCCAGAGGCTGACCTTTTCATTGGCAAGCTGGGCGGCGTCCTTGTCGCCGGAAACTATCACGGCCTCCAGGCCGGCATCTACGGCGCGGCGGGCCAGGGTGGCTATGATATCGTCCGCCTCGAAGCCTTTAAGATAAACGCCTTTCAGTCCCAAAGCCTTCACCAGTTCGCGCGCGGTATTAAGCTGGCCGATAAGGCCGGGCTCGGTCGCGGAACGGTTGGCTTTATATTCGGAATAAAGGTCGTCGCGGAAAGTTCCGCCTTTAGAGTCGAAGCAGACGGCGACATAGTCCGGCCGCCGCTCGCGCAGCAGCTTCAGGAGCACGCGCATAAAGCCGTAAAGCGCCCCTACCTCCTCCCCTTTCGAGGTAGAGAACTTGGGGAGAGCATGGTAGCTCCGGTGGAGAAAAGCGTGTGCGTCTATTATGAAAACGCGCTTGGTTGTAGACATTTATTTAGCAACGATTATTTTTTTAAACTTTCCAGGACCAGTTTGCTGTTTGCACTGTCTATCTTTACCGAAAAATGTCTCAAAAAAGACATACCAAGAACGCCGTCGAATACACTGTCGTTCGGGAGCGTGATCGCCACCAGTGAGTCTTTAACTACGGCCTTCCCGACGGCTATCGAGCTTAATCTTACTTCCTGCGCCCGTACGGTGCGCCCGTCAATTGCGATGATGTCAATATCTCGGCCAATCTCTTCGCGGGGGAGGTTTAGTTCGGCTGCCGTCCCGCCGTAGAGGACCGTATATGTAGCTCCAGTATCTACCAATAACCGTGCGCTGACACGCCCGTTTAGGATAGCTTTCACGATGATGTGACTGCCCCTTGCTTCCGAGTCTATGGAATCGCTCCTGAAATCCAGCTTCATTAAAGCGAGTTCTCCGCGGAACCAGGCAAAGTACTCCGCCTCCCGCCCTTTTCGCTTAACTCCCAGCAGGGACTTCCCCTTGCCGCGCATATAATCGTTCAGTCTGCTGTAGCTGGTAAGATAGTTTTGGAAAGACGGGTCCGGCAGATCCGCCTCCTGCATGATTAGGCTGATGGTAAATTTAGTCGCATCGAGTTTACTGGAGATATCATTACGTTCCGCGCCGAGCGCGTTGTAGTCATTAGTCCCAGTTTCCACCGTTGTCATGTCCCTTGTGCACTCCGCAAGCCGCCTCTGAAGGTCAAGCAAAGCCTCCTCCGCATCCTTAAGCTTCTCCGCTCTCGCTGCACGGCTATGCTTGGCTTCAAGGGCTTTATCCCTTTCGGCACTCGCGACACGGAATAATTTATCCAGTTCCTCCGAGCCTTTAGGGACTAGTGCCCCGGATTTAAACTTACTGCGGAGCAACTCCTTTGCGGCGTTACCGCGCTGCAGCTTTGTGTCGCGCCGGATCTTGGAAATATCCGCTTTCTCCAGGTTTACAGTACCGTAACCTATATCCACGTTTACCATAGAAGCGGTCTCTGAAAGGATCTTCCCCTCTATCTCATTCCCGCTTTTCATATAGAAAGTGTCAGCCTGCACCGTGGAGCAAAACCCTGAGAATAAGGCAGCGAACAGCGACAGAGCCGGTCTCGCTAATGAAAGATTAGAAAAGTTCATTGAAGTTACGGGGAATATGCTATTTTTTAGCATATACATTCACTATTGGCAATCAAAATCACGAGCCTGTCAAAAGAGTCTGGAGATAAGGGGATTCCTCTCAAAGGCCACACAGGGACGCCGTTATAGTAAACAACGTCCCCTGATACCTGGCTACCGCCTCAACGGGGCCCAGTCTACCTGGGAGAGATCCAGGTCATACGCTGACCCCGTTGAATTCATCCCGCGGAATCCACCATTCGTATCGGGGTCGGAAACTTCAAGATCTATCAGTTCGACCCGGACAGTGTCCTCATCAGAATCAGGCCATTCATCCGCCATTAACTTCTCCATTCTGCTGGTAATCGTGTAATACTTATCGGCCTTCCAGAACAATCGTTCCTTCGGCTTGAAGAAATACGGAAATTTAGAACTTCCCTCCCCATCACATGGAACCAACATATACTCGCCCCTCTTGGACATCCAGAAGTCGTACACCGCGGTTATTCTGCATAACCCGGGCTTGGCCGGGAAGGACATAAACTCCGTGCCTTTATCGTTGTATACCGTCAGGATATTAGGCCTGCTATGCGCCGCCAGTATGTTGCTGCAATCCGCGCCGTCGCATCCGGTAAGCAGCGCCAAGGTACTGCCGTCATACGAAGAGACGCCAGAAATAACCCGACCCTTGCCCTCAATGGTCTTTTTCCATTTAAGTTCCCCCTGTCCCGCGTAGAAGCGTACCGTATAACCTTCGGCGATCTCCGGCGAATACACTTTGCTCGTTCTGCCGGTTTGTCCTGTTTCGGCAAGGCGGTCGACATAGTTCTCGTAAAATATCAAGTTGGTTAACGACCCGCGCGCCACGCTTCTTCCCCTGATAATCCTCACCATCCAGCGCCAGGTAGTGCCCTCTTTCTCCACCGGCTTCTTCAGTTTTATCCTTACTTCCCTGGGAAAGTCGGTATCGCATATTTTCTTCCCTTCTACCCCATCGTCGCTACTGAAATAGCCGCAGCCGTCATGGTACAGCACTTTAGCCTCAACCACGGCCACGCGGAACAGGAGCAGTGTTGCCAGGAGTGGCAGAATGGTTGTAAACAACCTGGTTTTAATAGAGAAAAGCTCCAGCGCGTGGTAGCTCCTGCGAAGGAAAGCGTGTGCGTCTATAATAAAAACGCGCTTGGTTGACATTTATTTGGGGAGGATCGCGGAGGGCAGGATTTATGCGGCCAGGCTGCCGGTTTCTCCGGCCGGCCTGACCGCCTTATGGCCTGGAAATTAAGCTATCAGTTCGTCCAGTTGTTTTTTAAGTTCTTCCTTGGGCTGCAGGCCCACCAGCTGCTGCGCCAGCTTGCCGCCCTTGAACAGGAGGATGGTGGGGATGGCGGAGATCTGGTATTTGCCGGCGACGTCCTGCGCCTCGTCGGTATTAAGCTTGCAGACCTTCACCTTGCCGGCGTATTCTTTGGCCAGCTCGTCGATGACGGGGCCCAGCATCCGGCAGGGGCCGCACCAGGGGGCCCAAAAATCAACGAGCACGGGAAGGTCGCTCTTGATGACCTCCTGGTCGAAACTCGCGTCGGTCAGCTGTATCTCGTTTGACATATTATTATCCTTATCCGGCCCGCTTTATTGAGGCTCAACCTCACTTCCCCCGCCGCTCACCCTATACTATAAGACTTACTTTTTCTTGTCAAGAAGGTAATTAAGTTCCTTCCAGAGCTCCTCCACCTGCACCGGCTTGGAGAAGAAAGCCGCGGCCCCGGCCAGCATGGCTTCCGAGCGGTCGGCCGGCTCGGTGTACCTGGCGGAAATGAAAATAACGGGAACTTTCTTAAGCCTTTCGGATTCGCGGATGACGCGCAGGAACTCCACGCCGTGCATATCCGGCAGCTGGATGTCGAGGATGATGGCGGAGGGCACCGCCGCGGTAAGCGCGTCCAGCGCCTCGCGGGCGGTCTCGGCCACGTTGATCTCGGCGTCCACGTTCTTAAGCTTAAGGCCGTCCCTGAGCGTATCTATGAAATTCTTATCGTCGTCGACTATCAGGATGTTCATTGGCATAATTAGAGACCTAGAATCCGAAGCTGAGGCGCTCCGCCAGGATGGCGGGCATCTTGAGGGCGGCCATCATTTTCTGCACGGCCTCGACATCGTAAAAAACCCGGTAAAGCTCGAAATATTTCTTGTCCGAATCGTAAATACCGCAGGAGGCCCTGGTATCGCCGTCGCGCGGCTGCCCCACCGAGCCGGGGTTGAACATATTCTTCCCGGTAACGAAGACTTTGACCGCGGGCTTGAGGAAATCGGTTTCCGGCACGCCGGCCTCGCCCTCCCTGAAGTAAAGCGGCATATGGCTGTGGCCGATAAAGCAGGGAGAGACGGACCAGTTCTTTGTATTGTCCAGGAACTGCCCCTCGCTCAGCAGGTATTCCGTAAGCGGCTTGCGCGGGGAGCCGTGCACCGCGGTAAAATGCTCGGTCTCCGCCCTTTCGGGCAGGCGCGCTATGAAATCCAGGGCCTGGCCGGTAAGCTGGGTGCGGGCGAAATCTATGGCCCAGGCCGCGTTGGCGTTGAACCACTTAAGCTCCATCTTGCCCACCGCCGCGGCGTCGTGGTTGCCCATTACCGTCACCAGGTTCTTCAGGCCGCGCAGCGTCTCGGCGCATTCCAGCGGCTGCGGCCCGTAGCCCACTATATCGCCGCAGCAGACGAAATTTTCCACGCCGTTCTTCCGGTAAAAATCCAGCACGGCCTTCAGGGCCACGTGGTTGCCGTGTACGTCGGAGAAAATGCCGTATTTCATCAATATCTTTTGACTATACCCCCACCGCTTTCTGCTCGACCATGCCGGTCGCGCGCTTCAGGTCCACCGAGATCAGCTTGCTCACCCCCAGCTCCTCCATAGTGACGCCGTACAGCGTGTCGGCGGCTTCCATGGTGCGCTTGTTATGGGTGATGACTATGAACTGGGTGGTGGCCGAGAATTCTTTTATCAGGCGCACGAAGCGCTCCACGTTCGCTTCGTCCAGCGGGGCGTCGGCCTCGTCCATCACGCAGAACGGGGACGGGTTCACGCGGAAGAAGCTGAACAGCAGCGCGAGCGCCGTCAGGGCCTTTTCTCCGCCGGAGAGCTGGGTGATGCTGACCAGCTTCTTGCCGGGCGGGTGCGCCAGGATCTCCACGCCGGTCTCCAGCAGATTGTCCGGCATGGTCAGGATCAGGTCCGCCTCGCCGCCGTTGAAAAGCAGCGAGTAGATCTCCTTGAAATAGCCGTGCACTTTGTCGAAGGTGGCCTTGAAGTTCTCGCGGGTGGTGTCGTTGATCTTGTTGATCGCGGAGCGGAGGTCCGCCTTCGCGTGGTTGAGGTCCTCCACCTGCGAGTTCATGAAGTTGAAGCGCTGGGTAAGGGCTTCGTATTCCTCCGGGGCGGTCATATTGACGTTGCCCAGGTCCGCTATGCGGCGGCGCAGGAACTGCACTCGCTCGTGGTTGGACTCCACTCCGGCGTACCGCTCTTTCGCCTCGGCCGGTGTGATGTTCCACTCGTCGGCCATGCGCTTGGCCGTCTCGTCCGCGCGGGCGGCTATCGTGGCCAGTTCGGTCTCTATCTGGTAGCGCATCTTGTCGTTTTCCAGGGAGACGTCGCGGCTGTCCTTAAGATTGGCGTTGAGGCGGGACAGGCTGCCGCGCAGCTCGTTGAGCTCGTCTTCCATCGCCCTGTCCATGATCTCTTTCTCGGCCAGGTCGTGCATCAGCTCCGCCAGTCGGGCCTTCGAAACCGCTATCTCGCCGCTGTACTTTACCTCGCGGGCGGACAGCTCGGCGCGGCGCTCCTCGAAATGGGATTTCTCGTCCGTCAGCGAGGACAGGTCGCTCTCGGCCCGGTTCAGCTCGCCCCTTGCCGCCTCGAGGTTCTGGCGGTAATTGTCCAGATTGGCTTTGCGGCCGCCCAGCTCTTCTTTCTGGCGGGCGAAATCTTCGTGCAGGGCGTTCTTCCTTTCGCCCAGCGCGGCCTGCTCGGCCTTCTTGGTTTCCGTGGCGGAGCCGGCGGCGGCCTTCGCCTCTATCAGCCGGCTGAACTCTTCCTCGGCCTGCCTGATGCCGGAATCGGCTTTTTCCATCTCGGACCGGGAGAAGTCGAGGTTCCCGCGCTTCAGGCCCAGCTCGCTCTCGGCACCGGCGGCCTCCGTCCCGTTCTTGTGGAAATCTATGTTAAGCGCGACGGCCTTGTCTTCGGCGGCGTCGGCGGCGGCGCGGGAAGCCTCGAGCTGCGGCAGCAGCGAAGCCTTCTCGGTCTCCAGCGCGGCGGTTTCGTCGTCCAGCTTCTTTATCTGTTCCTTGAGGTCGCCTTCCTCTTCCCAGTAGGGCTCGTTGGAGACCACTTCGTCCACCCCGCCGGTAACCCAGAAAGAGCCGTACACCGACCCGCCCGAGGCGTAAACTCCGGAGAGCAGGCCGCCGACCAGCGGCAGGTACTGCGGCTCGCAGGAGATCTTCTCCAGGACGCGCTGCGCTCCGGGGGCGGTCCAGCCTTCCTGCGCCGGCGCCGCGGGGGCGCGTTCCAGGATCAGGAAACGGCAGCGGCCCTTGCCGACATGCTTGAGATAATCTATGGCTTCCTGCGCGGCGGCGGCGGTTTCGCAGACCACGGAATCCAGGTAGCGGCCCAGCGCGTCGTCCACGGCCACGCGGTCCTCTTTGCGGATGGTAAGAAGATGCCTGAGCGTGCCCTTCACGCCGGCCACGCCGGAATTCAGGACGCCGTTGATGCCCACCCAGTAAGTGTCGTGCTCGCCCTGGGAGAGGATGGCCTGAAGCCGGGCGGTGTTCCAGGCTTTTTTCTCGCGTATTTCCGACTGGCGGGCTTCTATTTCCCCCAGCCTGGCGGCGAAAGCCTTGGACTGCGTCTCGGCGGCGGCGGCTTTCTCGTTCTCGGCGGCCAGCTCGGCGCCCAGCGCGGCGGAGCGCGCTTTAAGCTCGGCTATGCGGGCCTCCATGGCGGCCACGGCGGAAGTCATGTCGTTGATGTCTTTTTCCAGCCCGGCCTTCGCGTCGTTGAAATGGCCGATATTCGAGCTGGTCACGGCGATATCGTTGGATATCTTCATCTCGCGGGAATAGGCCTCGTTCATTTCGCGGGCGATATTCTCTGCGGCCTCGTCGGCGGCGCGCATCTGGCCGGTCACGCCGGCGAGCGCGGCGGCCGCGGTCTCGTACTCGGCCTGCAGGGCGGGCAGCCCGCCTTCGTCCGAGGAGAGCTTCATGCGAAGCTCCTCGATCCGGGGGCCGGTGACGGCCAGTTTTTCGGCATTGCGCCTTTCGGAGGAGGAAAGGACCTCGCGCTGGCTGGCTATCTCGCCGAGCATCGTGCCGCCGGCGACTATCCGGCCCTCGGCCTGGCCCTGGTCGGCCTTCACGGCGCTCATGGCCTTTTTCAGCAAGCGCTGGTCTTCGGCTTTCTGCGTAAGGGTAAGATTGATAGCGGCGATCTCGCCTTCCAGGCTGGTGATGGCCACGGCGGTCTCGGCCAGCTCTTTTTTGATCGGCTCGAGGCGCGCGGCGGCTTCAGCGCTGCGGGCGGCGAAAGTTTCCCCGTCCTTCAGGAGCAGCGCTATCTCGGCGCCGGTCAGCTCTTCTTTATATTTCTGCCCCAGGCGGGCCTTGGCGGCTTCTTTGTCGAGCTTCTTGATCTGTTCGTCGAGCAGCACCATGGAGTCCGCGAGGCGGTTCAGGTCTATCTCGACTTTCTCAAGCTTGCGGGTGGCCTCGTCGCGCTTTGCCTTGTACTTGGAGACGCCGGCGGCCTCTTCGAACAGCTCGCGCCGCTCTTCGGGGGTCGCGCTCAGAACATGCTCCACCTCGCCCTGGTCGATGATGGCGTAGCCTTCCGTGCCTATGCCGGTGTCCAGGAACATCTCGCGGATGTCCTTCAGGCGGCACTGCACTTTATTGATGAAATATTCGCTTTCTTCCGAGCGGTAGATCTTCCGGGTGACGGTGACTTCGCTGAAGTCGAGCGGGAGCTTCCGGCTCTCGTTGTCGAAGGTCATGGCCACTTCGCCCATATTGAGGGCCTGGCGCTTGGTGGTGCCCGCGAAGATCACGTCCATCATGGACGGCATGCGCAGCGATTTCCAGGACATTTCGCCTATGCACCACTTAAGCGAGTCCACTACGTTGGATTTTCCGCAGCCGTTGGGGCCGACTATGCAGGTGATGCCGGGTTTGAGCGGCAGCTTGACCTTGTTGGCGAAAGATTTAAAACCGTAGATCTCGAGCTCTTTGAGGTACATTGGGTTCCCCTTGGTCAACAGATAAAATCGGAATCCGCCCGCGCGGCGGGAGGGCAAATGTCAATTATATAAATAAAACGGGCGGAGTGTCGTTAAAACCGTTATAACGGCAACCCCGCCCGCTCCCAGCGGAGCCCTAAAATAGCTACATCGTATGCGGACAAGATCAGCTAGTTGCTCCCTTGTCGCAGCCTCGGCCTTGATGGTCTCTACCAAGCTATATTGAATGCGGACAAGATAAACCAGTTGCTCCCGTTGCTTTGTATAGCCACGGAGACCCCCTTCATCGAGCTAAGCTGCAGGGGAGTAGTAAGAGCGCTGTCGATCGTCTGCGGGGAAACCGGGGTAATTGTGACGGGAAACGCGCCGAGAAGCGTAGGGTCATCCACCCGCTTAAAGGTATAGATCCTGCCGGCAATACCGACCGCACTCGGTAAATTAACAAAACATTCAGCGATATGTGCCGATCCGTCGACTATAATCGTGCTGTCATTCCCGGTTACCGTATAAGGACTGTTAGCTTCGGTTATGGTCTTAATAGGCAGCGAAATCGGCCCACCCGCGCTCAGAGCGCCGCTCCAGCTGCCGGTATTAGCCAGCGGGCCGGTAGAAAGAACCACAGCGGCGAGGTTCACGGTCAAAGTCCCGGTCGAAGCGGCCACGCCGTCCACCCGCGTCGTCAGGGCGCTGTCCGCGCCAGAGCGGGCCGTGGTTT
>CAZUQT010000069.1:0-12936 GCA_964622585.1 uncultured Elusimicrobiaceae bacterium | reverse complement strand
CGTGGTGGACTATAAGCATGTCCGCGCCGCAGGCCGCCGCGCGCTTTATGCATTCCAGCGAGGCGGAAACCCCGAAAGCGATCTTTTTCACTTCCGGCCTGCCTTCGGCCTGCAGGCCGTTCTGCGAAGCGTCTTTTATTTTCTTTGAATCCAGGTAGGAATCCGTGAAAGAAACTATTTTATCCCTGTCTGCCATATCCCCTCCGTAGCTCTAATTTTTCCCCGGGCGGACCGCGTAGATATAGCCGTTGGCTATTTCCTCGGTTATGTGGTCGGTGATAGTAAAGCCGCCGCCTTCTTTCGGGGCGAGCAGCAGGGCGGCGTAGCCCCAGAGCCCGGGATTTCCCTTAAGCCGCTCCGAAGGCACGAGTACAGCTATTGAACCATTTTCCGTTTTTACCGGCAGGGCCCCGGCGGAAACCGGGCCCTTTGGCGTCGCTATATAAAGGGCCGCCCCGGCCGGCGTTACCTCGATGGCGTATTCCCAGGCGTTCTCCGGGAAGAACCTCAACGGGCGGCCTTCGAGCGGGCGCGCCATTCCCGCCCTTGGGCGGTGGTTCACGTCGATATACAGGTCCAGCCTGATGTGGCTGAAGCCGGAAGTCTTTTTCAGGGAATTGTTCAGCTCGAGGGGGAAGAACCGCACGAGGACGCCTTCAGTGTCGGACTGGACGCTGAAGCTGTCCAGTTTCCAGATCTTGTTTGGATCGGCTGTCTCCGGGAGCCCCGCTGTTTTCGCGGGGGGCTCGGGAGGTCTTGAAATGTTCTTTATATTGAAGCCTCCCGGCAGCGCGGTAACCTGGAGCTTCTCGGCCTGCGCCGGCCCGGAGGCCGCGTCGGCCAGGCTGGAAAAAACCCAGGGCGGGGGGGCTTTCTGCATAAGGCGGTAGGCATTGCCCAGGGCGTTCCTTATCTCTATCTCTGTCTCGCTCGCGGTCTCCGGATCCGCCGAGGCGAGGACGCGCAGCTTCGCGCCTTCTTCGGCGGAGAAATACTCTTCGAAGGCCGCGGACGCTTTGAGATAATTCCCCTGGGCCGCGTTGAGGTGGAGCATGAGGTCGGCCCTCGTCTGCGCCAGGGCGGCGAGCGCGCCGGCCTGGAGGGGGGCTGAAGCCCAGGGCGTGTAATCTCCGGCCCAGGGCGAGGCGGCCGCCTCTATTTCTGCCGGGGCGGCCGCGGTCGAGAGAGCGAGCTTAAGCGCTTCGGAGACGGTAAGTTTTTTCTGCGGCGAAAAGGCTTTAAGCTCGGCCAGCAGAAGCGCGCGGATAGCGGCGGGGTCGGCCGCGGAGGTTTCGTCGAAAACGGCGAAAGACGGACCTGCGGCCGCCGGGCGGGCCGCCGGGAATGCCGCGAAAGGCACGGCGTAAACCCCGCCGGATTCCATCACCGCGGCGGCGGTGGACGCCAGCGGACCGGCGGCTATCCATTTTACTCCGATAGACCTGGCCAGGGGAAAATAGTCCGCCGTGAGGCCGCCGGGAGGGCTGACCAGCCCGGAGAGATTTTTCTTGAAAACCTTAAGCGCGGCGTCTCTCGCCAGGCTAAGGCGGAGGGCCAGGAAATACTGGTCGGTCTGGAGCGCGGCCGTGGACGGCTTGCCTGACCATTTCACCTGCGCGGAGGACGGGTAATAAAGCAGGGGCAGCGGGGGATCCCCAGCCGGGCGCAGGGCGAGCTCGAGCCGGCCGGAGCTCTCAAGTTTCTTGACGCGCTCCTCGAGATTTTTAGAGAGCGGGGTGAGGGCGGCCGTAAGGCGCAGGTTTGCGTCCTGCTCCAACGCGGAGATAACTTCTTCGGCGCCGGCGGCGTCGGCCGGAACCCAGAGCGCGGCCTGCTGCGCCGCGAGGACGGAGGGGAAAAGAAGGGAGAGGAGGAGCAGCGCCGGGATCTTTTTCATGCGCGTTCTATTTTACGGTCAGGACCGAGACTTTGCGGCCGGCTTCCATGTCCGTGTCGGGGTTGAGCGGGTCCAGGACGTCCTGCCCGTCGATGCGGCAAAGGTATTTGTATCTGCCGGGCGGCAGGGGCACCAGGGCTTCCCAGGTCTTTGCGTCTTTTTTTACCAGGGACAGGGCGTCAGGGTTCCACTTGTTGAAATCCCCGGCGATCTTGACCTCTTTGGCGCCGGCTATCTTTATCGAGAATTTCGCGAACCGGAGCTCCGGCTGCGGCGGCTCTACGGGCCTTTCGGGGCGGGGCCTGGCGGGCGGGATGATGCCGGTGCGGGAGGGCTTGATATTGGCCACGCTCCAGTGGCCGACGAAGCTGAAGTATTTTTTTATAGCGTTGTTGAAAAGCACGCTGGGCACGCTGACCAGCACAAAAGCGGCCGCGGCTAGCAGGAGCAACAAGGCTTTTCTTTCCATTAAGGCGCTTTCTCCGCTTCCAGCCTGGGCCTGAGCCGCGGCTCGGCGCCCAGCTGCACGGCCAGGGCTTTGAATTTCTCCGTATCTATCCCTTCAGCCTCGACGGCGGTGGCGAAGGCCTCGGGGAGCAGCATCGAGGATTCCCTGATAAATTCTTTAACTTTCTCGAAACCCGTGGCGGCCCAGGGCTCCATGGGCCGCATCAGCTCCAGCCACTGCGCGGGGTCCGAAGTGTTGAGGCTGACGTGCACGGAATCTATGAGGCCTTTCATTTCGGGGACGACATTGCGGCCCCAGACGGCGTTCGCGAGCCCGTTCGTGTTCAGCCGGATCTTGAGCGCGCGCGGCAGCGGTTCCGCGCGGCCGTTCTTTATAAGGCGCGCGCAGGTGAGCATGGCCTCGAGGCGCATCGTCGGCTCGCCGTAGCCGCAGAAAACAAGTTCCTCGAAAGGCAGCGCCGCCCACTGTTCCTTCGCCAGGGCTATGACCTCGGCAGGGGAGGGCTCCGCGCCCTGCAGGTTCAGGTCGCTGCCGCGGTAGTCCATCTTCCAGGTTTTCTTGACGCAGAAAGAGCAGGCCGTGGGGCAGCTGTTGGTGAGGTTGACGTAAAGGCCGTTCTTGTAACGGTAAACAACGGTGGGTTTCTGTATTTCCATTTGTTTCGCGGCGCGGTATTTAGCAAATTGCTTTCTATTATTCTATCATTTAGATATGAGGATTTTGATAGCCCCCAATGCCTTTAAGGGAACGCTGACCGCCGCCGCGGCCGGCGAGGCCGCCGCCAGGGGGGTCCGGCGGGCGCTTCCCGGGGCGGCCGTCGAGGTTCTGCCGATAGCCGACGGCGGCGACGGCCTGCTTGAAGCGCTGCGCCCGGCCCTCGGCGGGGAAATAATGCGGAGCCGCGTAGAGGGGCCGCTCGGCGAAAAGGTGACGGCGCGCTGGCTCCTGGCCGGGAGTACGGCCGTCATAGAAATGGCCGAGGCCTCGGGGCTGTGGCGGCTTGGCGGCGCTAAACTGCGGCCGCTGGACGCCTCTACAAGAGGGGTGGGTCAATTGATAGCGGCGGCTTTGTCGGAAGGCGCGCGGGAAATTATCGTCGGCCTCGGAGGGAGCGCCTCCAACGACGGCGGCGCCGGCTGCGCCCAGGCTTTCGGCTTCGATTTACTGGACGCGAAAGGCCGGCCGATAGCGAAAGGCGCCCGCGGCCTCGCCTCCCTGGCCTCTATCTCGCCGGGAAAATCCGGTAAATATCTAAAAGGCGTGAAAATAACCGGCCTGGCCGATGTAAGCAACCCGCTTTGCGGCAGGCTCGGGTCGGCGCGCGTGTTCGGCCCGCAGAAAGGGGCCGGCCCGCGGGAAGTGGCCTTTATGGAGAAAGCTCTGCTCAATTACGCTCGGATCGTTAAAGATCATTTTAATTTGAATATCTCCACCCTGCGGGGCGGAGCGGCCGCGGGCGGGCTCGGGGCCGGGCTGGCTTCTTTTTTCGGGGCCGACCTGGAGAACGGGGCGGCTTTCGTGCTTGAAAAGACCGGTTTCGTGAAAAAACTGGCCCGCGCCGACCTCCTTATAACCGGAGAAGGCTGTTTCGACCGCCAGACCTTTTACGGCAAAGCGCCCGGGGCGGCCCTCGCGGCCGCGGCCCGCCTTGGCAAACCGGCTATAGTGGTCTGCGGAGTATCCCTTCTTAAAAAGCCCGGGGAACTTAAACGGCGCGGGGTTTCGGGCGTTATCGAGGCGGGAAAAGTTCCCTCTCCCGGCTCCGCCCTCGAAGCCGCGGTAGCCAGTGAACTGGCCGGGATATTGGGCGGAAAAGCGGAGTTTAAGGTCTGAAAAGAAAATCTTCCCGCAGTCCGTTCCCCACCGTCCCCCGGCCGCCGCTCCCTGCCATTTGAGTTTCTCCTTTATTTTTAATAATATATATATATCCAAATTAATTTGGAAGTTAAGCCTGGCAGGGGCCGGGACGAATGTTGTTTTACCAAAGAGAGGCCTAAATGAGTTCCCACCAGTCAAACCATATTTCTTTTGGTACGGACGGTTTCCGCGGCATCATAGCCAGGGACTTCACCTACGACGTGGTCAGGAAGATCGCGCAGGGCATGGCCGACTACTTATCCTATAAGTACATGCGCACCGACAAACCCACCGTGGCCGTCGGCTACGACAGGCGCTTCATGTCGGACCTCTTCGCAAAAACACTGGCTGATATCATCGCCGCGAACGGTTTCGAGGTCACGCTCAGTTCCTCCCCGCTTGCGACCCCGGCGGTGAGCCTGCTTACCACCAAGGGCTTCGGCATAGGCGTGGTGATAACCGCCAGCCACAATAACCACCATTATAACGGCATAAAAGTTAAGCAGAACGGGCGCTCGGCCCCTCCTTCCGTCACGGCCGAGATAGAGAACTACGTGGCCAAGGCCGTGCCGATGAAACCCACCGGCACGCCGACACCCGTAAAAGATTTCCGCCCGGCTTACGTGGACTATATCAATTCCAAGGTGTCCTCCTCGAAGGTCCTGGCCAAGCTCCCCGGCACGGTCGTGGTCGACTTCATGTACGGCGTGGGCGCCGAAACGGCGGGAGAACTTTTTAATTCAAAGAACGTAGTGAAGCTGCGCGACAGGCACGACCCTCTTTTCGGCGGGATCTCCCCCGAGCCGGTGGAAAAGAACCTCCTGGACCTTGCGGCCGCCGTCAAGAAGCATAAAGCGCTGCTCGGCGTGGCGCTGGACGGGGACGCGGACCGCTTTGCCCTGGTCTCGGACAAGGGTCAGTATATGACCCCCTGCCAGACCGCCCCCCTGATGCTTGAATATCTGCTTTCCAAGGGCCAGTACAAAGGCAAGATAGTCCAGGCCGTGTCGATGGGCTTCCTGACCAAGCGCATAGCGCGCGCGGCCAACCTGCCTTTCGACGAGGTTCCCGTAGGCTTCAAGTACATAGCGGAGAAGATGCTTAACGAGGACGTGACTTTCGGGGTGGAAGAGTCCGGCGGCTATGCCTGGAAGGGCAATCTGCCGGAGCGCGACGGGGCGCTGACGGCGCTCTTCGTGATGGAGATGGCCGTGAAGACCGGGAAAACGGTTTCCGCGATGTACGCCGAGATAGAGAAGAAGTACGGCAAGTCCTGCTTCGTCCGCAGGGACTTCAAGATGGACAAGCCTATCCCCAACAAGCATTCTTTCGCGGTCAAAATAAAGAAGAAGCTCCCCAAGCTGCTTCTTGGCCACAAGATCACTGAGACCAATACCATCGACGGCCTTAAGATAGTTCTGGACAATGACTGGTGGGTACTGATGAGGCCGTCCGGCACGGAGCCGTTGCTGCGCACTTACGCCGAAACGGACAGCCAGGAGAACACAAAAAAGCTGCTCGACCTGGCCTTCAAGCTGGTAGAGCACAAGTAAACGGTAAAATTTGGCCGTCTGGCCGTCTGATGCGCATAGCGCTTGTTACGGCATGGCCATAGGCCTAATGCGCATAGCGCTTGATACGGCACCAACGCAAGTTTTGTATAATTTGGGTATAAATTCAGGAGGAAAAGAACATGAACTTCAAAGGTAAAAGGTACGTCAGCTCGGAATCAGTGACAGAGGGGCACCCGGATAAAGTTTGCGACCAGATCTCGGACGCCGTTCTTGACGAGATAATGAAGAAAGATCCCGCCGGCCGCGTCGCCTGCGAGACTTTCATCACCCGCGGCATGGTAGTGGTAGGCGGCGAAATTACCACCAAGACCTACGTGGACGTGGACACCCTGGCCCGCCAGGTGATCAAAGACATCGGCTACACCCATTCAAAATACGGCTTCAACTACGAGACCTGCGCCGTCATCAACGTGATCGGCCGCCAGTCCCCCGACATCGCCCAGGGCGTGGACACCGGCGGCGCCGGCGACCAGGGCCTGATGGTCGGCTACGCTTCCGACGAGACCCCGGAGCTTATGCCGCTGCCCCTCCAGCTGGCGCAGCGCCTCTCTATGCGCCTCGCGGAAGTGCGCAAGAAGAACATCCTTCCTTACCTCGGCCCTGACGGCAAGACCCAGGTGACCGTGGAATACCACGACGGCAAGCCGGCCCGCATCGAGACCATCGTCGTGTCCTCGCAGCACACCGAGGAGATCCTGGACAAGAGCGGCCACCAGATCACCGAGAAGTCCCGCAAAGAGATCATCGAAGCCGTGATCATGCCTATCATCGACAAGAAGATGATGGACAAGAACACCAATATCTACATCAACCCCACCGGCAAGTTCGTGGTCGGCGGGCCCCAGTCCGACACCGGCGTGACCGGCCGCAAGATCATCGTGGACACCTACGGCGGCGTGGCCCCGCACGGCGGCGGCGCCTTCTCCGGCAAGGACTCCACCAAGGTGGACCGCTCCGCGGCCTATATGGCCCGCTACATAGCCAAGAACATCGTGGCGGCCAGGCTGGCCCGCGAAGTGACCGTGCAGCTCGCCTACGCCATCGGCGTCGCCGAGCCCGTCGGCCTCTACGTGGACACCCACGGCACCGGCACGATAGCGGACGAAAAGCTCTCCAAGATAGTGCGCGACAGCTTCGACCTGACGCCCCGCGGCATCATAAAGACGCTGAACCTGCGCTCGCCGATCTTCAGGAAGACCGCTTCCTACGGCCACTTCGGCCGGGCCGGCTTCGCGTGGGAAAAGACCAACGCGGCGGACATGCTTAAGAAGAAAGCCGCCGGCGCGCCCAAGAGCGAGTGCGCCTGCTGCTCCTGAGGCGGGTCCGATAAGGAAATTCGCGCCGCGTGCGATCGGGGGGTTGCCGCGGCGCGTTCCTACCATAGGGGGAGACAATGAGAATACTACTGGTTGACGATAATGCGCTTACAAGATACACCATTAAATCGCTGCTCGATAAACTCGGGCACGAGGTGGTGGCCGAAGCCGAGGACGGCGCCGGCGCGGTAAAGTTCTTTACCGAGATGAAGCCCGACCTGGTCTTTCTGGACCTGATCCTGCCGGGCCGGTCCGGGGTGGAGATCCTGGAGGACCTGCGGGCGGTGGATCCCGCGGCCAAGGTCGTGATAGTGACAGCCGTGGAGCAGGACGAGATAGACCGCCGACTGTCGAAAACGGGCGTGAGCGCCATACTGCGCAAGCCGTTCTCCTACGAGGATTTTAAAACGCTGATGAAGGGACTGGCCAAGCCCTGAACTGACATGGATTCCAAAGCCGGGAAAATATTAGAGAGCGTCGTGGTGACAAGCCTTGAAAAATGCGTGTCCAAGCTCTCCCGCATCTCGGCGGGCAAGTGGAGCGTGGCGGGGGCGCAGGTCTCCTGCCGCAGCATGGAGGAGGCCGTCAGGGAGCACGCCTCCGCTTCCGGCGGCGGCACCGGGGCCGCCGTCTACTTCGAAGTGCGCGGCGAATACGCTTTCACCTCCATGGTGATCTTCCGCCCGGCCGACATAGAGACCATCTCCCGCGGTTTCCTCGGCTTTTCTTTTTCAAAGCTGCCCAACCTCAACCAGGCGCAGGAACTGCTGCTCTCCGAACTTGGCAACATAGTGGTGAACGCCCTCATAAGCTCCCTTTCCAACACGCTCAAGCGCAGCTTCCTTCCCTCCGCCCCGAAGTGCGTGCAGGGCGAGACGCCTTTCCTCCTGGAGACGCTGTGGGCTTCCCCCGGCAGGTCGGAGAAATACAGCCTGGTCACGGTAACGCTGGACCTGCAGTGCGGCGACCAGGTCACGCGCAGCGAGGTCCTTACCATAATACCGGAGAACATGGAGGCGGCCCTGGCGGCCGTGCTCTGACCCCCCTGGAACGCTTTTATTCGGAGAATACCAATGAAAACAAACTTTGCCCGGCGTTTACTGATCTGCGCGCTTTTCCTCTGCGCCTCCGGCGCGGCCCCGGCTTTCTCCCAGGTCGCGATCGTCAACGTCAACTGGGAAGTTTCAAGGCTGACCGGGAAAGACCGCTCGCCGTTCGAGCCGGTAAAAGAACTGCGCGCCGCTCCCGATTTTAAATTCCCCGACCGCGTGCGCGCCCTGGTGACGCTGCGCAACCCTTCCGATAAGCCGGTCGAGGGGCTTGTGCTGCACTACGCGCTGAGCCTCCGCCTCCTGAAGAAGGGCGAACCGCCGGAGAAAGCTTTCTGGGGCGTCCCGTTCTACGTGGAAGAGGTTCGCGTCTCCAAGGTCAACCCGTCCTCCGAAAGGCAGGCCAAGGTCATACGCTTCGAGCTGCAGACCCAGCTGAACAAGCTAAGGAACAGCGGCTTCGAGCCGTCGGCCCTCAGGATGAGCGTGATGCTCAGCCCCCGCCAGGGGGACGAACCCGCCGCAATCATCCGCGAGTCCATCATAGAAATACTTAAACCGTAATCCCGGAGTCCACTAATGCTCGACATCAAACTTGTCCGCTCCAACCCGGAAAGGGTCAAGGCCGCCATGGCCTCGCGCAGCGGCAATTACCTGCCCCCCCTTGAACAGATCATGGAGAAGGACTCCGCCTACCGCGTGGCCCTCGCCGAGATAGAGGATTTGCGCTCGAAGCGCAACGAGGTCTCCAAAAAGATCCAGTTAGCCAAAGCCTCCAAAGACGAAGCCGCCGCCCAGGCCGCGATGGCCGAAGCCGCCGCCGCCAAAGAAGCGGTGAAAGCCCGCGAAGAGAATACCTCGGCGCTTGAGAAAGAACTTAACGCGCTCCTGCTCAGCGTGCCCAACCTCCCCGACGAAAGCGTCGGCAAAGGCGGCGGCCCGCAGGACAATAAGGTTATTTTCGAGGACGTCTCGAACAGGAAAGAATTCTCCTTCAAGCCCCTGGACCACCACGCCGTGGGCGAAAAACTGGGCATCCTCGACTTCGAGACCGCCACAAAACTTTCGGGCTCGCGCTTCGCGCTGCTGAAAGGCCAGGGCGCCCGCCTCGAGCGCGCCATCACCCAGCTGATGCTCGATATCCAGACCGCCGAGCACGGCTATACCGAGATCTTCCCGCCCTTCCTGGTGACCGCGGAGACCATGACCGGCACGGGGCAGCTGCCCAAGTTCGAAGAGGAACTGTACAAGGTCGCCTCCGAGCCGCCGATGTACCTCATTCCCACGGCGGAAGTCCCGCTCACCAATATGTACCGCGGCGACCTGATGAAAGAGGACGATTTGCCGGTAAAGCTGACCGCCTATACCGCCTGCTTCAGGCAGGAAGCCGGAACCTACGGCAAGGATACCCGCGGCCTGATCCGCAACCACCAGTTCAACAAGGTGGAACTGGTCTGGCTGTCGAAGCCGGAGGAGTCCATGGCCGCGCTTGAGAAGATGCGCGCCGACGCTGAAAAGATCCTCCAGGTCCTCAAGCTCCCCTACCGGGTCCTGGCCCTCTGCACCGGGGACATGGGTTTCTCCTCGGCGAAGACCTATGACCTGGAAGTCTGGTTCCCCAGCGAGAAAGGTTTCCGGGAGATCTCCTCTATTTCCAACTGCACCGATTTCCAGGCCCGCCGCATGAACACGCGCTTCAAGCGCGCCGAGGGCGGGAAGACCGAGTTCATCCACACGCTCAACGGCTCCGGCCTGGCGGTGGGGCGCACTTTCGCGGCCATACTTGAAAACTACCAGCAGGAGGACGGCTCGGTCATAGTGCCGGAGGCCCTGCGCAAATATATGGGAGCCGACAAGATCACTCTATGAGAAAACTGATACTGACCGCCGCGCTTGCTTTCTGCGCCACGGCCGCCCTGGCCGGGACGCCCAAATACGAGCCCCTGCCGGAAGAGCTCCGCACTCTGTCCAAGAAGGGGCTCGACGCGATCTACGCCGTGCAGCTGGACGAAGCGAAGAAGCAGTTCAGCCTGGCCCTGGAAAAATACCCCGATCACCCTTTCCCCCATTTCGGCATCGCGATGGCGAAGTGGGCGCAGCTCGAGTACCTGGAAGACGAGTCCGACCCCAAGCTGGAAGAAGAATACGGCGAACTGACCGACAAAGCCGTGGACGTCGGCCAGGCCTGGATAAAGAAACACCCCGGAGACGCCAATGCCTACCTCGCGGTGGGGGGGATCTACGGCCTCCGCGCGCGGCTGGCGGTTATGCAGCACCGCTGGTGGCGGGCTTATGTGGACGGGAAAAAAGGGATCTCGAATACGCGCAAAGCCGTCAAGATAGACCCCGAGCTCTACGACGCCTACCTGGGGCTGGGGATGTACGAGTATTACACCGGCACCCTGCCGGGAGTGGTGAAACTGCTCGCCAAGCTGATCATGAGCGGCGACGCCAATAAAGGTCTGGAATACCTGAACCTCTGCAGGGAAAAAGGGTATTTCAACGCGCTCGGGGCGAAGCTCCTGCTCATAGAGATCTATACGCAGCCGGGCAGCAAATACGCCAATACCGAAATGGCCGTCAAATGGTCGCGCGAGCTCCGCGCGGCTTACCCCGTGCACCCGCAGATGCATTTCGTGGAGATAGTTTCCCTTTACGAGGATAAGAAATATGAAGAGTCGCGCAGCGAGTCCATGGCTTACCTTAAGGCCATAAACGACGGCGTCCCCGCTTACAGGCGGCGCTACCTGCCGCGCGTGCTGACGGCCATCGCCACCACTTTCCTGGTGGAGAAAAAATACGACGAGGCCGCCGACTATTTCGCGAAAGCCGCGGCCACGATCAAGGAAGACCCCGCGGCGCACCCGGCGCGTTGGGCGGTCTGGGCCATAGTCAGGCAGGCCAATGTGTACGACCTGAAAGGCGCCAGGGATAATGCCCTTGCGCTGTATAAAGAGGCGAAGTCCTACAAGGATACCTGGGGCTTCGCGGAATTCATAGACAAATACCTCAAGAAACCTTTCTCCGAGGCGGAGCTGCCCGGCTCCCTGCCCCCGCCGTAGCGCGCTACACTGATGGAACTTTCAACGATAATCTTCCTCCTGCTCTGCATACTCGGCTTCGGGTTGGGCGCTTTCTTCGACAAGCTCAGCCTCAAGCATATGGACCCGTCCGGCGCTTTTTACGTCCGCACTCTGTTCATGATCTTCATCTTCACGCCGCTCGTGCTCTGGAAGCACGCGCAGACGAAGCAGGCGCTGCTCGGTTCGGATAAATTAGGCCCTATTTTCGTGCTCTCCAGCGTTTTAGTTTCAATGGGCGGGGTTTTCTTTTATCTCAAGGCCCTGTCGGGGGGCGAAGCCACCAGGATAGTTCCGCTCAGCTCCACTTATCCGGCCGTCACTTTCGTGCTTGCGCTTATTTTCCTGGGCGAAAGCTTCACCGTGAATAAATTCATCGGGACGCTCCTGCTGACCGGCGGCATCTACTTCATTTCAAAATGACCCTGGAAGAGTTCGAGAAAGAAACTGCGGCGGCCATAAGGGCGCTGCCCGGTTTTTTCAGGGAGCGGCTGGTCAATGTGGCGGTGCTGGTCCGCGCCAGGCCGGCGGCCGCGCAGGTAAAGCGGTTCGGGCGGGGGCTTCTCGGCTTGTACGAGGGCGTGCCGCAGCTGGACCGCGGGCAGTCCTACAGCGGGGCCATGCCGGACAAGATAACTCTTTTTAAAACCAATATCGAGGCGGCCTGCGGCGGGGACGGAGACCTCAGGCTCGAGATCCGCCATGTCCTGATGCACGAAATAGCCCACCATTTCGGCATGGACGACGAGGAACTGAAAAAAAAAGGCCTTTACTGAAAGCTGAAGGCCGCAAAAGAGAACGCCCGGCAATAAACCGGGCGTTCTCTTTTTGCCTGGCGCTTCCTTATTCCAGGGCCGAAGCTTTGCGGAGGTAGCCGACGGCGCTGGTGATCTTCGCGTTCACGAAATCCCCGGCTTTCAGCCGGCCCTTGCCCGTGACCTCGACCCTGCCGTCTATCTCGGGCGCGTCCCGGTGGGTGCGGCCGAAGAGCGGCGAGTCCATCAGGATCCCCAGCTTTTTGCCTTTGAGCTCGGAGTTGATGACGTCCAGGACCCGGCTCTGGGCGGTTATAAGCGCCTGCAGCCGCTCTTCTTTGACGTCCTCCGGGACCTGGCCGGGGAGGTCCGCCGCCGTGGTCCCTGGCTCCCTCGAATATTTGAAGACGCCGACATTGTCGAAGCGCGTCTTCTTCACGAAAGCGAGCAGCCTGTTGAAGTCTTCCTGCGTCTCGCCCGGGAAGCCGACGATGAAATTGGTGCGGATGCCTATGTCCGGCATCGCGCGGCGCAGCTCGTCTATCTTCGCCTTGATGGATTTCTCCGTGGAAGAGCGGTTCATGCGTTTCAGCACCCTGTCGGCTATATGCTGCAACGGCAGGTCCACGTAATGGCACATGCTTTTGTTCGCCCGCATGATCTCTATCACCTCTTTGGTGAGGCGCTCCGGGTAAGCGTACATCAGCCGCCACCACTTCACGCTTTTGATCTGCAGCAGGGAGTTCAGCAGCCAGGCCAGGCGCGGCCTGCCATAGAGGTCCGTCCCGTAAGAGGTGGTGTCCTGGGCGATGAGGGAGATCTCTACGGCCCCGCTCTCGGCGAGGTTCCGGGCCTCCTCCACGAGCGCGTCCACCGGCTTCGACCGGAAGCCGCCGCGGATGGAGGGGATGAGGCAGTAGGCGCAGCGGTTGTCGCAGC
>CAZUQT010000068.1:0-12973 GCA_964622585.1 uncultured Elusimicrobiaceae bacterium | reverse complement strand
CCGTGGACATCCGCATGAAAATGCTGGCCCTGCGCCTCTCCCTCTCCAAAGGCCTCAACCCCGACAACCCGAAGGGTCTCAATAAAGTAACACAGACCTTCTAGAAGAAGGCCGCGTGTCGCTTCGTCGTCTATTGGAAAGTACGTCTATAGATGGTTCACGAATTTGGCGTTTTAATTATTTCATGGCTGAGAGCCTTTCTTTAACACACGGCGTTCAAGCACTCTCACTCTGGCCAGAAAAACATCATTGTCGAACGGTTTAGTCAGATAATCATCGGCCCCGATCTCGTAGCCGCTTACCTGGTCTTCAGCGAGCTCACGTATTGTCAGCATAAGAACCGGCATCCAACGATATGTCTCCGAGCTGCGGATGTTCCGCAGAAGACCGAACCCATCCATCTCTGGCATGTTTATATCCGTTACCAGCATATCGGCGCCGTCTCGCTGCAACCTTTCCCAGGCCAGCCTGCCGTTGGGTTCGGGCAGTGGGATGTGTCCGTTCTGCTCCAGGACCTCGGTTATCAGTGTTCTGAAATTGTCGTCGTCTTCGGCTATTAGTATTTTCATGCGGTATCTCCGGTTACCCCGTTTCCTGAAGGTTCTTTGAAATGATTTTCCATTGATGTCTTATCAGGAATTCCCGGTACTATCGCCCCCTCTATTGTTTTCATTAGCCTTTCAAAATTCGCCGGCTTTTCCTCCAGCATCAGGAAATTTCGTTTCGCTTTCATGTTAGCCTGCTCTGTATCATCCAGTACGGCGCCGGTTACTATTATAACCGGGATATCACATGTAGAGGGGGAGGTGGAAAGAGCATCCATAACTTCCAAACCGCTCATATCCGGTACGCGCATATCCAATAATATTATGTCCGGCTTAAGCTGGGCGGCTTTATTAAGTCCTTCTTTGCCAGTTCCAGCCACTTCAACCATATGCCCACCCACCAGAGTCAAATACCTGGCCGCAGATAATCGACAACTGTTGTCGTCATCTATAGCCAGTATCCGCAGTATCTTTTTTTTCATTTAACTCTTGTTGTTCTCCGTAAACATGTACCCGGCTCCGTAAATAGTTTTTATCTTTTTTCCGTAGAGGCCCAATTTTCTCCGGAGAGACTCGACGTGTTTGTCAACGCACTCCGAATATACGTTGGTGGCGTCGCGCCCCCATAGCTTTTCGAGCATGGCTTCCCTTGTTACCACCCGTTTTTCATTGCCTACAAGTATAGTCAGGATATCAAATTCCTTCTGTGTAAGGTTTGAGAGTTCTGTGTATTTCCCTGATTTGGCTTCAATTTTAACTGCACGTCTGCAACTGTCGATCTCTATCCCGCCGCTGCTTGAAACGCATTTTGCCGCCGCTTCGGCTATAACCGGCATAATTCTCCTCATGTGCGCCTTTAATTTTGCCACAAGAACCCTTTCATCGATATTCTTATAAATAAAATCATCCGCTCCCGCTTCAAGGAAAGCTGTTATACTGGCATTTGATACTTTCTGATCTCCGAAGGTCAGTAGAGAGACGGGATGGCGGGCTTTGATCGCGGCGCGCAGGTCTTCCGGGGTTTCGCAATCCGGGCTGCCTATTTCCATCAAATCCAGCTCCGCGCATCCTCCGGCTTTTCCCGTGGGCATATAGCGATCCTCGCTGGCTACGTTCCAGCCTTCCGTCAGGAAAGCTTTTCGCCAACGCGCGATGATACCGCTATCGGTAGAAATAATGCAAAAAGTCAATGCAATCATTGTATTAAGGTCAATTGTAGCCGCCCTATTTATATTGTAGGGATAAAATGCCCAATGGTCCACTTAATTTATTTTTAAGGCAATATCGTGCGGAAATATCCCAAGAAAACATGGTTTGGCCGGAGCTCGGTGGTCGCTCTGAAATCCAGCGGATACATCCTGAATTCCATTCGATAAAAAACCCGGCGGTTAGGTAGTGGTTAGAAACCCTTCGGGATTTTTGCCGGTATTTGTTCTACACTATTTGGGACGAAGCAATCATTGGAGGCGGTGTTATGAGGACGAAAACAATAATGCTGGCATTTTTGGCGGTAACCGCTGGCGTATTCGCCTATACGCGGTCACACAACGCTACCCCGTCCGACCTGAGGGACGCGGTGGCCGACCGCGCTATTGACACGCTGAAAACCGAGGCTGGCGCGGAGGCTTCAGGGGTCAGTATTACGAAGCCGGCGAACCCTTTCTCTGTGGGGGCCAGTGCCGGAAGAGAGTCATCCGATACAGGAATCTTTTCCGCGTCTCCAGCCGGTAACGACATAACTCAGAACGGTCTTGCCGAGTCTTACTATCTGATGGCTCCGCACTCCGCCTATACCGCGCAGGAAGCGGGCGTTAACAGCGGCTACCTCGTACTCCTGTCCCATGCGGTAATTCCGGATAAAACCGCCCTGCTAAAAGCCGTCAATTTCTGGAATACGCTGCTGGGAAATGCGGGGGTGAAACTCTACAGTTTGAACGCCAGAGGCGTTCAGTCCGGCTACACCCTTGAGTTCCTTTACTCCGGCGGCCCGGCTATAAAGAGTTTTGACAGCTCCTCCTTGGGCCTTGTTTACAAGGCAATTGAAGACGCCGCCAAAGGCGCTGGGGAAACCGCCTCTAAGATAGAGGCCGCCGGTGGAAAAGTGCTCGCGAAATTTACCGTCAGGCAGGGGGACAAATTCTCTTTTGCGGTCTATTTTAGATCCGGCGCGCCCGCTGTCGGAAAAATATCTAAGTCAGTGGATATGAACGACGCGGCTTTTTCCATATACGCTATATTAGAGGGCGCGCATCAGGTCGGCGCGGTTTTCTCAGGCACGGCATCCTATCTTGCCAACGCGGAGAGCAGCAAAAGCGATTATAAAGGAAATTATAAGAGCGCTGAAAAAGCGGTTAGTGCCCTGGCCGCCGCCGCGGAACGCCGCTCAACCGTTACGGGTCTTGAGATATACAGTAATGAAGGACCGGAAGGCAGGGTTTACTCCTACCTCGTTTTCTGGAAAGGCTGGGGCTTTTAGTAATCCAGATACAAATTCCATGAAAAGCGTTTGCTGATACTGTGTAAATACGGAGGCACGTATGACAAATAGAACGACTAGGCTTTTAATTATGGTTGTTGCATCTTTTGCCGCCGGCGATCTTGCCGCGGATGATTTTGCCAAAGGTCTAAAGAACATTGAAAATCAAGTTCGGGCTAATAAACCCGGAATCGCGAAGGCAGCAGTTCCCGGCACGGTGTCCACCGCGATTGCCTCCTCCGCGGGAAGCGATAGGTGGTGGAGTGTTAACTTTTTCGGCTCAGGACATAAAGGAGTAATGGCAGCCGCGCTGGCCTTTATAGCCAAGGATGAACTGCCTGATATGAACCGTGCCAAAGATATACTTTTACTCGGAGCCAATGACGAAAGCGGACATTTTGATCCAAAGGACAATGGCGGCAAAACTGACGAATTATGGTACGGTAAAACACCTTTCAGTAGAGGCGGCGTACTCTGGAACTACCAGCACTTCAAGTTCCAGGAAGCCTATGCCAGGCTTGCCGCGATCTGCCACCTCACGCAGGACCAGGCCGTTCCGACCCACGCGGCAAATTTGTACCACTATACCAACGACGGCTTCGAAGGCTTTGCCGCCAATGGCAACAGTGTGAAAATAACAGCCTCCCGCGACGACGGTGAAATGGAACCCTACGAGTATTACCAAGACCTTCAGGACGACACGCGCAGACACCTTGTTTCTTGGGTGAACCCCAGGACCGGTAATCCCTACTGGGTTCCCGCTAAAGACGCGCCGCCGCTGGGCCAGGACGCCACTTTCGGCCCCCGGGGGGGTTACGGTCCGGATGGAGACGCTTACACCCATACCGATCCTGTAAACGCCGACGGCGGAAATAATAACACGCAGATCACCGACAGCCCGGAAATACGCACGCGACAATTGGCCATGGCCGGGGCGGCGACAGTTGGCGTTCTCAAATCCGCCTCTAAAAGACTGCCGCCGCTGGTGTCCGGCCTTATCGTAACCTCAGTTGGCAGGAGCGCGGTGGTAAAATTCACGGTACTGGATAACCGTTCACGTTATGTGGTTTATTCGGTAGACCTGTACCGCGATGGGAAACTTTTCTCCACGCCGGTAACCGAACAATTGGGCCTGACGGGACCCGCCTCCTCCGACCTGATGCTTAAGGGCGAAGTCTCCCTCCAGTTGAACTCCTCCACTATAGATCCGGGCAACTATATACTGCAGGTGCGCGTCACTGACAGCGACCATAACACAATTCCCGAAGAAGTCAACACCGACGGCATCTCCACGAACGACACCCGGGCGTCACTGACGCTGCACTGAGCCGTAGAGACTCTAACCAACTTTGGCCTCTATGCTGTAAAATCGGGTGGAAGTGGCCGCGTATATGCAGAAAATACTTCTTTTCATACTTATTTTGCTCGTCTTTGCCGTTCCGCAGGCGTATGCCGTTGACGACCAGATTCCGTGGGGAGCCCCCAGGCACGACGCCGAATTCAAGTACCTGCAGGAAAGATCCCCCGAACTGGAGGAGCTCTGGGACGGGCTTGATGCTGAAGAGCAGACGTCCAAACTGACCTCGGTCCGGGAGGCTTCCGCCGAGCGCTATGAACAGGTTTCGGAATACTACCAGATACTGATCCGTAAGTGGGATGTCGGGCGCTTTAAGGAGTACGTGAACGGAGTAAGTTTCGGCGACATGAAGGTGTTCCTGATCTGGTTTGGCCAGGAGAAAGTCCAGGTTCTGCAGAAGAAAATGGATGTTCTGCGCTACGTCATGCAAAAAGCTGAAAAGGGGGGGCTTACCGACGACGAGGTTTTGGCCCTAGAGCCATACCTTAAGACCGACGCTATAGACGTCATGAGGCACGCGAAATTTTCCAAAGAGATCTTTAATAAGGCGCCGCCCCGCGATTACCTCGCAAGCGGCCACTCGTCTTCCGGGCTGAAAGATTTCGCCGGGAAATCCCAGGGCCTTTTGGGGGAAAAAGATCTTTCCATATTTTACGACGGGCAAAAACCGGGGGGGGATTCCGCTCCAGGCCTGACCGGCGCTGGTGCAACTGAACTCAGCGGGGGCAAGATTCTCTCCCCGGAAGCGCGCAACACCTCCGCCACTACCATAAAACATACGGCGCCTGGCAGCCTTGGCGGAGGGGCCGGCGGTGAGCCGGAGCCAGGGAAGGACCGCGGCCTGACCGATGACGAGATAGCCGCCGCGCGAACAATGTACGGTGATAAAATAGATTATTCCAAGGTAAAGGTCATTACCGGCGAGAATATGACCTTTTGGGGAAAGATATTGACTAACGGCGGGGCTGCCGTTACCTGGGGCAATACCATATACTTCCCGAACGACGAAAATAAAAAGTCCCTTTATAACTTCGAAGCCCAATCTGATTGGATGGTGCACGAGATGGGGCATGTCTATCAGTACCAGGAAAATGGCTGGGGTTACGTGCCTAAATCCGTATGGGAGCAGCTGACAGAGGGAAAGGCCGCCTACACCTACGAGATCGAGCCAGGGAAAGAATTCGGCAGGTACGGCGTAGAGCAGCAGGCCACGATAATACAGGACTATTATCGCGGGGCGATCTCTCCTTCAATGGTGCCAGAAGTTGAGAAAATGCTCCGCAAAGAGGGCCTGTTTGACAGACACGGCGATAGTTAACAGTCTGCTGAAACCCCCCCTGTTTTGTTCTTTGAAAATTCGCCTCGGCCAAATTGGTAAAATCTCGGTGGTGGCGATATCCATATAGATAACGACAGAGGCCGGCGATATGATGGGCGAGAACGACAAACAGGGCGTAGTCTTCCAACGGTGCAGATAGAGGACCTTGTCCCCGCCGACCACCCGCTGCGCCGCATCCGCAAGATGGTGAACACCGAGCGCATCCGCGCGCTGTGAGCGCCGCTGTACTGGGCCAACAACGGCCGCCCGAGCATTCCACCGGAGCAGTTGTTCCTGGCGATGCTGGGCGGATATCTTATGGGCGTAAGGTCGGACCGGAAGCTGATAATGGAGTTGCAGCGCAACCTGGCGTTCCGGTGGTTTGTGGGCTCGATATCAGTTCCAAAATCTGGGACGACAGCACATTTTCCAAAAACCGGGAGCGCCGCTTTGACAAATCGGACATCATGGAGCGTTTGTTCGATGACACGGTAAAGACTGCTATTTTTACAGGGAATTATGCGGGGAATCTTAAAAACGATGACTTTTTCAGCAGACTGTTAATTAGGAGATCTTAATGAAATTATCGGGATATACGCTTAAACTTTTATTTATTATTGCCTGTGCGGGGTGCTTTAGTTCGTGTATGGGAATAGTTCCCGTGGATGTGGTAACTGACGGGAAAGACTTGTTCTTTATCCTGGAAAAGCCCGCCGTGATAGAATTCGTGAGGGTACGCGCCGCCAGGGTCGCTCCCGGAAGCGCCTCTAAAGCGTTCTGGGTGCTGGGTTATGATGCTTCTACCCAGGTAAAGTTCAGGAAATATTTAAAAATTAGCCAGCTGCGTTATGGCAAAAAATACGAAGGTTTTACATGGGTGGAGGGGCCGTTCCCGCTGCATAAAAATGTGGAATACCGCGTCGAGATCGATATGCCCGGGAAATTCGCCAAAGAAGTTTTTGTTATCACCGACAAAAATGCTGTAGTAATGCCGCATCCCGCTTTTGAGCGCCAGAAGAAGCGCGTGTACGAAGCGTCCGTAGACAAGAATGGTGATACGACCTTTTCAGCGAAGTAATACGCGGCCGTTTTGATTTTCCAACCCTGTTCGTTCCCGTGAAGCCCACATCATTTTTACGCCGTATCAAGCAGCGTTTCCATTTTTTTGGCCGGTCTTTGGGGTGGCGGGGGGTTATAAATTTGCCAGGGCCTGGTTTTTGAGGTTTGGAGGGAAATGATTCATAAATTAAAAATAATACTCCACATCAAACAGAAAG
Organism: uncultured Elusimicrobiaceae bacterium; assembly: GCA_964622585.1. Lineage (GTDB taxonomy): Bacteria > Elusimicrobiota > Elusimicrobia > Elusimicrobiales > UBA9959 > UBA9959. The sequence goes on along the minus strand of CAZUQT010000068.1, from coordinate 6,000 downwards.
GGTCGATATAAACCGGGAGGTCCACGGCATAATCCTGGAAAAAGGAGTGGAAAGCGGAGTTTGCCATATTTTCATGCCGCATACCGTCTGCGGGCCGGCGCTAGAGGGGAACGCCGGTCCCAACATAAAATGAGATATTTTAGCCAAGCTCTACGAGAGGATATCTCGGGATTTTTCGGGGCAATTTGGGTATAATGACTATGGGGCAAAATAGACTGCCGGTTAGAATAGTTTCCCTGGGACATCTATGAGCAGCGACATCCTGATAGTTGAAGATCACAAAGAAACCTGTGAAATGCTGTCAGCTGTGCTGGAAGGCGGCGGCTTTTGCGTTCATTGTGTCGGAACCGTAAAAGCGGCGAAAGAATTCTTGGCCCGCAATAACCCCTGCCTTATGATCCTGGATCTGGAGCTGCCTGACGGACATGGTTTAGAGGTCTGCGCCTGGGTCAGGACCAAGGGTCTCCAGGGGAATATCCCTATAATAGCTTTGACCGGCCAGGACGAACCTGATATTAAGAAGAAAGGTTTTCTTGCCGGAGTGGATCAATACCTGATAAAGCCGATGGATGTTGACGAAGTTATGATGTGGGTTAAAGCCCTGTTGCGGCGCGTTGATATGGATAAAAGCGGCGGAACGGTTTTAACGCTGTCCGCTCTTCAGCTAGACGCAAAAGCGCAGCTTGTAAAATACAAGAATAAACCGATAGAAAATCTTACCCGCAGGGAATTTGAACTTTTATACGCCCTGGTAAAAAATAGCCCCAGGATACTCTCAAGGAGGGAAATAGTCGGGAAAGTGTGGAGGACAATATCGGTTGAAAACCTTGTGGATACGCACCTCTTCAATCTGCGCAATAAACTGCCGCATGAGTTATCGGAAAAGATCCAGGCTGTTGCCGGCAAAGGCTTCCGGTATTTCGATAAAAGCTGATTCTCAGCGTTTCCCCCTTCTTTCGTTATTTCTTCGGGATTCATGGCGGTCCGTCCCTTATAATATTATGGGCGGAAATGTCATGACCAGAACCGGCTTCATAAATCCACTAAGGCAGCGCGCTTTCAGCAGCGTTTTTGTTCCTTTGTGCGCCTGCGCTTCTTTATGCCTTCCTTCCCACGCCCTGATTTCTTCGTCGGGTGAATACCAGCTTGAGTCTTCTGTGCGGGACAGCGGCGGCGGTGAGATCCTATCCGGGGGCGTATACTCCTCCAGGGGATCTGCCGGCCAGAATACTGCGCCGGCAGGCCGGGAGAACTCTGTCTCGGGGGAGTATGTAAACCGCGCCGGCTTTTACAACCCGCCCCATCTCACCTTCCAGAAGGGGCTTGTTTCCGTGATAGGCTTTAATTCCGGCGCGGGCAGTCTCAGTCTGCCCGCCGGCGCGGTGGATAAGGAAGTATTCGACATTGCGCTTAGCGCCAACCCCTCCGCGCAACCGCTGAATATAGCCCCAGGCCTTATAGATTCCGCCAATAGCAAGATCGAGCGGAACGAGGGTGCCTGGTCGCGTCCTTCATCCAACTATATAACTGAAATGAGTTTTTTTGACGAACAGGATGCCTGGGAAAAGCCGCTTCTCAAGACCGGCGCTCTTTCCATGCAGTACACGGACAACAACGGCGATGGGATCCTTGACGGTTCCAATCCCCCCGTAAGGGCTGATACTATTAAAACTTGGGTGCTGGATGAAGCTCTTGCCATGTGGGTCAAACTCCCCGCGTCTTCCTCCGACCGGGTCTCAAGAACAATAACAGTGCCTTTCATGATCCCCGGGGTTTATGCTCTGTTGGGCACGGTGGACGAGTCTGTAAAAGACGCCTACGCTTTCCCTGTCCCCTTCCGGCCCGGCGGCCCGGCTGCCGGCGCGGGGCCCGGACAGACCGGCACGGAAACCGACGGGATAACTTTCGGTAATGTGCCCCAGACCGGTGACATAGAAATATACACATTGGACGGCAGGCTTGTGCGAAAACTGGCCATCCCCGCCGGCCTGACGATCCCCAAGCTTAAATGGGATGTCCTCACCGCCAGTGGGAACAGGGCGGCCAGTGGCGTTTATATCTGGCGCGTGGTTTCCGGTTCAAACTCGAAGACCGGGAAACTGATGATAATTTGGTAGGGAATGGCAGGGGGACTTGTTCCCACGCCGTTCCTGTAATTGCTTAGGAGGCGGTATGAAGAAAGTAATAAGAGCGGTACTTGCACTGGCATGCGTAGCGGCGGCGGGCCGACTGTCGCAAGCCGCGGACAACGCCACCGAGTTCGGCATAGAGGACGACCTCACCGTGCTAGGCACTGAAGGCACCGCCTTGGACCCTGATGTCGAAGTGAAAGGGTTCACTGTGTTCGGCCGGCCCCAGGCGTCATACCTGATACCGGTCACCAGCGGGAATGTGGTGCTGAACGGCGTAGTGCAGGTTTCAAGCGGCTTGTATGTGACGGGGGGATCTACCTTCGCCACCGGCGCCTACTTCACCGGAGTGAGCAGTTTCAGCAACGTGACCAATGTACATTACGGCGGCGGTACCGTCAACCAGGTGCTGAAGAAAGTGGCCGGCGGCGGCATGGCCTGGGGCGACGACAATACCGGCCTCACCTCGCTGGGGACGCCGCGCAGGCTGCAGATGGTGAATGACGCCGCCGGCGGCCTTATAGATTCCGTGTTCCTTCAGAACGCGGGCGACACCAACATCAGCATGCTGGCTACCAGCTCCATGACGGTGCTCGGGGCCTTCGGGACCGGCGGCGCGGCCACGCTGGGCAATACCCTCGCGGTAGCCGGCAACGCCCAGTTGGGCGATGCCACTACCGATACCCATGCCATAAACAAAGCGGCGGAAGCCGGCGTGGCGCTGGCTGTGGACAGCGGCGGCGCTTCCGGCAATTATGCCGCCAAGTTCTATTCGGGCGGCTCGCTGGCGGCCTGGATAAAGAAGAAGTAAAAAGCGGTTCATAACTCTTCCCGAAATCCCGCCTGGAATAAACCAGGCGGATAGGCGGGAAGAGGGTGGCCTGGTTATGAAAAAGATCTGGACAGATAAAACAGTGGTGAATAAGCTCTTAACCGGGCTTGGCCGCGCTCTGTGCCTGTCCGCGCTTATTCTTACGGCTTCCGGCTTACGGCCCGCTGTTCTACACGCCGAAGTACCGGTCAAGTTCACCTACCAGGGCAATCTGCGGCAGTCAGGCTTCCTCGTAAACGGTCAGCGTTCCATGCTCTTCCGCATCTACGATTCTTCCTCCTCCTCCGCGGAACTTTGGACCAGCCCCGTCTACAATGTAAGCCTCTCCACCGGTGTTTTTCGGGCTACGCTTGAGCCCGTAATAGCCGATTGGCAGAGCGGGAACCTGTGGCTGGAACTTGAGGTTGCGGGGAACCGCATGTCCCCAAGGGAAGAGCTCACTTCATCGCCTTACGCCATAAACAGCCTTATGGTTTCCGGCAAGCGTTATACAACCGCGGCCGTCGCCCCTGCGGCCTCCGCTGTGGGCGAACTCTGGTACGATACTTCGCTGAAAGTGCTCAGCTTCTGGAACGGCGTAGTCTGGATGCCTACCTCCGGGGCCGGTCTGCCGGGAGCACATGCCGATACACATGCAGGGAACAGTATCGACCCTATAGTCTCGCTTGGGACCCATACAGTGACGGGCTATGTAACCGTTTCCTCTTCCGTAATAGCCGGCTGGTTTGTCGGAGACGGCTCCGGCCTTGTCAACCTCAACGCCTCAAAAATAACTTCCGGCGGCCTGTCAGGCGACAGGATAGGCAATGTTATAGTTTCCACTCATATAGTGGACGGTTCCATACAGAACAGTGACCTGGCGGACGGTTCCGTGACCACGGCCAAGCTTAACCAATCAGGGTGTATTTCAGGCCAACTTATGCAATGGGACGGCAGCGGTTGGTCATGCGGTAATCCCGCGGCTATAGTTGAATCAGACCCGCTTTCCATACATAATCAGGACACGCTGCAGGTTGGCACAACATTTTATGTTTCTTCCGGCACTGTGAATAACTTAAATGTTAATAATTCCCTTAAAGTAACGGGCATGGAAAGCTCCGGTCAATATATAGCCATCTTCAACTCCGGCAGCAAGGTGGCCGCGTGGCTGAGAAATAAATAGGGTGCGGTGGAATGTTATGGTAAATACAGGGACTTCGTAAAACAAATCCAATCCAAAATCCGAGGTAAGCCTAAGCGTAACCATCCCGGTTAATGCGGTGACTGGTCAAGCGGGCTGCCATAATAAATCCGGCCGGCTGCGTGCGCCGGAGTTCGTTTTTTCTTCGGGATTCCAGCTGTGCCGGCTGATATAATATGTACGGTTGCGAGCGTGCTGTTTTAGTTTCGGGATTCTGGCGCCGCGTCTGGTGTATAATGTGCATTCGATATCTTTTGAGGCTGGCGGCAAAAGGGTAGTATATGGATCGTGTAAAACTCCGGATATTTTTAGGGAGGTCCGCCTCTTTTTGCGGCATGCGTTCCAGCCTTGTGCTGTCACTGCTTTTTCTTGTTTCCGCCTTCTGTTCCCTGCCCTATGTCCTCCACGCCCAGACCGAACTGGGTTCCGAGGATGACCTGACCGTACTCGGCGCCGACGGCACGGTTCCGGACCCGGACGTGGAGATAAAAGGCTTCTCGATTTTCGGCTCAACCAACGTCTTGACGCATATCTCCACCGCTCCCGGCAACGTCGTCATGAACGGCGCGCTGGAAGTTTCAAGCAATGTCTATATAGTGGGTTTTTCCTCTGCCAATAGATACTACGGCGACGGCTCCAGCCTTACCGGGATCTCCGGCGACAATCTGGGCAATCATATTGCCACCGCCACGCTGCAGATGGGCGCTTACGGCGTTAACACCTCCAGCAATATTACTGCCGCGCGGTACCAGATAAACGGCAGCACTATGGTGGCGATACTGCCGGGAACCGACAGCATCGCCTATGGCGCGTACGCCGGGATGAGCAATGTAGCCGGCGGGAATTACAATATTTTTCTCGGTAATTACGCCGGCCAGTCCAACACCACGGGGTGGGGTAACTCTTTCCTGGGCTATTCTGCTGGCCAGTCCAACACCACGGGGGCTAATAACACTTTCCTGGGGAATAATGTCGGCCAGTCCAATACCACTGGGGATCAAAACACTTTTCTGGGCAATGCTGCGGGTCAGTCCAACACTACGGGAGGGGCTAATTCTTTTCTGGGTTTTTATGCGGGCCGGCTCAACACTACGGGGTGGGGTAACTCTTTCCTGGGCAATGCTGCGGGCTATTCCAACACCACGGGGTATAGCAACTCTTTCCTAGGCTATAATGCGGGCCAGGCCAATACCACGGGGGCTGAGAACACTTTTCTGGGCTATTTAGCGGGCCAGTCCAACACCACGGGGGTTCGTAACTCTTTCTTGGGCAATGCTGCGGGCCTCTACAACACGGGGAGTGATAACTCTTTCCTGGGTAATGGGGCGGGCCAGTACAACACCACGGGGTGGGGTAACTCTTTCCTGGGCAGTGGGGCGGGCTACGCCAACACCACGGCGATTGGTAACTCTTTCCTGGGCTTCGTTGCGGGCAGGTACAACACCACGGGGGATCGTAACTCTTTCCTGGGCTATCAGGCCGGCTACTACACTGTGAGCGGGGCGGGTAACGCTATTGTGGGTTATAATGCCGGCGGGTATGGCGCTGGAGCGGTTAACTCCTTTTCCAGTTCCACTATAATGGGTTACCAGGCGGGGTATAATGTCACCACGGGGAACGACAATATCCTGCTCGGCTGGCAGGCGGGGTATAATGTCAACACCGGTATAGGCAACATTGTTATCGGTTACAATAAAGACACCTCCGCGCCCGCCGCCAATAACGAGCTCAATATCGGCGGCGTACTGTATGGGGATTTATACGCGAAAACCATCGGGATAAGCACCCGCGCGCCCCAGGCCGCGCTGGATATTGTCTCCACCGGCACGGCGGCCAATATCTACGCGCAGATCTGGCGC
>CAZUQT010000067.1:0-13009 GCA_964622585.1 uncultured Elusimicrobiaceae bacterium | reverse complement strand
GAGCGGCAGGCGCGCGCACGGTGTGCGCGACGCCGGTTTTGCGATCTGGCCCCTGCGGTAGGCCCCGACTTCGCATCTCGCGGTTCAGTTCCCTTAGTGGAGGATATTATATGGACAAAGTCTATTATTTCGACAATAACGCCACCAGCCGCGTCGCCCCCGAAGTCGCCGCCGAAATGCAGCCCTTCTTCAACGACCTCTACGGCAACCCCTCCAGCATGCACTTCTTCGGCGGCGCCAACCAGAAATATCTCGACCTCGCCCGACAGCGCGTAGCCGCCCTCCTCGGCGCCGCCCCCGAAGAAATAGTCTTCACCAGCTGCGGCACCGAATCCGACTCCACCGCCCTCTGGTCCGCCGTCCGCGCCTTCCCCGACAAAAAACACATCATCACCACCAAGGTCGAGCATCCCGCCGTAATGAACGTCTGCAAGTTCCTCGAAACCCAGGGCTACCGCGTAACCTACCTCCCCGTAGACAATACCGGCCAGCTCAACCTCGCCGACCTCCAGGCCGCCCTCACCCACGAAACAGCCATCGTCTCCATCATGTGGGCCAACAACGAGACCGGCGTGATCTTCCCCGTAGAAGAAGCCGCCCGCATCTCCCACGCCAAAGGCGCCCTGTTCCACACCGACGCCGTCCAGGCCGTAGGCAAACTTCCCATAAATCTCAAAGACACCAAGATAGATTTCCTCTCCCTCTCCGGCCATAAACTCCACGCCCCCAAAGGCATAGGCGTGCTCTACATAAAGAAAGGCTCCCGCTTCGCCCCTTTCATGATGGGCGGGCACCAGGAACACGGCCGCCGCGCCGGAACAGAGAACGTCCCGTACATAGCCGGCCTCGGCAAAGCCGCCGAGCTCGCCGCCGCCAACCTTGAAAAAGAAAACACCTATGTCAAAGCCCTGCGCGACCGCCTCGAAGCCGGCCTTCTGAAGATCCCCAATTCCCGCATTAACGGCGGCGGCGCGAACCGCCTCCCCAATACCACCAATATCAGCTTCGAATATATCGAAGGCGAGTCCATCCTCCTGATGATAAGCGAAAAAGGCATCTGCGCCTCCTCCGGCTCAGCCTGCACCTCCGGCTCCCTCGAGCCCTCCCACGTCCTCATGTCCATGGCCGTGCCGCAGACCTACGCCCACGGCTCGGTCCGCTTCTCCCTCAGCGTCTACAATACCCAGGAAGAAGTCGACTACATCATAAAAGAATTCCCGCCCATCATAGAGCGCCTGCGCTCCATCTCGCCCTTCGCCGACGGCAAGCCCCTGTTCGGCATGGAATCCTGCGAGCCGCACCACCACTAAAGAAAGCAGCCCTTTATAAAGCGGGCCCATCCGGGCCCGTTTTATTTTCATTTGAAAATAAATATTTCAAACGAAAATATTTTCGTTGTAAATCAAGAGCTTAAACAGTGATCCCTTATAGAAAATTAGGCGCTGGCATTATAATTGCTCCGTATTTGGTAAGCAGCCAGAATCAAAGGAAAGGTTAAGAGGAAATATGAAAAGGATAAATATCTTTATAGCGGTGTTCGCGGTGGTTCTAATGGAAGTTTCTTTTGCTAAAGCGGAAGGATTCAGCGTCGACTTTGATAAGGGCTCTTTTAGGTCGGCTGATTTTACGGAAGCCGTAAATATGTCTTCCGTGAATCCTGTGGGTGAAACGGCCCCCCAAAATGTATATTTTGAATTCGAGGCGGCACAATTGCCAGGCGGAAGCCGAAAGAACCATAAAAGTATTCTTGCGGCAACGATTAAAGATATACTTTTTGAGAGTTCGAATGCAGGTAAATCCGCTGATGTTTATCTGTCTCTCAATTCCTCCGGTAAGATCGTGGTTGAGCGTGACGGTGTCGTAGTTCGAGTTCTTAATAACCCTGCCGCGGCGCTGGAACTATCCGGAAGGCTTAGTAACAGAAAGGATACTATTGAGGAAAGCTGGGAAGAGGAAACTGAGAGTCTGTCAGCGGATGGGATAGGGAAGAAAATTTGCCGGTTTTTCTTCGAAAGGATCTGTCGGTGGATATCCTGCCCGGCGGGGCAGCCCGTTAACGATTATAATGACTGCGTACAGGAGTGTAAAATACGGATCACGCCTTTGGGCTGCCGGGCGACTAACTAAAAGGGGAGGAGTTAATACTATGGGAATTAAACTTATGTTGGCAGCGGCTTTGGAGGTCTTTTCCTGGTTCTACCTCCTTGTCGGCGTGGTAGCGCTCTCTTATGGGATATATGGCCGGGTAACCATTCGCCCCGATTATGGCCCCTTAAATGTGTTGGATTTCTTTATCCCGCTGTTTTGTCTCATAGTGGTGGCCGCGGGGTTCTGGGGGCTTAGAAAGCTGGCTAAAAATTACAAAAAAAATCCAGTCCCCTGATTTGCAAATAGTTTTAATTTGTTCCAGAATAAGGGAATATTATGTCTAATTCTTATAGCGAAGCTTATAAACTGCTCGGGCGGTCCGGGAAAGAAGCGGGATTTTATATAGCCGCCAGCCTGGTTTCAGCAGGTCTATATACGCTGATGTGCGGTATGCTCGGCCTGGAGGTGGCTTATACGGGCGTGACTTCTTTTAAAGCCAGCCCGATGAAAAGTTTTATAGCTCTTACTCCAGAGATCATCGTGACTGCCTGGTTCGCCGCGGGGCTTGCGGGGCGTCTCACCATGGACGCGCTCACCGGCGCCCCGGAAGAGCTGACGAGCTACGCCAAAGGCTGGTTTTTCCGCAAGCTGATCGCCGATACGGTCGTCGCCGGCGCGCTGTGGGGACCGTTATTGCTTCTGGTGATCATCCCCTTCGCCAGCCCCGTTCTGGCGCTGGTCTGGCTCTTAGCCGCGGGCTGGCTGGGCCTGAGGATAGCCCTCTGGCTGAATATCAGCGTGGCGGAAAACCGGGGCCTTTTAGAGGCGATGAGAAGCAGTTTCGACCTCACCGCGACGCAGGCTTTGCGTATTCTTTTCCTCGCCGGAGGACCGATTATTTCGACTGTGTTCCTGTCGAAGCTGCTTGGCAAAGCCCTGGCCGGGCAGGCCGTGCTGGTATATTATTTAAAAACCCTGCTCGACAGCTCGGCGGCGGTGTTCGCTATGGCCGTTCTCGCCGCGCTTTACCTCGAGCTGAAATCCGCGGGTGCGGAGACGGGGCAGAAAGCGACGGAAGAGACTCCGGCTTAGGAACGAGGAAAATATGAAGACTGAAAATAATAAAGACGCCGGTTCCGCGCTGACCGTGAAAGGCCTGGCAAAGCGTTTCGGCGCGAAACGCGCGGTGGACGGGCTCGAGCTAGCCATACCGGCGGGGGAATTCCACGCTCTGCTCGGGCCTAACGGCGCCGGGAAGACCACGACGCTGCGGATGGTCGCGGGTCTGCTGCGTTCGGACGCCGGCTCGGTGTCTATTTTCGGCCACGATATTTCTAAGAACGCCACCGCCGCGAAAAGCGTAACCGCTTTTCTGCCGGACGACCCGCTTCTTTACGGAAAGCTGACACCGCTTGAGTACCTCGAGTTCGTGGCCGGCCTCTGGGCGATACCCGCCGACGCGGCCGGCAAGCGCGCGAAAGAACTGCTTGAATGGCTGGAGCTTTGGGGGAACCGCGGCGAATATGTGGAAGGCTTTTCGCGCGGAATGCGCCAGAAACTGGCGCTCGCGGGGGCTATGATACACGAGCCGAAGCTTATGATCCTGGACGAGCCGCTTACCGGCCTGGACGCCCGCGCCGCGCGGTCGGTAAAAGACATGCTCGTGGCTTACGTCAAAAAGGGAAACACCGTGGTTCTTACCACGCATATCCTTGAAATAGCCGAGCGCCTGGCCGAGCGCATAAGCATCATCCTTAACGGGCGCATAGTCGCGCAGGGAACCCTGGACGAGCTGCGCTCCCGGACCGGCGCGGCGATAGGCACCGCGGGCGGCACGCTCGAAGACGTCTTCCTAGAGCTGACGGAGCCGGCATGAAATTCGAACCCGGAAGCCGGCTCTGGCTGCTTGAGCATGAAATGCGCATCAGCTGGCGCGGCGTCAGCGGCAGCCATTTGCAGGTTATCGCCTGGGGCGGCGGGCTGTTATGGTTCTTTATGCACTGGGGCGCCTGGGTGTCCCTGCCCGGCGGCTACGGCGTAGTGCGGGGCATGCTTCAGGTCCCTATTTTCCTGGGAGGCATTTACTGGCTGTGCGTTTCGCTTTTGGTCTCGCAGACCATGGCGCACTCCGTGAACGCCCTGATAGTGCGCGGGGACCTCGACCTTCTTTTGTCCTCGCCGCTGTCGCAGCGCACTATCTTCCTGGTGCGCGGCCTCGGCATAGCGGTAAGCGCGGCGCTGCTTCCGGCTTTCGCCGCGCTTCCGCTCGCGCATGCCGGGCTGCTGCGCGGGCATCCCGAGCTTATGGCGCTTTACCCGGTGGTGGCCGCCACCGCCCTGGGCTGCGCCGCGACGGGCATACTTCTTACGATGACGCTGGTGCGCCTGCTTGGCGCGCGGCGGGCCAGGACTGCGGGGCAGATAATTTCCGCTGTCATCGGCGTCATTTTTTTCCTGGCCTTCCAGCTCCCCAATATCCTGTCTGCCGGAGTTAAAAAAAATATCGCGGACTGGCTTAAGAGCCAGGTTCTGGACGCCGGTATCTTCGGGTCGAGCAGCGCGCTCTGGTGGCCGCTGCGCGCGATATTCGGCGAGGCGCTGCCGCTGCTGGCGGTGATCGTACTCGGGGCCGGCGGTTTCTGGCTCGCTATCAGCCTTACTTATCGCCGCTTCATAACCGGCACGCAGGAAACTATTACCGGCGGGCGCGCCTCCGCCCCGGCGGATAAAAGCTCCGGGCACGTCTTCCGCTCCGGGCTGGTCCGCGTTCTGCTGCTCAAAGAGTGGAAGCTGATCATGCGGGACATGCAGGTGATCTCCCAGGCTCTGGTGCAGATCCTGTATCTTATCCCGCTGATATTCGTGGGGCTCAAGTCGGGGCCGCTGAATCTGGTCATAATACCAGCTCTGGTGGCGGTCGCCTCCATGCTGGCCGGCAACCTTGCCTGGATCACTATCAACGCCGAGGACGCGCCGGAGCTGGTGGCTACCGCCCCGGTGCCGATATCGAAGGTGCTTGGAATAAAGGCCGCCGCCGCCGTCCTGCCCGTGCTGGCTGTCCTGGTTCCGCTCGCCGCCTGGTGGGCGCCCCGCGGCCCGGCCGCGGCCGCCACGCTGCTTCTGTGCGGCGCCGGCGGGATGGTCTCCGCCGCCCTGATACAGATCTGGAGCCCGCGCCCAGGCAAGCGCGGCGACCTGAAGAGCAGGCAGAAGCAGGGCGGTCCCGCCGGGTATATAGAACTGCTGAGCACCGTCGGCTGGATCGGGATGGCCGTCTGCCTCGGCGGACGCCTGAACTATCTGCCGGCCGCGATAGCGACATGCTGCGTCGCCCTGGTCGTGGCTTGGGGCTCGGGAGAAAAAGCGCGGGAAGAAGTCTGGGGTATAAGGATCAGGGTCGAAGCTTGATTTCAGAGGCGTGTTAAAAATTTGCTAGAATGATTATTCAGTCGTCAATATAAGCTTTAAGGGCCCGTAGCTCAGTTGGTTAGAGCAAACGACTCATAATCGTTGGGTCGAAGGTTCAAGTCCTTCCGGGCCCAGTAATTTAACCTGAATCCAGCAGGATTCCCCGCGAAGCGGGCGGAGGGCCAAGCGCTATGCGCGCCAGGCCCGACGAGGTGTATGCCTCCCGAAGGGCGCCCGCTATGCGGGCGGAAAACTTCAGCTGAAGTTTTCAGGCGAAAAGGCCGTCCTCATCAGGGGACGGCCTTTTTTGCTTTAAGCGGGGGGCAATTACTGCGCGGTTTTTTTTACGGCTTCATTTTCCACGTAGGTATATTCCGCTTTCAGCGGGCCGCCGGGCTCGTAGACGTTCAGCGTCTTGAGCGCGTTCTTCAGATAAACGAATTCTTTCTGAAGTCTCCCGTCCTCCGTGTACGCTTTTATCGTGCCGTCCGGGATCTTGCCTTCCTGGCTTATCAGGTTGAATTCTTTGTCCAGGCGGACTTTTCCTACGTACTTGCCGTTGAGCCTGAAAGTGAACAGCTCCCCGCGCGCCTGCCTCGCCACTTTAACCGTGATCCCGGACTCAGGTTCGGCGGGAACCGCTTTTGCCTCCGCCGCCGCTGCGGCAGCCGCGGGAACCGCACGCGGGTCGGGGGGCCTGGCCAGCTGGTCGTCTATGTAGTAAAACTCGGAGACAGTCTTGCCGTCGGGGCCGAACTCTTTTTTCCAGCCATTGAGCCGGTCGTTCTTGTACGCGGCCTCCATAAGAAGTTTCCCGTCCTCCGTGAAGAATTTGAACGGGCCCTCTTTGCCTCCGGCCAGGTAATAAGCCTCTATCTGCAGCGCGCCGGAGGGGAAGAACGCTTTAAGCGTCCCGTTGGCTTTGCCGCTCATCATGGTCTTCACGGTTTTCAGGCCGCCTTCCGGGTAATATTCGGTATAGGTCCCGTCGCCTATCGAGCCCTCGGTCAGGGCAAGGACGCCGTTCGCGTCGAAAGTTTCGGTGGCTATGGCCAAGCCGCTCTCGATGTAGACCAGCTGGCGCGTCATCGAGCTAGGGAATATGGTCTGGAAAGTCAATTTAGGGGCCGGGGCCACGGCAGCCTCGGGCAGGGCCGTAGAAATTTCTATGCCGGTTTCCGTTGAAACCGCTATCGCGGCGGGGGGGGCAGCCGGGAGCTCAGCGGGCGCGGCCGGCTTTACGGCGGCGGGGGCGGGATCGGCCTTCTGCTCCTGTATATCGGCCTTGTTTATGGTGAGCGAGCCGTATTTTGTTTTGACCAGCAAGGCCCCGTCCATTTCGCCGGTGACTTCTCCCTCGAGTTTCGCCCCGTCCTTTAAGATAAAGGTATCGGCCCGGCAAAAGCCGGGCAGCAGCAGTATAAAGGTATAGATCAGCAGTTTCATAAACCCTCCGATATCCTATTCTACTAAAGAAAGGCGGGAAAACGGAAAATATGCGCGTATTTCAGGCCTTGACAGAATGATACCCGTCTGGTATCCTATTAATCAGAATGAAACTTATTAATAGAAATGTGGATTATGCCGCCAGGGCCCTTATCTTCATGGCCAGGGCAAATAAACCCACCGTTTCCGTCACCCAGATGCAGGAAGCGGTGAACGTTGCCAGGCCTTTTCTGCGCAAAATACTGCAAAAGCTGCATAGGACCGGAATACTGCAGGCCGTAAAAGGCAAAGGCGGCGGTTTCGCGCTGGCCAGGACCCCGGAAAATATAAGGCTGAGCGACCTGGTGGCCGCGCTGCAGGGCCCGCTGAAAATAAGCGAATGCGTCTTCGGTAAAAAAATCTGCCAGGACCACGACGCCTGTCTTCTTCGCCACAGGATAGAAGCGATAGAAGCGCGGATGCTCCTGGATATTGAAGGGATCACGATACAAGACCTGGTATGAAAACAAAAAGACAAATAATAAACATAGACGAAGCGAAGTGCGACGGCTGCGGCAACTGCGTCACTGGCTGCCATGAGGGCGCCCTGCAGGTGATAGACGGCAAAGCCCGCCTGATCAGCGATCTGCTCTGCGACGGGCTCGGCGCCTGCATCGGAGAATGCCCGCAGGGCGCGATCAAGATAGAAACGCGCGAAGCCGTTCCGTACGACGAGGTTAAAGTAATGGACGGGATGGTGAAGCAGGGGGCAAATACCATAAAAGCCCACCTGAAGCACCTCAAGGACCATGCCCAGAAAGCATTCCTGAAGCAGGCTTACGACTATCTCGAAAAGCACAATATCCCGAACCCACTGGAGGAAGAACTTATGGCGCACGATAAAGAGCACAAGCACGGCGAGCATCACCACGGCGGTCACGGCCACGGCGGCTGCCCCGGCAGCCGGACCATGGACCTGCGGGGGGATGCCGGCGCCGAAGAGGCCGCCGACGGTCCCGCCGCGAAATCGCAGCTGCGGCAGTGGCCCGTACAGCTCCACCTCGCTTCTCCTATGGCGCCGTATTTCCAGAAAGCCGACGTGGTCGTGGCCGCGGACTGCACCGCTTTCGCCTACGGTAATTTCCACAATGATTTCATAAAAGGCAAAGCTATAGTGATAGCGTGCCCCAAGCTGGACGACGGCCAGGAGATCTATGCCGAAAAAGTCCAGGCCCTGATAGAGGACGCGAAGATCAACACGCTCACCGTGGTGACCATGGAAGTTCCCTGCTGCGGCGGGCTGCTGGCTATGGTAAAGCAGGCCGCCGCGGCCGCCAGCCGCAAAGTCCCGATAAAGAGCATAGTGATAGGCATCCAGGGCGGAATTAAAAGCGAAGACTGGGCTTGAGATAAGGTGACACATAACTTAATTCAGAGTTAAGTTATGTGTCACCTTAATTTGGAGTGACATGCAGGGGCCGGATGTTGTATCTTTCCCTTAAGCGCTTAAGTTTTTTGGTTCAGAGGTTATTATGAAAAAAGTAATTTTCCTTCTTCTGCTCGCCGCCGCGGGCGGCTACTGGCTGCTCCTGACCAAGCCCGGCCTGTATTACAATAAGACCATGGACTACAGGAACTTCACCGTGAACGCGCGCGGGGCCCTGCCGGAAAAAGTTGAACCCGTGCTGGACAAGGTTTACGATAAAATTTCGGTCTCAGAATTTTTCAGCCAGGATAAAAAGTTCAACATCTACCTGGCCGGCGGGCACGGCGAGTTCCTTTTCTTCACCCCTTTCCTGCACGGCGATTATGCCAGGCTGAATCCCCTGAAGGGCTACATTTTTATAGCCGCCGCGGACTTCGACAAGGACGAGGCGCGCGCCGCCCCCGGCGCGGCCGCGCACCGGGACCTCGACGTAGAAATAACGAGGGCCGCCGCCCGTGAAATGGCTAGGGGCGTCGTGGAACCGCTCTCGTTCCTGCTTATGGACGAATGGAAATTGCAGGGCTTTTCGGAGCGCCTCTCCGGTGGAACTGGTGAATACCAGCCCCCCGACATCTGCAAGAGCGAAGATCCCGCCATGCTGGATTTTAAATACGGCATGGCGGTAGATTATGCCATCAAGGTGGACGGGCTGACCATGACGGAACTGCTGCGCAAAGACTATAAATATGAGAATGTGAGGGACGCGGTGAAGAAGCAGAACTGCGGCGGCTAGCTCAGCGGGCTCCAGCCCGCTGGATGTATGACTGGTATTTCTTGTTGAAATTTTCCATCGCGGCGTTCTCTCCGGCCGCGAAACTTTCGCACCATTTCGAGTAAGCCGGGTCTTTAGCCGCCTCGGCGGCGTCCGGGCAGCCCAGCCCCAGGGCGCTGATGCCGCCGGAATAATCCTCTTCCAGTTTAAAAAGTTTTTTAGTGTACTGCCCCTGCAGGCTGAAGCCTTCGGGGTCTATCGGCGTTTTGGCTAATTCCCCCAGCAGCTCATCGCGCCCCGAGTTATAAGCGGCGAGCAGCTTGTCCGCGGCCAGTTCTTTTTCCTGCTGCCGGACGACTTCCAGGGCCGCCTGCTCTTTTACTCCCGCCGTAGAGGAAGCCCCGTAGAAATAAACTCCGGCGCCGGACAGGATGCCGGCTATAAGCGCTATCGTAAGGAAAGGACTGGCTTCCGTTTTTTGCGGCCCGGTTTCGGCCTCCTCCGGCTGTGCCGGTTTAGCTATTTTTTTAAGCAGCTCATAGCAAAGCCCGCAGTAAAGCGCGTCTTCGCTGTTATGCTCGTAGCCGCATTTAGGACATTTCGCCATTGTTTTCCCCGCCAGATGCTAATAATACCAAAAAATAACCGCCCCGGGTCCGGCGGGTTTACACCCCTATCAGTATTGTATAGGATTGCTCTATGCACATTGTCAGCGCTTCCCGGCGGACGGATATCCCGCATTATTACGCCGAATGGTTCCGCGCCAGGCGGAAAGCCGGTTTCGCTGAATACAGGACCGTCTACGGAGGTGGGGCCGCGGGTTATTTCAGGGCCTCGCTCGAGCCGGAAAAAGTTCTGGGCTACCTTTTCTGGACCAAGTACGCGGGGCCTTTTCATTCCGAGCTGAAAGCGCTGCGGGAAGAAAAGATCCCTTATGTTTTTCAATACACGATAACAGGCTACGGTAAAGAAATAGAGTCTGGCATCCCTGAGCGGTCGGCGGTAATAAAAGACTTTATCAGAGTCGCAAAATCGCTCCCCGGACCTGAAAGTATTCAATGGCGTTATGACCCGGTCCTGATCTCGACAAAGGTCTATACCCACGCCTGGCACCTTAAAAACTTCAAAGAGATAGCGGCCAGCCTGGCCGGCCATACGCGCGTCGTGAACGTAAGTTTTACCGAACCTTATCAGAAAGCTATCGATAAAGTGCCTGAAGGGCACGAGATCACCTGGCGGCGGACCGATAAACAGCGGGCAGCGATCTATAAAAAATATCCCGGACTGCGGTCGGCAGGCGAGCGGGAAATAAAGCTGCTCGAAGACCTGGCGGCTATAGCCGGGAAATACGATATGCAGCTGCGCGTCTGCTGTAACTCCGAGTATACGGATAGATTCCCCGCCGCCCAATGCTGCGGCGCCGAACTGTTCGCCCCGTACGGGCCGGTTATTAGCTGGCAGGTAGCCGCTTTGTCTCCCGGCCCTTCGCGCGAAAGCTGCCGCTGCGTAAAGACCGTGGATATAGGCATAGACAATACCTGCCCCGGCGGCTGTTTTTATTGTTATGTTATGACGACTCCGGATATGGCCGCGGAGAACTTTAAACACCACGATCCGAAGTCGCCGCATTTGCGGTGAGGCGGTAAAGTTTTGGTATCATAGCGAAAGAGCTTCTTATGTCAAAAACAAATCTATATCAGTCAGCAGTGGACGCCGCGCATAAAAAATACCAGGCGACCAGGGGAGGCAGGAACGCCGATTTCATCCCCGCCCTGGCCAAGATGGACCCGAAGCTGTTCGGCATCGCCCTCGTCGGGGTGGACGGCAAGCGCGCGAAAGCGGGGGACGCCGATACCCAGTTCAGCATCCAATCTATTTCCAAGGTTTTCACGCTGGCCTGCGCGCTGCAGGCGGTCGGGGACGAAGCCGTCCTTGAAATGGTCGGGGCCGACGCCACCGGCCAGGCTTTCAACTCTATCATGGCCATAGAGCAGACGAAAGGCAAGGAGATGAACGCTTTCGTCAACCCGGGAGCCATCGCCGCCACAAGTTTGATAAAAGGGAAGACTAAAGCGGAGAAATGGGCCAGGATCCTGGGCATCCACGAGGCCTTCGCCGGGCGGAAGCTTAAAGTGAACCAGGAAGTTTACAAGTCCGAAGCGGACACTAATGAGCGCAACCGCGCTATAGCCGTGCTGATGCACTCCTATAAGCGGCTCTATTCCGACCCGCTCGTCACTACCGATCTTTATACGCGCCAATGTTCCCTCTCGGTCACCGCTTCCGACCTGGCGGTCATGGCGGCCACGCTAGCTAACGGGGGGAAGAACCCGCTTACCGGCAAGCAGGTGATAAATCAGAAATACGTCCCGCGCATTCTGTCGGTCATGGCCACCGCCGGCCTCTATGACGACTCCGGCATCTGGCTCTACCGCGTCGGCCTCCCAGCGAAGAGCGGCGTCGGCGGCGGCATCATCGCCGTAGCCCCCGGCCGCTTCGGCATAGCCGCTTTCTCGCCCCCTGTAGATCCCGCCGGCAACAGCGTCCGAGCCCAAAAAGCGATCCAATACGTGGCGGCGATACTTTGCGCCAACCCCTACGACGCAAAACCAGCCTAAGCCTGGCGGCTCACTATTATCAATTGGATGTATGCCTGCCGGGGGTGTCTTTTTTCTTTAAGTTTGGTAATATATAAAGGTACTGGTGCGGTGGCCAAGTGGTAAGGCGAGAGTCTGCAAAACTCTTATTCGTGGGTTCGATTCCCACCCGCACCTTAAAATTTCAGCGTTTAAGCAGCCCGGCGCAAGCCGGAACCGGGGAAATCTCCCTCCTGCCGCCCGGCAGGGTAGAAAGAGGAGAGCCCCCAGGGGTTTAAAAATGAAATCTCCGATCAGTCAGCTAGCGGAAGCGGTGCAGGAATCTCCCACTCTGGCCTTGAATGAAAAAGCCGCGCTCTTAAAAGAGCGGGGCGAAGCGGTCATTCATCTTGGTACCGGCGAGCCTAAATCCAAAACGCCGATAGACGCGATCATCGCCGCCGCGGGCAAGCTCACTTCCGCCGAAGTTAAATACACTCCGGTGGACGGCATCCCTTCGCTGAAAAAAGCGATAGTGCGCTATACCGAGGAAAATTACGACAAGCGCGTCGGCGTCGAGAACGTCCTGGTCTCCGCCGGTGCGAAGGCCGCGCTTTATTCCCTTTTAGTTTCTATACTAGATCCGCAGGACGAGGTCATAGTGCTGGCCCCTTATTGGGTCAGCTATCCGGAGATGATACGGCTCTGTTACGCGAAGCCGGTGATAGTGACGCCCGAGGACGGCCGCTTCGAGCCCAGCCTTAAAGAGATCAAGGAAGCCGTCGGCTCCGCGACCAAAGCGATAATAGTGAACAGCCCCAACAATCCCTCCGGCGTGGTTTACTCCGCGGACCTTATCAAAGGCCTGGTGGAATACTGCGAGAAGGCCGGTATCTACCTTATAATGGACGATATCTACCACAAACTAATGTTCGATGGTCTTAAACCCGTCTCCTGCTACAAATACGCAAAGAATTTCTCCGATTCCTCCCGCCTGGTTGTCATCAACGGCGTATCAAAACTTTACGCTATGACCGGTTTCCGCATCGGCTGGGCGGTGGCGAACAAGAAGCTGATCTCGATAATGACGAACGTGCAGGCGCAGACCACTTCCTGCCCCTCTTCTCTGCTGCAGGCGGCTGCGGTGGGCGCTCTGAACGGGATACAGAGCTATGTGGACAGCCTGACGGCCACGCTTCAGAACAACCGCGACGTGATGGTCCGGGAGCTGGAAGCCATCAACGGCGTGAAAGTTATAAAGCCGCAGGGGACTTTCTACTGCCTGCCGGATTTCCGCGCTTATTCCAAAGATTC
>CAZUQT010000066.1:0-13352 GCA_964622585.1 uncultured Elusimicrobiaceae bacterium | reverse complement strand
GCGTGCTGCTGGGCGGCTGCCATCCCGGCGACTGCCATTACGCCGAGGGCAACTATAAGACCCTGCGCCGCATGCGCATGCTCGAGAGGATGCTGAAAGCCATGGGCATCTATGACGGCCGCTTCCGGCTCGAGTGGATCTCCGGCGCGGAGGGGGAAAAGGTCAGGACCGTGATAAACGAGATGACCGAGAAAGTGCGGGCGCTCGGCCCGCTGGACCTGCCGGGGAAAACCCTGGAATGGGATAAAGAATTGAAAGAGCTCGAGGCGCATGTCAACCAGCCCGCCCCGAAAGAGGAGGCCGCTCATGCCCGATAAGCCCAAGGTTGCTTTTTACTGGTGCGCTTCCTGCGGCGGCTGCGAGGAAGCCGTGGTCGACCTGGCCGAAGATATCCTTAAAGTAGTAGAGGCTGTCGACATAGTCCTCTGGCCGGTCGCGATGGACTTTAAAAAATCCGACATCGAGGCCAGGCCCGACAAGTCGATAGTGGCGTCCTTCATCAACGGCGCCGTGCGGACCTCCGAGCAGGAGGAATGGGTGCGGCTCCTGAGGAAGAAGAGCCAGGTCGTAGTTTCTTTCGGCGCCTGCGCCAATTCCGGCGGGATCCCCGCTTTGGCCAACCAGTCCACCACAGAGGACATAATGAAATATGTCTATGAGGACTCCCCCAGCAATGATAATCCGGCTAAAACCCGCCCGCTGACGGAATGCAAGGACGAGGGGCGGACGCTTACCCTGCCTTCGATGCACGGGATGGTGCGCTCCCTGGACCAGGTGATAGACGTGGAATACTACCTGCCCGGCTGCCCGCCGACGCCGAAGCTTATAATGGCCGCGGTGCAGGCCCTCCTGACCGGCAAGCTGCCTCCCGTCGGAACAGTGCTCTCGCCGGACATGGCGCTCTGCGACGAGTGCAAACGGAAAGATTCGAAGCCCGCGGACCTCGCGCTGACCGAGTTCAAGCGCCCGCACCAGATCCAGATAGATCCGGAGAAATGCCTCCTGGCCCAGGGCCTGGTCTGCATGGGCCCGGCTACCCGCGCCGGCTGCGAGGCCCTCTGCCCGGGCGGGAACATGCCCTGCACAGGCTGCTTCGGCCCGACTTCGCGGGTGAAAGACCAGGGGGCGAAGTTCGTTTCCTCCGTCTTCTCCAATATCGCCCCGAAAGAACAAAAAGAGATAGACGCCATGCTGGACGGCATCCCCGACCCTATCGGGACTTTCTACCGCTACGGTCTCTCGAAGGGACTGCTGCGCCGCAAATTAAATTAAGGAAGTGCAAAATATGGACACCACAGCTCAAAAAGTCTGGAACCAGGCGCATCAGCAGGCCAACTCCGGCCGGCGCAATATCACCATCGACCCCATCACCAGCCTTGAAGGCCACGGCAAGATAGAGATCTTCCTTAACGGCCAGGGAAATGTGGACCGCGCCTACCTGCAGATCCCGGAACTGCGCGGCTTCGAGGTGTTCTGCCAGGGCCGCCCTTCGGAGGACATGCCCCAGCTGACCTCGCGCATCTGCGGCGTCTGCCCCACGGCGCACCATATGGCCGCGACCAAAGCGCTGGACGACCTCTACGGGGTGGAATGCCATCCCGCGGGCCGCAAGATCCGCGAGCTGGTCTATAACGCCTTCATGCTCGAGGATCACGCCCTGCACGTTTACATCCTGGGCGGGCCGGACTTTATCGTCGGCCCTGACGCGCCGAAAGAACTGCGCAACGTGGTCGGGGTTATCGGGAAGGTGGGCCTCGACGTCGGCAAAAGGGTCATCTCCATGCGCCGCCGCATCCGCGAAGTCATTAACTACGCCGGCGGCAAGGTGATACACCCGGTAATGGGCCTCCCCGGCGGGGTGGCCAAGGGGATCTCCGCCTCCGAGCTGCCGAAGCTGAAAGAGATCGCCAAAGACGGCCTGGAGTTCGCCAAGTTCACCCTGCAGGTTTTTCACGACATTGTCCTGAAGAACGACGCCTATGTGAAACTCATAACTTCGAGCGCCTTTACGCATAAGACGCACTATATGGGTTTGGTGGATAAGAATAATAAAGTGAACTTCTACGACGGGGACATCCGCGTCGTGGACTGCGAGGGCAAGGAACAGTCCAGGTTCCCGGTGCAGAAGTACCTCGAGAATATTTCGGAGCACGTCGAGCCCTGGAGCTATATCAAGTTTCCCTTCCTTAAGAAAGTGGGCTGGAAAGGTTTCGAAGAAGGGGTTTCCAGCGGCGTTTACGCCGTCGCCCCGATGGCGCGCCTCAACGCCGCCGACGGCATGGCCACCCCGGAAGCCCAGAAGGCTTACGAAGAGTATTTCAAAGTCCTGGGCGGCAAACCCGTCCACCACACCCTGGCCAACCATTGGGCCCGCGTAGTGGAGATGCTGCAGGCCGCCGAGCGTATGGTGGAGCTGGTGAACGACCCGGAAATAATCAGCGGGGAGTTCCGCAATATCCCCATAAAGACCCCGAAGATAGGGATCGGCGTGGTAGAGGCGCCCCGCGGAACCCTGATCCACCACTACGAGACCGACGAGAAGGGGCTTATCCGCAAGGTCAACCTGATAGTTTCCACCACCAATAATTCCGCCCGCATAGCCATGAGCGTGGACAAGGCGGCCAGGCATCTCATCAAGGAAGGGAAGGTGAACGACGGGCTCCTGAACATGGTGGAGATGGCCTTCCGCGCCTATGATCCGTGCTTCGGCTGCGCCACTCACACGCTGCCCGGAGAAATGCCGCTGGTGGTAAGCCTGCGCTCCCTGGACGGAGGGCTTATCCGTGAACTGCGCCGCTGAACCCGCTCCCGCCCTCCCGGCCGCCCCGCGGGCGGAAGGCGCCCTGCGCCGGATAGCGATGAGGAAGCCGCGCCCGGCGCTGGTCCTCGCCCTGGGCAACGACATTCTGGGCGACGACGGGGTGGCTTTCCACGCGGCCAGGCTTTTGCGCGCCGAATTCCCGCAGAGCGTGGACGTGATCGAGACGGGGGAAGCGGGCCTCCCGCTGCTGGACTATCTCGAGCCTTATGGCAGAGCGCTCATCCTTGACGCGGCGGCCACCGGCAAGTGCCAGCCGGGAACCATCCTCCTCTGGGACCGCGAGGACTTCCGCCGCTGCGTAGCGCCCTCGCAGCATTCAGCCGGCCTGCCGCAGATCCTTGAACTGGCGGAGAGGCTGGGTATGGCTTTCCCCGTGGAACTTCAGGTAATATGTATGGAAGTAGGGGACCCCACGGTGTTCAGGGAGACCCTTACGGCGGAGGCCAGCCAGGCTTTGCCGGCTATGGCGGCCAAGGCCAGGGAGATCCTGGGCGCCTGGGGCTGCAGGGATTGAAGAACCATGAGGACAGCGGAAACGACTTTGACGGGCAAACATATTATAGGCGGGAAATATCGCGGCTCCTGCCGGCGTAAATTCCGCGGCGTGAACCCCGCTACGGCCATGCCGCTCGAGACCTGGTTCTGCGAGGCCGGAGCGAAAGAAGTAGATCTCGCGCTGAAGCTGGCCGATGAGGCTTTCGACGCTTTGCAGATCGTTCCCGCGACTAAGATCGCCGCCCTGCTGGAGCGCATCGCGGGCCGCCTTGAGAGCGAGGGGGAAGGCATTATAGCGCGGGCGCACCAGGAAACCGCTCTCCCGCTCGCACGCCTCGGGTCCGAACTCACCCGCGCCGCAGGGCAGGCCAGGGCTTTCGGCGCCCTCGCGCTCGACGGCTCCTGGGCCCAGGCGCGCATAGACCACGCCAATCCCGGACGGCTGCCGCTGCCGAAACCGGATATCCGCACGGTTTTCATGGGCGTCGGGCCTGTGGCGGTTTTTGGCGCCAGCAATTTCCCGCTTGCGATTTCCGTGGCCGGCACCGACACCGTGGCGGCCTTCGCCGCGCGCTGCCCGGCGGTAGTAAAAGGGCACCCGGCCCATCCCGGAACCTGCGAACTGGTGGCCCGCGTAATTTCCGAATCGATAGCCTGGGCCGGCCTGCCTCCTGGCATGTTCTCTATGCTCCAGTCCTCCGGCTACGAAGCGGGGCTTGCCCTTGTAAAGCATCCTTTAACCGCCGCAGTGGCTTTCACCGGCTCCCTTCAGGGCGGCCGCGCGCTTTTCGACGCCGCCGCCTCCAGGCCGGAACCGATACCGGTCTATGCCGAAATGGGCAGCGTGAACCCGGTCTTCATCCTGCCGGGGGCGGCCGCCGGGCGCGCGGAGGAGATCGCGGAGGGTTTTGTCCGCTCGCTGAATATGGGAACGGGCCAGTACTGTACCAGCCCGGGCATGGTCCTCGGCGTGGCCGGGCCGGCGCTTGATAAATTCATCCGCGCCGCAGCGGCGAGAGCGTCGGAGGTACCGCCCGCCTCAATGCTGCACGCCGGAATACAGAAAGCGTATGACCGCGGCACGGAGCGGCTCTCTTCCATACCGGGCGTCAAATTAGCGGGCGCCGGCGCCCCGCAGCCAGCCGGGCCGAAAGCGGCGGTATGCAAAATATTTACGGCCGACGCCGGGCTTATCGCCCGCCGACCCGAACTGTACGAGGAAGTTTTCGGGCCTTCCTCCATTATTTACCGCTGCCGGAGCGCCGCCCAGATGCTTGAAATAGCCCGCTCGATGCCGGGCAGCCTCACCGCGACCATACACGGAACCGAGCCCGAGCTGCTTAAGCAGGGGGAACTCCTGCGGGCGCTCGAGCGCAAGGCGGGCAGGATCGTGTTCAACGGCTTCCCGACCGGCCTCGAGCCCTGCGCGAGCCTCCACCACGGGGGGCCTTATCCGGCCACCACGCACAGTTTCTTCACCAGCGTGGGGACCGCGGCTATTTACAGGTACGTCAGGCCGGTATGCTTCCAGGGCTTTCCGGATTCTTCGCTGCCGGAGGAGCTGCGCGAAAAGAACCCGCGCCCGGTGCGCCGGCTGGTCGACGGTGAATTGAAATAAGGTTCCGCGGCAGGAGAGCCGCGGTTTCGCGGGGCGAGGTCCCCTCAGCGGCCGCCGGCTATGAAGATCACTCCTATCGACGTGAAGACCACTCCGACCAGCTTGGAGACCGTGGCGGGCTCTTTCATTACGAACACCCCCAGCAGGAAGCCCAGCAGCGGCGTCAGCCCGAAGGCCACCGGTATCACCCGGCTCAGTTCTCCTGTGGCTATACCCGTATAAAAAGACAGCATCCCGAGCGAACCGGCCAGCACGCCGCCGCCAAGCACCAGATAGAGCAGCGGCCTGGCGCCGGCGGCGGCTATCGTGCTCCACCCGGGGAAACTGGCGACGGCGAGCACCACCAGCGCGGCGGCCGTCCTGACCGTTATCCCCATTACCGGGGAAAGGTTCCCGAGGCGCAGCCCCTTCTTTTCAAAGAGCCCTCCGACGCTCCAGCAGACCGCCGTTAAAATCGCGAAGAATACCGGTTTCATTTCTCCTCCCTGGTGTTCCGAACTTCACCGACATTATGATACAAATTTAGGCGTCCTGGCCGGCAAGTCCGCGGATTGCACTTCGGCACTTATGTTTTTGGGCAGATAATAAGTAGAATGATAGCGATGTCGATAGAAGAGCTTATGCTTGCGGTTTTCATCCTCAACCTGCCCTTCGGGCATGTCAGGAGCAAAGCCGCCGTTTACTCCAGGCGGTGGATGCTGGCCATCCATATCCCGGTCCCTTTTGTCATCGCTTTAAGGATCTACTCCGGTTTCGGCTGGAAGGTCATCCCGCTCCTCGTTCTATCTGACATCGCCGGCCAGCTGGCGGGGGGAAAGATCAGGAGAATCAGGATCCGCTAGTATTGTATGATACCGGCAGGGGGCAGTTTAGACGCGGTTCAAAGGGTTCGCGCCGCATGAAAGATAACTGGCTGAAAAATATCTGGCTCAGCACCGGGACCGGCTTCAAGCTGACCCTGGCGGTCTGCGCCACCGCCCTGCTTACTATAAGCATATTCGCCTACGTGAACATCCGCACTCACAGCGCCAGCCTGCTTGCGGAGGTGGAGCGCCACGCCAACCAGCTCAGCGAGTCGGTGCGCCTGAGCACCGAATACGACATGCTCCTCAACCACAGGGAGCGGTTGCACGAGAGCATCAGGCGCGTCGGCAACCAGCGCAGCATCCAGCGCATCCGGGTGATGAACAAGGCGGGCAGGATCATTTACTCGTCCGACGCCGCGGAGATAGGGCGCATGGTGGACCAGAAAGGCGAAAGCTGCTATATGTGCCATGCCGCCGGGCGCCCGCTGGAGCGCCTCGAGATCAAAGACCGGACGCGGGTGTTCCGCCCCGGCCCGGGCTCCTCCCGGATATTAGGAACCATCACGCCGATCTACAACGCGCCTTCCTGCTGGACGGCCGCCTGCCACGCTCACCCGCGCGAGAAAGTCGTGCTGGGCGTCCTGGACGTCACGATGCCGCTGGGCGAGGTGGACAAGGATATCAGGCGCGGCCAGCTCGAGATCGCCGTCTTCGCGCTCAGCGCGATCCTCGCGCTTAGCCTGATCACCGGGTTCTTCGTAAGGCGCCTGGTAGCCGCGCCGGTAGCGGAGCTGGTCGAAGCCACCAGGCGCATAGCCGGAGGCGAGCTGGGACACACCATCCCCGAGCGGGCCGACGACGAGCTCGGGCTGCTGGCGAAGTCGTTCAACAATATGACGCACAAGCTTTCCGAGGCGCGCCTGCAGCTGGTGCAGTCCGACAAGCTGGCTTCACTGGGCAGGCTGGCGGCCGGCGTCGCCCACGAAATAAACAACCCCCTGACCGGGGTGCTTACCTACAGCAGCTTCCTGCTCAAGCACACCCAGGACCGCCCCGACCTCCAGGAGGACCTGAAGATAATAGTCCGCGAGGCGATACGCAGCCGCGAGATAGTAAAGAGCCTGCTGGACTTCGCGCGGCAGTCGGCGCCGAGAAAAGCCGAGGCGGATATCAACAGCATAATCGGCCACACCGAGGCCGTGATAAACAGCCAGCTCGCGCTTAATAAAGTGAAAGTGGTCCGGGAGCTGGACCCTTCCCTGCCGAAGGTCAAAGCCGACGCCAGCCAGCTCGAGCAGGTTTTCATGAACCTGTTCGTGAACGCCGCGGACGCTATCGGGCCGGGCGGCGGAGTTATCACCGTCTCGTCCTCCGTCCTTAAGCTGCCGCCTTCGGCGGTAGCCCAGGTAAGGAAGGCGCTCTGCCCCAAACGCCACAGCCTTATCGACGCGGGAACGCCCATAGCGGGCAAGCCGTCGGTGCGGCTTAAAGTCGCCGGGGGCGGCGCCGAGGGCTTCCTCCACCTGAGCGCCCTGTATGGCGCCGGCGGGCAGCTCTGCAATTTGCCGTCCGGGGCCGCCGGTCCGGATAAGTTCGCCTGTCCCGAGTGCGGGACTTCCCTGAACAATAAGGGCGTGCCCTGCCCGGCTTGCGGCGGGCCCACCTACGCTTTCGAGGCGCCGCCCTGGGGCCTTCTGGAAGGCTGCGCCGTAAAAGGCTGCGGGTGGCAGCGCTGGCAGGGGGCGGACGATGCCGGGCACCTGGAATTCGTGGAGCTGAGGGTCAGCGACACGGGCTGCGGCATCGAGCAGGAGAATTTGCAGAAGATCTTCGAGCCTTTCTATTCGACCAAGGGCCAGAAAGGAACCGGCCTGGGACTGGCGGTCATCTGGGGCATAATCGATAACCATGGCGGGACGATAAGCGTCGAGAGCAGAGTGGGCGCCGGAACCACCTTCATAATACGGCTCCCGGTGAGCGCATGAAAGCACAAAGGGATATCCTGGTAATTGACGACGAGCCCGTTATCACCCGGGCCGTCCAGAAGGTCTGCGCCGCGGAAGGCCTGTCCGTGGACATAGAGGAAGGCGGGGCCGCGGGCCTGTCCCGGCTTAAGAGCGCCTCCTACCGCCTGATAATCTGCGATCTCATGATGCCGGGAGTTGGGGGAGGGGAGTTCCTGGCGGAGGCCGCGCGGATGGGCGTGCGCACGCCGGTAATTATCGCCACGGGCTACGCCACGCTCGAGAACGCCGTGATCTCCCTCTCGCACGGGGCTATTGATTTTATCCCGAAGCCTTTTACCGCCGAGGAACTCCTGGCCGCTGTGCGGCGGGCCATCAGCTGCGACCGCCTTAAGCGGGAAACCGAGACAGCCCCGCCAGGGGCGCTCCCGCCGGGCTGCGCGCCCTGCCCGCCGCTCTACTACCGCCTGGGCTCCCTTAGCTGGGCGAAGGTCGAGAGCGAAGGTTCGGTGGTCGTAGGGGCGGGGGGGCTTTTCCTGGAGGCCATAGAGCCTCTTAAAACGCTGGAGCTCATGAAACCCGGAGAGGAGACGCTCCAGGGCGCCCCTTGCGCCGCCGCGGTCTCCGCGTCGGGAGACAGGCACCCGGTACTGTGCCCGATAAGCGGCAGGATCGCGGAGGTAAATACCCGCGCGGCCGCGGACCCGGCCCTCGCAGTGAAGGACCCGTACCTGGAAGGCTGGCTTTACAGGCTGCTGCCTGCGAATCTCCAGGCCGAGCTGGGACATCTTACGGCTTCGGGCGGCGGCACCCCCTGACCGTTCATTTTTTAAGCGCCGCGCCGGATCCTGACATGCGTCATTCCGGCGCTTATTAGAAATCAACCAGCATGTTAACAGCCTGCCTGTCAGTCCTCACCGGATTTTAGTAATCTTGTTAATGTTAAGGATAAGCGCGTAATAACAATATGATTGCGCCTGTGTGTGAACGCTTATGAATCCCTCTTCCGGTGACAAAGAGAAGGGCCTTACCCGCAGGGCCTTCATCAAGAATACCGCAGGCATCGCCGCCGGCCTTGCCTCCCTGCCGGCCCTGGCGCAGGCGAAACCTGAGAACATACTCTCTCCTGACAGGATGGGGGTCCTTGTAGACACCACGGTCTGCATAGGCTGCCGGAACTGCGAGTGGGGCTGCAAGACGGCGCACGGCCTCCCGACCCCGCCCCTTGAAACCTACGAGGACGCCTCGGTCTTCGAGAAAATGCGCCGGCCGGACGATAAAGCGCTTACGGTAGTTAACCGCTATCCGAACCCTAAAGACCCGAAATCCCCTTATACGGTAAAAGTCCAGTGCATGCACTGCGACCATCCCGCCTGCGTCTCCGCCTGCATCGTAGGCGCTCTCTCAAAGGAGGAAAGCGGCTCCGTCACCTGGGATACCGGCAAATGCATAGGCTGCCGCTACTGTATAGTGGCCTGCCCTTTCCAGATCCCCGCTTTTGAATACTACCAGGCCCTCCAGCCCGAGATCAGGAAGTGCGACTTTTGTTCCGGGCGCCGCAAGGACGGCAAGCTGCCGGCCTGCGTCGAATCCTGCCCTGCCGAGGCGCTGACCTACGGCCCCCGCGAGGAGCTGGTGCGCATCGCCCGCAACCGGGTAAAGCGCTACCCGCAGCGCTACGTGAATTATGTGTACGGGGAATACGAGGTCGGCGGGACCTCGTGGCTTTACCTGGCCGGCCGGGATTTCGCGGACCTGCAGTTCCCGAAGCTGGGAAAAAATCCGGCGCCGGGAGTTTCCGAAAGCATCCAGCACGGCATTCTTCGCCTACTTCGTCCCGCCGGTGGCGCTCTACGGCCTGCTGGGCCTGCTGATGTGGGTCTCCAAGAACAAGTCTGACGAAGGAGGCCCGCCATGAGCGCGGACCATTACATGAGGCCCACTCCGATCGACAGGCCGTTCCTGACCCCCGGCGTCATGGTCCTGCTCCTGCTCGCCCTTAACGGGCTCGTCTTCCTGGCTATACGGCTTTTCTCCGGCATCGGCGCCGTCACCAACCTGAACGACCAGTATCCCTGGGGCGTCTGGATCGGCATCGACGTCGCAAGCGGCGTGGCGCTGGCCGCCGGCGGTTTCGTGACCGCCGCGCTCGGCCATGTCATGAACCGCGAGGAATACCACGCCGTGGTGCGCCCCGCCCTGCTGACGGCGATGCTGGGCTACACTTTCGTCGCCCTCGGCGTGATGATCGATATCGGCCGCTGGTATTATATCTGGCATCCCCTCGTTTTCTGGAACGGGAGCTCCGCGCTTTTCGAAGTCGGCATCTGCGTGACGATCTACGTCAATGTCCTCTATATAGAGTTCCTCCCGGTCGTTACGGAGCGGTTCATAGGCCGTGTGAACCTGCCCGGGCCCCTCTCCGGCCTGAACGGCCTCGTTGACCGCGTACTGCGGGCGCTGGAACGCGGGCTCTCCAGGACCATGTTCATCTTCATAATTGCCGGCGTCGTCCTCTCGACGCTGCACCAGTCCTCGCTCGGTACGCTGATGGTCATCGCCGGGCCTAAGATGCACCCCCTGTGGCAGACCCCGGTCCTGCCTCTCCTCTTCCTTCTGTCGGCGGTCTCGGTAGGCTTCCCGATGGTGATCTTCGAATCGGTCCTGGCCGCCCGCTCCTTCGGGCTGAAGCTGGAAATGCACATCCTTTCGAAGCTGGGCACTATGACCGCTCCCCTGCTGGGGATCTACCTCGCTTTCAAGATCGGCGACATGTTCATCCGCGAGACATTCGTCTACCTGACCGTTCTCGACACGCAGAGCGTCATGTTCATGTTGGAAATCCTGCTCGGCGTGGTCGTGCCGCTGCGCATGTTCCTGTCCCGCGGGGTGCTGAAATCACCACCGTTGCTGTTCACCGCGGCCTCGTTGACGGTTCTGGGAGTGCTGCTGAACCGCATCAACAACTTCGTCGTCGCGTACACCCCCCCCTATTCGTTCGGATCCTATTTCCCGTCGCTGGGCGAGGTCTCCGTGACGGTGGGCTTCATCTGCATCCTCGTCCTGGTCTACCGGGCGGCGGTGATGATCTTCCCGGTGATCAGCCTGCCCGACCGGACCCTGTCGCCCAGGGCCAGATACACGGTTCGAGGATGAGGCCATGAGAGTCCTCTGTGCTTGGTTGATGTGCTTGGCCGTCGCGACCGGTGCGTGGGGTCAGGCCGAGGTGCCTCCCAAGGCGCCGGCCTCCGTCGTGCACTGCAAGAAGTGCCACACGAACGATGCCCCGACCAAGGAGCACCCGTCTCTGGTGCAGTGCCCGCGAACCAGGACCAAGGGAGTGCACTCCACCGATGAGGCCCCGCCGATCCTCACGCTGGGCCAGCCCGGCGGCCACTACGATCCCGTCGAGTTCTCCCACAAGACGCACGCCGAGATGTCCGAGATGGGCGGCGGCTGCTACCAATGTCACCATTACGATCAGGGTGGTCGCATCCAGAAGTGCGAGGAATGCCACTCGCGCGAGCGTGCCCGCACCGACGTGGGCAAGCCGGACCTGAGCGGAGCGCTGCACCGGCTGTGTGTCGACTGCCATCGACAGTGGAGCCATTCCACCGACTGTGCCACCTGCCACGGCGACACGCCCCTGCCCAAGGCGCAGAGTCCCCAGCGCGTGGTGTACGAGACGATCCACCCGGACGGCGAGATCGTCACCTTCTTCCACCAAGAACACGTCACGCGGTTCGGACTGAAATGCGCCGATTGCCACCAGAAACAGTCCTGCGCGGGCTGCCATGACCCGAAGAAGGAGAAAGAGCGGGTGTCGTTGCCTCTCGAAGACCACCAGGCGTGTTCCTCGTGCCACGCCAACGACGAGTGCTCTTCGTGCCATTCCACCGCGCCGATGGACGCGTTCGATCACGGCAAGAGAACGGGCTGGTTCCAGAATCGTTTCCACAAGAGCCTGGAGTGCCAACGTTGCCACACGACTCCCGGCACGTTCACGAAGATCGACACAGGTTGCGAGTCCTGCCACCCGGGTTGGCGAGCGAAATTCGATCACACGAAGGTCGGCATCGCCTTCGATGCGATGCACGCGCCGCTGGAGTGCGAGAGCTGCCACACGGATGGCGTCTTCGCGACGCCTCCGGCATGCGCGGACTGCCACGACGACAAGTCGTACCCCAAGGACACGCCGGGGCAGCTCGTCGGTGCAACGGGGAAACCCTAGGAGACCCACGGTGCTCGGCAAGAAAATAGGCTTCAAGCTGACGGTGGCGGTGGGAGTGACCGCGCTGGTGACGATCAGCGTGTTCGCCTACATCAACAGC
Source organism: uncultured Elusimicrobiaceae bacterium (assembly GCA_964622585.1). Lineage (GTDB taxonomy): Bacteria > Elusimicrobiota > Elusimicrobia > Elusimicrobiales > UBA9959 > UBA9959. Next base: position 1,317 of record CAZUQT010000066.1, on the reverse strand, counting down.
CGTTCGTACAGCAAGAGCCTCCTTGCCGAAGTGGAGCGCCACGCCAATCAGCTCAGCGAAACGGTGCGCTCGAGCACCGAGTACGACATGCTCCTCAACCAGCGCGAACGCATCCACGAGAGCATCACGCGGATGGGCACCCAGCGGAGCATCGAGCGGATCCGCGTGATGAACAAGGCGGGCAGCATCATCTACTCCTCCGACGCCGAGGAGATCGGGCGGATGGTCGATAAGGCCGGAGAGAGTTGTTACATGTGCCACTCCGCCGGGCGCCCGTTGGAGCGTCTGGAGATGCAGGAGCGCACGCGGGTGTTCCGCCTGAAGCCCGACGCACCCCGCACGCTGGGCATCATCAATCCGATCTACAACGCACCGTCGTGCTGGACGGCCGCGTGCCACGCCCACCCGCAGTCGCAGGTCGTCCTGGGGGTCCTCGACGTCACCATGCCGCTGGCCGAGGTCGACAAGGACATCCGGGCCGCCCGCATCGAGATCGTCATCTTCGCGGTCAGCGCGATCTTCGCCCTGAGCCTCATCGTCGGTGTCTTCGTCAAACGCTGGGTCGATGTGCCGGTGGAAGAACTGCTGCGTGCCACCCAGCGGATCGGGGACGGAGACTTCAACTACAGAATCCCGGAGAACAGGGACGACGAACTGGGGCTGTTGGCGAAGACGTTCAACACCATGACGCAGAGGCTCTCCGAAGCGCGGTTACAGCTGTTCCAATCGGACAAGATGGCCTCGCTCGGGCGACTCGCGGCCGGCGTCGCGCACGAGATCAACAATCCGCTGACGGGCGTACTGACCTACAGCAGTTTCCTGCTCAAACGCACCAAGGACCAGCCAGAACTGCAAGAGGACCTGAAAGTGATCGTGCGGGAGACCATCCGCAGCCGCGAGATCGTCAAGAGCCTGCTCGATTTCGCGCGGCAATCGGTCCCGAAGAAGAGCGAAGCCGACATCAACGAAGTCATCGCACGGGCGGCTGTCGTGGCGGAGAACCAACTCGCCCTCAACAACGTCAAGCTGGTCCAGGCACTGGACCCGGCACTGCCGAGGGCCGTCGTCGACGCCAACCAGATGCAGCAGGTCTTCATCAACCTGTTCGTCAACGCGGCGGACGCGATCGGGGCCAAGGGCGGGACCATCCACGTCTCCACTTCGTCGATGAGCCTCTCTCCGGTCGGCATCACGCAGATCAAGAAGGCCTTGTGTCCGAAACGGCACAACCTGGTGGACAACGAGGTTCGGATCGACGGCAAGCCCTCGATCCGGATCAAGGCGCGCTCCAACGGCAACGAGGGTTTCATTTACCTC
>CAZUQT010000065.1:0-13429 GCA_964622585.1 uncultured Elusimicrobiaceae bacterium | reverse complement strand
CCTGCCGCCCAAAGAAGACATCCTGGCGCTGGTGGAGAAGATGAAGAAGTTCCACGCTTCGTACGTAGCCAAGCTGCAGGAAGCCTGAGCCGCGCCGAAAGCAAGGGTAAAGCACGGGGGTAATGCGCGGCTTCTGCTGTGATCGCGGCGGGGTTATCCGGGAAGATATAGGGGGTTTCAATAATTAATGACTAAACTGCTGCTAAAAGCCGCGGCGATCCTCGCCGTTTCGGAGTTCGTAGTCATGTTCCTGCTCCGGAGTTTAAGTATATCGGGAACAATGTTCGAGGCGTTCCTGGACCCTGTGCTGATGCTTCTTTTTGCTCTGGGTCCGCTGTACCTGCTTATGCGTGTAGAGAGGGAAAAGTTGAATAAAAGGGAAGTTCTGGACAACAAGCTCAATTCCATAGTGAACGACCTGTGGAGCGCCTCGCTGCACACCCTTTCCCTGGAAGTCCTGCTGAAAAAAATACTGAGTGAAATAATTGAAAACTCTCCAATTTCTATCCGCCGCAAAGGCGCTATTTTCCTTGAGGAGGACGGGAAGCTGCGGCTCACGGCCAGCATAGGGTACTCGGACGGGCATAAGCAGGTTTGCGGAGTGGTCCCGCCGGGAAAATGCCTTTGCGGGGCCGTCCTGGCAACGGGAGAAACTGTTTACGCCGATAGTGTAGATGAGAGGCACCACATCCGCCTCCCGGGTATGCTCCCGCACGGGCATTACTGCCTGCCGATAAAATCCGGGAAGAAAGTGATAGGCGCGCTTACCCTTTACCTCGAGCCGGGCCACCGGAGAGAAGCCGCCGAGGAGCAATTCCTCCGGTCTGTTTGCGCTATTATCGCCCGCATTATCGAAGGGAAGAAAACTGAACGCTCCCTGTTCCAGATGCAGAAAGTGGAGGCCATTAACCGTTTCGCGGCGGGTATAGCCCACGACTTTAATAATATTCTGGCGGCCATACAAGGCTACTGCGAGGTGATCGCCCGCGAACTGCCGGCAGGCTCCCCGCATGCCGGCGACGTACGTGAAATAATAGAGACAACTGCGCGCGGAGCGGCGCTTACGAGGCAGTTAAAACTTTTTTCCAGGCATGCAAAGGAAACCGAGGAAGTCTTCGATATAAATCTGGAAATAGAGCGGATCGGCCAGCTGGTACGCCGGCTGATGGGGGCGGGAGTAGACGTGGAATTCCGGCTCGCAGCCTCCCCCCTGCGGGTCAGGGGCAGCCGCAGCCAGTTGGAACAGCTGGTCATGAACCTTTCCGTTAACGCCCGGGACGCCATGCCTTCCGGCGGTAAATTCATAGTGGCGACCTCCGGGCCGGAAAATTGCTGCGCCGCTTCGGAACGGTCCTTCTCAGCCGCGCATATAACGGCTGAAGACACTGGGGAAGGAATGAGCGCTGAAATACTGGAAAATATCTTCGAGCCTTTTTTTACCACTAAATCCGAGGAGAAGGGCAGCGGCCTCGGGCTCTCAATAATACGCGGCATTGTGTACCAGTATGGCGGGGAAGTGATAGTGAGCAGCGCTCCCGGGAAGGGAACGCGGTTCGATATCTACCTGCCGCTGGACGGCAGTTCAAATTCTGACTAGTTCCAGGTATTCCGCCGGAACCCGCCCCTGTCTGTTTAGCCGACCGTCAGGCGCGCTCACCGGCGGAGGCAGCTCTTCGATTTAGTGCTTTTACGATCTTCGCCTTATCGCGCCGCGGCGCAAGCCTGAAAATAGTAAAATTAAAGCCTGATGTTAAAGTTCCTGGCGGACCTCAAGAACAGCCGGCATAAGCGCGTTTTCGGCGGGCTCGAGATCCTGAAATATATCGGGCCCGGCCTGATAGTCACCGTCGGGTTCATCGATCCCGGGAACTGGGCCGCAAACCTGGCCGCCGGCTCCACTTACGGCTATACTCTCCTCTGGATGGTCACGCTGTCCACGGTAATGCTGATCATCCTCCAGCATAACGTGGCCCACCTGGGCATAGCTACAGGGCTCTGTCTGAGCGAGGCGGCCCAGAAGCATTTGCCGCCCGCGGTGTCCAAACCCCTGCTCTGGTCGGCCATGGCCGCTTCCGTGTCGACCTCCCTGGCGGAGCTCCTGGGCGGCGCGCTGGCGCTGCAGATGCTTTTTAAAATACCTGTCCGGGTCGGCGCCGTGATGATGGCCGCGCTGGTCCTTTACCTGCTTTTTTCCAACACTTACCGCAGGCTGGAAAAATGGATCATCGGCTTCGTCTCGCTTATCGGCCTCTCCTTTATTTACGAGCTGAAGCTCGCCGGCGTTGACTGGGGCCTGGCCGCCTCGGGCTGGGTGACGCCCGCCCTGCCGGACGGCTCCATGCTGATAGTCATGAGCGTGCTGGGCGCCGTGGTCATGCCGCACAACCTCTTCCTGCATTCGGAGATAATACAGAGCCGCCAGTGGAACCTCGAGGACGATAAGATCATAAGGAAGCAGCTGAAGTACGAGTTTCTGGACACGCTGCTGTCGATGCTGATAGGCTGGGCCATCAACAGCGCGATGATAATCATGGCGGCAGCCACCTTTTTTTCCGTCGGGGCTCAGGTCTCCGAACTGGGCCAGGCCAGGGAGATGCTGGTCCCGCTTTTAGGCAGATCCTCCGGCCTGGTGTTCGCCGTGGCCCTGCTTTTTTCCGGCATCGCCTCCAGCGTCACCTCCGGCATGGCCGGCGGGTCCATCTTCGCCGGGATCTATTCGGAGCCGCTCAACCTGAAGGACACCCACAGCAGGCTCGGCGTCTGCATTTCGATACTTGCCGCCCTCCTCCTGATATTTTTTATTTCCGACCCGTTCAGGGGCCTGATCATCTCGCAGATGGTGCTCAGCGTGCAGCTCCCGTTCACTATCTTCCTGCAGTTCTACCTGACTTCCTCTAAAAAAGTGATGGGCCGCTACGCCAACGGCAGCTGGGATATGCTGCTGCTGGGCGCTATAGCCCTGGCGGTCAGCTTCCTTAACATTAAACTTCTGCTGAGCCTTTTCTGATGAAGAAAGAGGGGCTTTTAAAACTGATAGGCGGCTCGGCTTTGCCGGCCGCGCTGAAGGCCTATTTGGGCGGCGTGCTCGTGAGAAAGCTGCCCTGCTCCCTTAGGGAGGCGCTCAAAAAGGAGCCCGGAGCGTTCCTGGCCGGGACAGCCGGCCTCCTGCGCGAGGCCGGGCTGGCGCTCGGCTGCTCCGGGGCGGAGGCGCTGGCCCGGAGCGGCTTTGACGCGACTAATTTGGCCGCGGACAGGCTCGAGGCGGCTCTTGCCGAACTGCTGGCCGTGGTCTTCCTTCGTTCCGAGGGCTTTTCCGCGCTGGACTTCATAGGCCGCGGCATAGGCAAAACGGCGGATATTTCAGCGGAGCGCGGCGGGCTGTATTACGCTTTCGAGGTCTGTTCCGCGCGGACGGCGGCCGGCGCCCTCTCTGTGGATTTCCTGGAACTTAAGTACGATAAGAAGATCAGGCAGGCCAAAGCCTCCAGCAAGAAGCGCGGGCCGGGCCGCGCCTGCCTGGTGCTTGCCGCCGGGCCTTTGTCTTTCCCGGGTTTCGCCCCGGACGAAAAGCTTGCCGGGCTGGCCCGCGGCCTTTACGAGCGGAAGAACCGCCCCCCGCGCACGCATATCTGCCTGCTCGCCGGCGGCCGCGCGGAGGTTTTTCCGCCCTGGGAAGCCTGACGGGCGGCCATGGCGGTACCGGCCCCTTTGACGGCATTCCCTTAAGGATAGTATTATAATTAAGCTTCAGGGCTTAAGGGACACAAAAATGAAGACGATCTACCTTTCTGTTTTTTTCCTCGGCGCGTATATCTGCGGCCCGGGCCCGCTCCGCGCCCAGGAAAGCCTGCTTACAAAAAGCATAGCGGGCAATTCGCGGATCGTATATTCCGTCGCCTTTTCGCCCGACGGGAAGTATATCGCTTCCGGCGGGGTGGACAATACCCTTAAGGTCTGGAGCTTCGAGGACGGCTCCCTGGCCAGGGAGTTCAGGGGCCATAAGAATTTCGTGAACTCGGTAGCGTTCTCCCCGGACGGGAAAAGCCTCGTCTCCGCCAGCGAAGACGGGACCGTGAAGCTCTGGAGCATGGAAAGCGGGGCCTGCCTTGGAACCCTGAAGGGGCACAAAGATTCGGTCTGGTCGGCGGCTTTCTTCCCCGACGGCCGGCGCTTAGTATCGGGAGGCACCGACGGGGCGATCAGGATCTGGGGCGGAGATTCTAAAACCCCCAACAGGACCATAAAGGGCCACTCCGGCTATATATATTCGGTTTCTATAACTGAAGACGGAAAGCTCCTAGCTTCGGCGGGCGCGGGCCGCACCATAAAGATCTGGGACGCCGAAACCGGCGCCCATAAAATGACCCTCGAGGGGCACGGCTCCGCTGTCAATTCCACGGCTTTCTCGAAGAACGGGGAGTACCTGGCCTCCGGGAGCGACGACGGCTCCGTCAAGGTCTGGCGGGTAAGCGACGGCGTATGCGTGAAGACTTTCTCCGCCGGCCAGCAGCCCGTCCTCGCCGTGGCGTACTCGCCCGACGGCGCTTATGTTTTTTCCGGCGGCGGCGACCGCACGATAAACGCGTGGAACATCGCCAAAGGCGTGTCCGCGAGGACCTTCCAGGGGCATAACGGCTCGGTAAAGTCCCTTTCCTTCTCCGCCGACGGTAAATACCTCGCTTCCGGCAGTTTCGACAAGACCATAAAGATCTGGCTGACGCCCTGGGAAGCCGAGGCGCGGAACAAGGAAATACAAAGAGCGGCCGCGGCTGAAGCGGAGAATAACAAGAACTATTCGCTCCATTATGAGGCCGGGCTCGCGCTGCTGGCCTCGCCGAATCCTTTAAAGCTGAAAAAAGCGCCCGAAGAATTCAGGCTGGCCCTTTCCTTCAAAAAAAGCGCCGACGGAGAGGAAAAGCTCGCCGAGGCGGTCAAGGCTTGGAGCCAGAAGGAGCAGGAACTGAGAAAATTAGGGAGCCTGGGGACGGCGGGCCTCCTGGTCTTTTTCGTGATCTTCACGGCCTGGAAAGTGATCTCGGGAACGAAGAACAAAGCGAGGCTGAGAGAAACTTTGCCGGGAGAGATAAAAAGAGAAACTATGATGGGCGGCTACGAAAACGCCTTCAGGCTGTACTCGAAGTACAAGGCTATCGGCGGAAAAAAAGAAAATCTGCCGCAGGCGGAGCTCCTGGATCTTTTTAAAGGTTTGCAGACCATTGAAGAGCTGCCCAAAGAAGATCTTCCTTATACGTTCTTCCTGTCTTACGCCGATAAATTCGTGAAAGAGGGAAATTTCAAGATGGCGCAAAGCATGCTGCGCTCCGGCAAGCTGCTCGACCTCTTCACGAAGCCCGGCGACTATGACGAGTTCGTCGCTCTGTACGAGGAGGCCCGCAGGCCCGAGAACATGCTTATGATAAAGCTCGAGCCCGGAACCTATACCGGGCTCGCAGAGGCGTTCTTTAAAGCCAAAAGATACGACTGCTGCGAGAAAGTCTGCGGTCTGAAAACGCAGTTTCACGCGAAGCAGGTTTCGGCCAGGGACAAGGAGCTTTTAGCCGCCTCCCAGAAAGAAAAGGCCGCTTAGCCGTCCCCGCAAGCCGCTGATTTTGCAGTAGCGATCCCTAAAACACCAAGGAGAAACCATGCCTACACAGAAGATAGTCTGGACAAAGATAGACGAAGCCCCCGCTTTAGCGACCTATTCACTGCTCCCTATAGTCAACGCTTTCCTGAAGGGCACCGGCGCCGAGGTTGAGACCAGCGACATCTCCCTGGCCGGCAGGATCCTGGCCAACTTCCCCGAGAACCTGACGGAAGCCCAGCGGATCCCGGACAACCTCGCCCGCCTGGGCGAGCTCGCGCTGAACCCGGCGGCGAATATCATAAAGCTGCCCAATATAAGCGCTTCGGTGCCGCAGCTTAAAGAGGCGATAAAGGAGCTGCAGTCCCAGGGCTTCAGGCTCCCGGATTACCCGGAGGACCCGAAGACTCCCGCCGAAAAAGAAATAAAGGAGCGCTACGCCAAGGTGCTCGGCAGCGCCGTAAATCCCGTGCTGCGCGAGGGGAACTCCGACCGCCGCGCGCCGCTCTCCGTGAAGAATTTCTCCAAGAAGAACCCGCATAAGCTCGCGCCCTGGAGCAAGGACTCCAAGGCCCACGTGGCCCACATGACGGCCGGGGATTTCTACGGCAATGAAAAATCCCTCTGCCTGGAAGAGGGCGGGGAGTTCAGCATACAGTTCACCGGCGCCGGCGGCAAGGCGGCCGCGCTGAAGACCGGCCTCAAGGCGGCCAAGGGCGAGATCCTCGACGGGACTTTCATGAGCAAAAAAGCCCTTCGCAAGTTCTACGCCGAACAGATGGGGGAGGTCAAAAAAACGGGCCTCCTTCTATCCCTGCATTTGAAAGCCACGATGATGAAGGTCTCCGATCCCGTCATGTTCGGGCACGCCGTCTCTGTTTTCTTCAAGGACGTGTTCGAGAAGCACGCGGCCGTCTTCAAGTCACTGGGCGTGAACCCCAATATGGGCCTAGGCGATCTCTACAAGAAGATCCAGGGCCTGCCGGCGGACCAGAAAGCGGCGATCGAGGCCGATATAAAGGCCGTCTACGCGTCGCGCCCGGCGCTGGCCATGGTGGATTCGGCCAAGGGGATAACGAACCTGCACGTGTCCAGCGATATCATCGTGGACGCGTCGATGCCGGTGGTGGTGCGCGACGGCGGCAAGATGTGGAACGCCGAGGGGAAACTGCAGGATACCGCGGCCCTGATCCCCGACCGCTGTTACGCCACCATCTACAGCGAGATCATGGAAGACTGCCGCAAGAACGGCGCTTTCAACCCCGCCACGATGGGCTCGGTCCCCAATGTCGGCCTGATGGCCCAGAAAGCCGAGGAATACGGTTCCCACCCGACCACCTTCGAGATCCAGGCCGACGGGATAGTCCGCGTCGTCGACGCCGGCGGCAAGACGCTGATGGAGCATAAAGTCGAGGCGGGAGACATCTGGCGCATGTCCAGGGCTAAAGACATCCCGATACAGGACTGGGTCAAGCTCGCCGTGAAGCGCGCCCGGGCCACCGGCGCCCCCGCCGTATTCTGGCTGGACAAGAACCGCGCGCACGACGCCCAGGTCATAAAAAAGGTGGAAAAATACCTGAAGGACAACGATACCAAAGGCCTGGAAATAAAGATCCTGCCCCCGCAGGAGGCTTTAAGGTATTCCGTCGAGCGGATAAGAAAAGGCCTTGATACGATCTCGGTCACGGGCAATGTGCTGCGCGACTACCTGACCGACCTGTTCCCGATCCTGGAGCTCGGAACCAGCGCAAAGATGCTCTCCGTGGTCCCGCTGCTGGCCGGCGGCGGCCTGTTCGAGACCGGCGCGGGCGGCTCCGCACCCAAGCACGTGCAGCAGTTCCAGAAGGAAGGCTACCTGCGCTGGGACTCGCTCGGCGAGTTCTCAGCCCTCGGGGCCTCGTTGGAGCATTTGGGCGCCGCCTTTAAGAACGACAAGGCGCTCGTCCTGGCCGAAGCCCTCGACCAGGCCATAGCCAAGTTCCTGGACAATAACAAGTCGCCGGCCCGCAGGGTCGGGGAGATAGACAATCGCGGCAGCCACTACTACCTGGCGCTGTACTGGGCCCAGGCCCTGGCCGCTCAGTCGAAGGACGCCGGCCTCCAGGCGAGGTTCGCGAAGATAGCGAAGCAGCTTGAGGAGAGCGAAGAGAAGATAAACAAGGAACTTATCGCGGCGCAGGGCAAGCCGGTGGATATGGGCGGCTATTACCACCCCGACTTCGCTAAAGTTTCCGGGGCCATGCGTCCCAGTCCGGCGCTGAACGCTATCATAGACGCGATGTGAAGCGCCTGAACTTATGAATCGTGCCGCCGCGCTGAAGGTCCTTAACCCCGTTATCGCCGCCCTGGCCCTGAGCCAGGTCCTGACCGGTATTTTCCGGGATTTCATCCCGAAAGACGCCTTCGGGACCGTTCATAAAGCGGGCGGTATTTCTTTCGCCGTCGCGGCCGTTCTGCACGTGATCCTTAACTGGAGCTGGGTCAGGGCCAGCTACTTCGCGGGGAAACCGCCGCCGGGCGGTTGATACCGGGAGCACGCCTTTATAAAATGTTTTTGAAGACCCGGCGCCTGCCGGGAAGGGGGAGGCATGAAATACGTTCTCGCATTAGGTTTTCTGTTAGCCGCGGCGGCGGCGGGCCGCGCGCTCGTCGTGGAGCCGGCCGGGAAGGACCTGCGGCTTTTCTACCGGGAGAATTGCGCGCGCTGCCACGGCGCCGACGGTACCGCGCGGGACGGGAGCGGCAGGAAGCTGAAAGGGCAGGACTTCACCGACGCGGCCTGGCGGGAGAGCACCGCGGACGCGAAATTGGTGAAGACAATTTTGAAAGGAAAGTTCTTCGGGCTCGCCATGCCCGCTTTCAGGAAAGAGCTCACCGCCGAAGAGGCGCAGCGCTTCGTTACGGAAATAATCCGCTTGGCCGTCAAAGGCTCGATCATCGATTCGTACAAGTCTCCGGCGGTCAAGCAGCCTTAAGGCGCCGGCCCGGGGAAGCGCCCGCTAGAAAATCATTTTTTGCCGCCGGTCTTTTTCAGTAAGAGCCGGGCTTCCGTATCAGCCGGGTCCAGCCTTACGGCCTCGGCCAGGCAAAGTTCCGCCGGTTCGCCCATCCCGAGCGCCAGGTAGATCCTGGCCAGCCGGAGCAGCGCCGGCGGCCTGTCCGGCTTGAGCCCGAGGGAGGCCAGGCAGGCGCCCGAGGCTTCTTTCAGCCTGCCGGAGGCGGCGTAGGCGCCGCACAGCAGGTCCAGGGTATCGACGCTGTTTTCCCGCTTCAGGGCCCTCTCAAAAGCCGCCGCGGCTTTCGCGGGGTCTCCAAGTTCAAGATAAAGCCTGCCCAGATTCACCAGCGGCGTGTCGCCGGTGATCTCGGCTTCCGCTGCTTTTTCAAAAGCCGCCGCGGCTTCTTTCCTTTTCCCGAGCCCGGCCAGCGCCGCGCCGTAGATATTCCAGGCGTCGTAATTGAATTCCCAGGTCCCGAGGGCTTTAAGCGCCGCCTGTTCCGCCTCTTTCGTCTCGCCCTTCAGCAGCCGCGCGGCCGCCAGCGCTCCGAGGGCGTTGGAGAGAACCCCGCGCGGCGGGTTCAGCGAAAGCGCAAGGTTCAGGCGGGGCAGGGCCTCGTCGGGCAGGCCCTGCTGCAGGTAGTAGGAGCCCAGCATATAATTGGCCCAGGGGCTGGCGGGGTTGATCTTTACGGCGCGGAGCCAGACCCGCTCGTCGCTGCGCCAGATAAGCTGCTGCTGCGCGGAAAGCGCGAGGCAGAGCGCGAGGAGCGCCGCGCCGGACGCTTTCAGGAAGACAGGCCCGCCGCTCCGCGCGCGCAGCAGCTCTTCGGCTTTGGCGGCGAAAGCCGCGAAGACCACGGCCGCCCCGGCCAGCGGGAGGTAAAGATACCGGTTGGAGACGAAGACGGAGTTCAGGTATTCCGCGAGGTCGTTTACGGGCAGCAGGTTAAGGTAAGGAAGGAGGAGCAGGAGGAAAGCCGCCGCGCCCGCCGCGGCCGGGTTATAACCGCGCCTGCCTCGCCCGGAGTATTTGAAGGCGGGAAAAATAATTCCTCCGGCAAGCAGAAGCGCCGCCAGCCCGGAAGGACCGGGGAGCGCGGAAGTTTTCTGGTAGACCGGAGAGAGCCAAAAAGGCAGCAGAAGCATCTTGGCGTAAGCCGCCAGCTTGGCTAAAAGAAAGGCGGGGTCCAGGTCCTTGAAGCCCAGGCCGGAGCCCCTGCCGGCGCTCAGGCGGGAGAACAGGGCCGCCGTCCAAAAAAAAGCCAGGGCGAGCAGTTCGGGCAGCCTCCTGCGCAGCTCTTTGAACCCGCCGCCCGGCGACGCGAGCGTCAGCGGGCTTTCCCCATAAGGGATCTTGCCGCCTTCCTTTAGCTCCAACGGCTTCGGTACGCTTCGCAGGAAAGGAAGCAGGCAGAAAAGGAGCAGGCCTGAAAAAGCGCGCTCTTTGAAAAGGAGGGAAACGCCGAACAGCAGGCCTGTCAGCAGCTTCCCCGCGGCGCCGTCCCGGCCGTCCCGCTCCATGAAGCGGTAAAGAGCGGCCAGGAAGAACAGCGCGGAAAAAACGGTGCCTGAAAACAGCGCGGCGACCAAGGTCTCGGCTTGCGCCGGATGGAGGGCGAAAATCAAACCGGCCAGGAGCGCCGGCTTTTCTTTTTCCAGCAAAAGCTGCGCCAGTTTGTAAACCGTCCAGGCGCAGGCGGCGTGGGCCAGCAGCGAGAGCGCGTGGAAGCCCCAGGCCTGCCAGGCGACCAGTTTGCCCGCAAGCATCAAGTACAGGAATGTAAACGGCTCGAAACCTTCGTTCCTGAAGACATGGGTATAGGCCGGGTGAAAAAGATAGGCCGCGTTCGACAGGTCCCTGAGCAGCGGATTGTTCCGCACCGACATCACGTCGTCGAAAACAAAAGGCAGGAAAAGAAGCGGGATATAGGCCGCGGCGGAAAAAACCAGGAGGAGGACACCCGGCTTGATCCGGCTAAAAAAGGGGGGCTGTTTTTCCACGGCTCTATTTTATCATTATGGGCGGGGGCCCAAGCGCGGGTAGGCCCGATGCCCCGGGGCGGTTAGGCCCTGTGGCTCTTACGGGCAACTGTAACTTAGGATACACTATTCATGGGTGAGGAACCTGTAAGGAACGGGTTTCAGGGGGCGTTTTTCAAGTTCTTAAAAAGGCGGAACATGCCCGTAAACATCCTGGTTGCCGACGACGATAAATCCATACTGCGCCTTTATTCCCGCATCTTTTCCGGGGAAGGCTACGCTCTTACCAAGGCTGAAACTTTCGCGGAGGCCTCCCGCCTGCTGCTCGCTAACGACTACGACCTGCTGATAACGGATTTGATGTTCCCGGACGGGGTCGGCACGGAGCTTATAAAGATATTCAACAGATCAAAGGCCGATGCCAGGAGCCTCCTGGTGACGGGCACGCCCCAGGCCAGGGAGATGCTGGATCACGGCGGAGTGGATTACGTGGCGAAGCCGTTCAAGGTCGCGCAGTTTCTCGAGCGGGTCAATAAAATCCTCTCCTAGGCGTATTCATAGCAAGTGCGAACCGGCCGCAGGACGCGGCCGGTTCTTTTGCGCTTAATTCGCCCAGGCGAGCGCTAGGCGCAGCGTTTCTTTTTCCAGGTCGGCCAGCGAATCGTAGTTGAGGAGAGTGAGCGGCTTCCCTTCGAGTATGGCCCGCAGTCCGGCGTTCTTAAAGGCCGCGGGGGCGAAGGCCGCCAGCTCGGCGCAGAACAGGCGGAAATTAAGCTGGCTGGCGTAAGTTTTCTTTTCCTTCAGGCAGGAAAAATCGAAATTCTCCGAAGTGAGGCGCAGCCGTCTTGGGCCGGGGGCCAGCAGGATGTCCAGGTAAAAAGACAGCTCGGAGCCTTTTATCTCTTTCTTTACTTCTTTGTTTTTCCCCAGGCCTATGGGGATCCCGGTCACGGCCATGATGCCGAACCTGACGGCCTTTTCCTTGTCCGAAGGGCCTTCCTTGATTTTCACTATCTGCAGGGTTTCTTCCTTTATGGGGGCGGCGGCTATCACCGTTATATCGCCGGGCGCCGCCGTTAAGGCCAGCCAGGCGCCGCCCGTGAAAGAGACCGAACCGTTCTCGAAAACGGCTTTTTTTATTATTTCCGCCCCGGGCAGCGGCGGCCGCGGATAAGGGAGCGTTTTGGTCCCGATCCCGAAGCCGGCGCAGCACTTGGACAGTTCCCCGGCGGCGGCTTCGTCCAGGTTCTCCCCAAGGACGCCCCAGCTGTGCCGGGCGGCGAAGGCCGCGGAGGCCGGGTCCAGTTTGAAAGCGGCGCCGAAGACCTGCGCCAGGGCCGCGAATTCCGGGGCTTTTTCGCCGGCCGTTATCACCATGAAGGACATGCGGTAATTCTAACAAATCGGCCGCATCCAAAATGTATAATTACCGGAAGACGGCAAATATCGGGGGGAGCCCGGAATTTTTATGAAAACAAATACCCTGTTCGCGCTTATAATGCTCTGTTCCGGCGGCGTTTTCGCCGCCAAGCCGGCAAAGGCGCCGGCGGTTAGCTACGAGGTGAAGGCCGTGCTGGTGGCGCCTTATTCGGGCGTGATAACTCCGGCCGCCGCCGAATTCATTTCGCAGGCTGTGGACAAGGTCAACGGGTCCGGCGGCGCGGACCTGCTTGTGATAGCGCTGGATACGCCCGGCGGCCTTGATTCTTCGATGCGGGTGATCATCCAGAAGATGCTGGCCTCGAAAAAACCCGTCGCCGTCTACGTTTCGCCGCAGGGGGCGCGCGCGGCCTCGGCCGGGGTTTTTATTTCAATGGCCTCCCCGCTGGTGGGGATGGCGCCCGGAACCAATATCGGCGCGGCGCACCCGGTGATGATGGGGGCGCTGCCGCAGGGGCTGGGCGGCAAGGACGACAAGAAAAAGGAGCCGATGGAGGAAAAGGTCCTTAACGACGCCTCGGCCTATATTAAATCGATAGCCCAGAAAACGGGGCGCAATGCGGAGTGGGCGATGAAAGCGGTGGCGAAGAGCGACTCTATTTCCGCGGAAGAGGCGGTCAAGACCGGGGTGGCCGATTTCGTGGCGGCCGACCTGAACGATTTCCTGCTCAAAGCTGACGGGCGCAAAGCGGGGGATTTCGGCACGCTGAAATGCGCGAAGCCGGCGGTGGAATACCTGAGGCAGACGCGCAGGCAGAAGTTCCTTGCGACGATAACGGACCCGAACATAGCGATGATCCTGATGAGTCTGGGCGCGGCGGGGCTTTTTATCGAGCTTTATAATCCGGGGCTGATCCTGCCCGGCGTGGTGGGGGCGGTCTCGCTGGTCCTGGCTTTCTATTCCTTCCAGACTCTGTCGGCGAATTTCGCGGGGCTGGCGCTGATCATGCTTGGCTTCGTGTTCTTCATCGCGGAGATCAAGGTCATAAGCTACGGCCTGCTTACGCTGGCCGGGGCGCTTTCTATTCTGCTGGGCGGGCTGATGCTGTTCAACCAGCCTTCTATCGGGGGGCTTTCTATTTCCATGAATATGCTTCTTTCTATCGTGATAGGGCTTATCGCCGTCGTGGCCGTGGTGGCCATGATAGCGCTGCGCGCGCAGCTTCGGAAGGTCGTGACGGGCATCGAGAGCCTGACCGGCAAGCAGGGCCTGGCCAAGTCGCCCCTTACGCCGAAGGGCAAAGTGCTGGTCGCGGGCGAGCTGTGGGACGCCGAAAGCGTCTCCGGCGACATCCCCGAAGGCGCCGCCGTAGACGTCACCTCCGTCCACGGCTTCCAGATCCGCGTCCGCCAGGTAAAATAAGAAAACAGCAAGACCGCGAGATGCGAAGTCGGGGCGGTAAGGGTATGGGCCCGTCGCTCAC
>CAZUQT010000064.1:0-13461 GCA_964622585.1 uncultured Elusimicrobiaceae bacterium | reverse complement strand
TGGAGACGTGTACAGCTGCAAGAGCATCATCAAGCGGGACCTGGACGTTACCCCCGGCTTCCTCGCAAGCATCTGGAACGGCGGGCCCGGCCCGGACCTCGCGCTGATAAAGCCCGACAGGAAAGTCGCCGGCCGCAAACCGCTGGCCGTGAACAGGCTATCCAAGCCCGCAAACGGAGACAAGCTGTTCGTGATCGGCCACCCGGTGGGCCTGCCGGTCAAGATAGCCGGCAATGCGAAAGTGCGCAAAGCCTCGCCCAAGTATTTCTTCATGACCGACCTGGACACCTTCGGCGGCAATTCGGGCAGCGCCGTGTTCAACGCGAACACCAACCTGATCGAGGGCATTCTGGTGCGCGGCGACGTGGACTTCGTAAATTCACCGGCCGGCTGCAAGATGGCCTCAGTGGTCCCGCAGGAAGGCGGCAGGGGCGAAGCCGTGACCAAGATCTCCGTGCTGGAGAAATTCATCCCCTGAAAAGCGGGACTATCGTAAAGCAAAGCCGCCGGGACAGTTCCCGGCGGCTTTGTTTTGCGCGGGCGGGTTTCAGCGTCAATTTAGTATTATTTGAGCTGGCGGCGCGGGTAAATCAAGCGGGAGGGTATATGAAATACTGGGCGTACATGAATAATAAAGTCTGCGGCCCGTTCGAAAAAGAAAAACTGGCCGAGCTTCCGAGCTTCAGCCTTTCCTCCATGCTCTGCCCCGACGCGCCGGGCGGGGCGCAGGCGAACGATTGGAAAGCGGCGTCCTCTTATCCCGAAGTCCTGGCCCTGTTCGGCGCCCCTCCCGAGCCGGAGCAGCTCCGGAACCCGGCCGTGCAGTCTCCTATCATGATGACCATGAGGGGGACCTTGATAGAAGACCCGGTCGCCGAAGAGCCCCCCGCGAAGCCGCAGCCGGCCGTCTCTCCCGTCCGGGCAGAAGCGCCTGCCGCCGCTGAGCCGCCGGTTGAAATGCCGGCGGCCGCGGCGCCCTTCAGAACGGCGCCTTTCCCTGAAAAAGCCGTCACCCGGGAGCAGGGGACGGTGATGGAAAGGCTCGGCCAGCTGAGCGCTATGCTCGTCTCCATAGGGAACACCCAGTCGCAGCTGCTCGAAAGGCTGGGCCGCGTGGAAAGCGCCGTCGGAGAGATGAAAAATCTTCTTCTGCCGCCGCCCCCGAAGAAAGATTGACGCCGCGGGGCCAAATTGACAATAGGCGGGGAAACTGGTAAATTTTGTTTTAACCTGGAGAGAGGGACTAAATGAAAAAAATAATATTTCTCGTCGTTTTAGCCGCGCTGCCGGGCGCGCTGGCCGCGCAGCCCGCGGCCCTGGAGCAATTGGGCGGCCTGCCGTCTTTAAGGAGCGCGCCTGCCGTACCGGCCGCCGTTCCCGCGGCGCCGGAGGCTTCCGACAGGAACACTCTCATGCTGCTCGACCCGCGCACTGGCAAGGTGCAGGCGGTGGTTCCGGTAGGCGGCGGTTTCATCTACGCTTCCACCGGGAAATTCCAGCCCGCCGTCTATAACGGCAGCGGCTATATACTTCCCGGCGGCCAGTACCTCCCCGTGGTGGGCGGCAGCCGCAAAGCGCGGTACTCCGGCCTTTCCGGCAAATGGCTGGGCCAGGGCGAATGGACCTACCAGGGCTCCGGCGCTCACTGTTATATGGATATGGAGTTCGAGGACGGGGCGGATTACCTTTTCCGCAAGAGCGGCTATTTCGACTGCTCCGTGGCCGGTCTTGCCGTAGAGCCGGCGCGTTTCGTCAAAAAGGGCGCCCAGCTCCTGGACCAGGACGGGCTGGTGGCCGGTTCCTATGAGAATAACGTCATAACGCTTAACGAGGTCTACGACGCGAATGTGGACATAAAGACCACCATCAAGGTAAGCGGGCTGCACTTCGACTATTCCGAGACCTGGACCGAGAAGAACGGCCGTGAACTTTACAACATCCAGGGCCGCCTTTTCACCGGCGGGAAGGCGAAGGGCGCCGGGCCCGCCGCGCAGAAGATGTGGGAGGCCCTTAACCTGATGGCGAAATTCGAGGACCTGCCTCTCCACGTCATCGACGGCGACTCCGACACTATCGCGGTCCGCAGCCTTACCTGCGCCTCCGAAATGTACGACGCCTGTTCTTTCTTCGTGAAAGTGAACGGCGCGGAGAAACTGATAGTGCATACCGACGCCGCCGGGAAGATAATAGACGCCCTCTACGAGAACGGGATCTATCCTAGCGAGGACGATCCCAGCCTTTCCCAGTCCGCGGGCAATGTCTCCTGCACTAAAACGGACGGCAAATACGAGTGCGCGATAGGGGATAAAAAATAACGTTGCAAGCCGGCGCGCAGCCAGCTAAGCCGCCGGGAAAGCCCGGCGGCTTTGTTTTGCTAAAATAACATGCGTTAAGAAAAGGGAAACTGCGATGAAAGAATATGCGGACCTCGGGATGCATACCGCCGAGCATATACTGAACCAGACCATGGTGCGGATGTTCGGCTGCGGGCGGTCTTTCAGCTCGCATATCGAGAAAAAGAAATCAAAATGCGATTACAGGTTCGGCAGGAACCTGACGGCCGAAGAGACCGCCGAGATAGAGAAGCGGGTCAACGAGGTCATCAAGGCGGACTTGGCCGTCAGGGAAGAGCTTGTCACTAAGGAAGAAGCCGCTGGCAAGCTGGACCTCGGCCGGCTGCCGGAGGGGACGGGGGATAAATTGCGCGTCATCCGGATAGGTGATTACGACGCCTGCCCGTGCATCGGGAAGCATGTGGCTTCCACCGGCGAGATAGGCGGTTTCAGGATAGTTTCCAGCAGTTTTGAGGACGGGGTCCTGAGGGTAAGATTTAAATTAGCGTAGCCGTTTTGCGCCGTTCATTTAGCGCTGTCGCCAGGCAGCAGGCGCTGCGGGATATTCTTGAAAGAGACGACCTTGCCGCGGTAAAGGTCCAGGATCCAGGCCCTGTCGAAGCTCTGGTCAGGCCAGGCCGCCGGCAGGGAAACCTGCGCGTCCGTCGCGGTCCCGTTGTATTCGGCCAGTTCGCGTACGATCTCGGTAATATTCGTATGCTGCCAGCAGACGAGAACCATCTTCCCCGTATAGGCGGGGTTTTCCATGATATCCACCGCTATTTTATGCGTCTGGCCGCGCGTGAATTCCGTATTGATCTTCTTATTCAAAGCGTTCGCGAGCGGGGTTACCGTCTGTATGGAGCGGATAGAGCTGTCTTCGTTCTTAGGGGCCGCGGCGTAGATGGCGTACGGGGTCCCGTGCTGCGTGACGGCGGGCGAGGTCTGGAAGAACCAGACCAGCGCCTCGGCGCGCTTCCAGCCCTTCTCGCTCAGCTCGCTGCCGTTCTCAGGCTTTTCCGCGTGGCGGATAAAGATCACCTGCGCCGGCGCCGCGAAGGCCTGCGCGGCGAGAGCGAGCGCGGCGGCCGCGCCGAAAGCAAGGGTCAATATAGTTTTTCTCATAGTCCTTCCGGTACGGCGATACCGCGCGTGGCGCAAAATTCGCGCAGGTCGGCGGGCAGGGGAGCGGTGAATACGCGGTCCAGGCCCGCTTTCCGCATATCTATTTCAGAGCAATGCAGGGCCTGCCGGGGCAGGAGCAGTTTCTCGGCCAGGGCGGGGGTCCAGCCGGTGTCGATGAAATCAAGGAACAAGCGCTCGTCCGGGCCGTAGATCTTGTCGCCGACGAGGCGGCGGCCGAGCCATTGCGCGTGGGCCCTGATCTGGTGCTTGCGGCCGGTTTCGGTGACGACGCGGGCCAGCGTGAAGCCGCCGGCGCGGGAAAGAGGAATAAAGCGCGTAACGGCTGCCTGTCCGTCGGTCCTCACGGCCGATTTAGCCAGGACCGGGCTCTTTATATCGTCGCCGAGGGGCTGGTCTACTGTCACCGGTTCCGAAAATTCTCCCGTCATGACCGCGAGGTAAACTTTGCCGGTCTGCCGGAGCCGCATAGCTTTTTGGAGCCGGTCGGCCACTATTGGATTTTTAGCGAATACCACTACGCCGCTGGTCTCGCGGTCGAGGCGGAAGACCAGGTGCGAGGCCGCGAGGCCGGAATATTCCCGCACCGCGCCGGCGAGGCTGGACCAGGGGCCGGCCTTGGACGGGTGGCAGACCACGTCGCCCGGCTTGTTTATGACTATCACCTGCTCGTCCTCGTGAATTATCCAGCTTTTAATTTCACCCGGAGTCATGATGCGGACGCGCGGCTCCCTGGTCAAGCGCGGCCAGGCGCAGGCCAGGCGGGGATTGAGTAGGGCGGGGGGAGGATCCAGGGTCAATGACATTAAATTCAGAACTCGCTTCCGCTCAGGCCGGCGTAGATCAGGGCGCCGCCGTTAAGGGCGTTCAGCGCGGTGCGGATCTCGGTGGTGGAGACGGCCAGGCAGCCGAAGGACCGGCCCTGCGTCATGTTAGCTTCCCTGACATAAGCGGATTCGTGCAGGACTACGGCCCTTGAAAGAGCGTTCGAATTAGTGGAGGACTGGCCGAGCAGCCTCATTGACTTGCCGTGGCTGCCGGTGTAAAGAGCGCCGGTCAGGTAGAAGCCCAGCGAAGATGCTTTCGACTCGGGCACATTGCTGAATTTGGTTGCGTAGCCGTCGCCGTCGGGGTCGGAGCCTTTGCCGTGCGCGACGCGCATCGCGTGCACTTCGCCGCTCTGCATATTGAGTATGAAGAACCTCGCCCGGCTTGAATGCGCCGTGAAATCGACTATGCCGATATAGTTCTTGTTCTTTATTTTATCCTGGTTCGCGCTGAAATATTCCAGGGCCTTCCGCTTGAGGTCCTCGGGGATGGTCCCGCCGCTGTTCCCGCCGGCGGGGGGCTGCTGGTATTGCGGAGGCTGCTGGGGCTGCCCGGGCTGCTGGGCGCCGGGGGTTTCCTGCAGGTCGGCGGGGTCTATAGGCTTATAGGTCTCGCCTTCGGCGTACTGCTCTTCGGACTTGTCGTCATCCAGCGTCCCTTCTACCTGCGGAACCTCGGTCAAGGGGTTGGTTACCTCTATATCGCCGTTAGGGCTGAACAGGAGCTTGAAGAAGTTGATTATCAACTGGGCCAGGACGGGGGTGGGCTGTATCTCGTACTGGGTCGTGGAGGACTTCTGCTTGAGGCTGCCGGTCTCTATCCTTATGTTCTCGGAGGATTTGCGCAGCCCCTCCAAGTTTTGCGCCAGGAGCGGGCCGGAAGAAAGGATGACCGACATCGCGGTTAAAATTATTTTCTTCATAAGAATATCTCTTGGGTATATCTTATACCCGTTCCGCCGGCTTTCAAAGGGGAATTAGGCCCATGCGCATCTGGGCCCTAAGTCCCGGGGCCGGGATTTACCGGGCACTTATAAGTTGCTAGATTATCATGGTAGGCGGGCTGTCCGCCCGGGCTATTGAAGGATCTAAATGACTAAAATTAAAGGCGTAAGTATCCTGGTACTTCTCCTCTCTGTGGGCGCGGCCGGCTTTTTATACCTGAAAAAAGGCCCGGGGCCGGGCGCCCCTGCTTCGCCTTCCGGCGATTCCGGCGGCCGGGCCGCCGCAACGGGAAAGAGCGCTTTCGTGGGGGACTCCGGTTATTTAATGGAGTTTCCGTCAGGGTATGAAGTATATGCGGAAATGCGGGGGAAGTCGGAAATAGTTTATTTCTTCCCTAAAGGGACCAGGCCTACTGACGACGAGAGTCAATACAAAGCTTCAGGGATAGTCCGGCTTGAAGTCAGCAGACCTCCCGAGTTTAACGGTAAGCGCGCGACCCTGGAAGACCTGAAAAAAGGAGTCAGGTACTCCCTGAAAAAGAACAAAGAAAGCTTTACGCTGAAAGATGTCGCAATGCGCAGGACCGCTTTTCAGGTGAACATTTTGCTGCCGGTCGAGATAACGCAGCTTTTCGTGGACGGCACGGGTGTTTTTTATTCTTTTACCGGCGCGGATGAGGCGTTCATGTACTCCCTGGCGCAAAGTATAGAGGAAACAGGGGCCGCGGGGCTGCCCGGAGCCCCTTGAGCGGCGGGACTTTTTGCCCTTGAAATTCCGGGTTCCGGGAGCTATACTATATTAGCGGTGGTAGTGCGGTGAAATGGGGTGAGTATGGAGCCCATGTAACGGCGCAGCGGCAGCGGAAAAAAGCCGCGCAAGTGAAGGAAAGCCGGGGGAGTTTCCCCCGGCTTTCATTTCATTCCAGCAGCTGCCGTATTCCAAGGAGTTCCCTGTAATTAATATACTCTATAAGCTGGAGGCGACATGCTTAAAATAACTGCTTTTAACGGGAGCGCGCGGAAGGACGGGAATACCGCCATCCTGCTGAACGCGGCCCTGGCGGAACTTAATGCCCGGGGCTTTGAAACGGAGCTGGTGCAGCTGGCCGGCAAGCCGCTGCGGGGCTGCCAGGCCTGCAATGGGTGTTTTAAGAACAAGGACAAAAAATGCGTTCAGCCGGACGACGGGCTGAACGGTTATATCGAGAAGATGTCGGAATCGGCCGGCATCCTTATAGGGTCGCCCACTTACTTCGCGGACGTCAGCAGCGAGACCAAAGCGCTGATAGACCGGGCCGGCTACGTCAGCATGGCCAACGGCGGGCTGTTCAGGCGCAAAGCGGGCGCCGCGGTGGTGGCGGTCAGGCGCGGCGGGGCCATCCACGCTTTCGACACCATAAACCATTTCTTCACCATCAACCAGATGATAATCCCCGGCTCCAATTACTGGAACGTGGGCGTGGGCCGGGTCATAGGCGAAGTGGAGAACGACAAGGAAGGAATGGCGACCATGAAAGTCCTGGGCGAGAACATGGCCTGGCTGCTTTCAAAACTGCACGGCCTGCCGGAAAAATAACAAAGCGGGGCTTGCGGCCGTCCGCGCGTGAAAAGAGGACCAGCGATGCCGGAGTTGACGTTTGGCGTGATATTATTCTGCTCTCTTTCCGGCCTGGCTTTTTCCGGGGCGGCGCTCTGGCTCCTTGGAAGGAAAGCGAAGGTTTCCCGCCGGAGGAAAGCGCATTTCCCGCACGCTTTCTTCGCGGGGTCCGTCACTTTCACCCTGGTTTATTTCATAAACAGGCTGGCCTTCCCGCTGAGGCCCAAGGCGACGGCGGCCTTCAACCTGGCCCTGCTGGCCGCGGTCTTTATCGTCCCGCTGGCGATAAAAAGGCTCCGGAAGAAGCTTCTGCGCCGGCGGCCGAAAGCCGCGAAAAAGCACCCGCGCTACGCCGAGGCCGCGGCTTTGGAGCGGATGTTCAGCCAGGACCCGCTTAACGCCTTCTGCCCTGAAAAACTGAGCGAGATCTACGAGGAAATGGGGGAGCATGACAAGGCGCTCGCCGCGGCGGAACAGGCGGCCAAACTGGACCCGTCGGTGAAAAACAAATGGCGGGCGGACGACCTGAGAAAGGAAATACACGAGAAGAAAAGTCATAAGGGCGGCTGGAAGCAGCGCGGCTGAGGCCTGGCATTAAAGCTATGAAGATATTGAAATTCGGCGGAACTTCCGTCGGCTCGGCGGAAAGAATGCGCGCGCTGGCGGGCCTTATAAACGACGGCGCTCCCAAAATAGTCGTGCTCTCGGCCATGGCCGGGACCACGAACGCCCTGGTGGAGATCTCCGCCGCGCTCCACGCGAAGGAAACAGGCCGGGCTAACGAATTGATAGACGCGCTGGAAAAGAAATACCGGGGGGTCGTCGCCGAATTATACAGCGCGGAAAAAGCGCTCGCCAGGGGCGGCGAACTGGTAAGTTTTCATTTCATGGAGCTGCGTGCCTTTATCCTGGGGCCGTTCACCGGGAAGGAAGAGCGTAAAGTGCTCGCCGGGGGCGAGCTGCTCTCGACAGCCCTGTTTCATTTCTATCTTGAGGAAAAGAACATAGATTCGGTGCTCCTTCCTGCCCTGGACTTCATGCGCATAGACGAGAACGAAGAGCCGGACATGGAGCATATCGAGGCAAATGCCGCGAAAGAACTAGCGAAATACCCGGGGAATAAGCTGTTCATCACCCAGGGGTATATCTGCCGGAACGCCTCGGGGGAGACCGACAATCTGAAGCGCGGGGGGAGCGACTACACCGCCACGATACTCGGCGCCGCCATCAGGGCGGAGGAGATCCAGATCTGGACCGATATCGACGGGATGCATAACAACGACCCCCGCCTGGTGGAGAATACCCGGCCGATAGCCGCGCTCTCTTTCGACGAGGCGGCCGAGCTGGCCTATTTCGGCGCGAAGATACTGCACCCGACCTGCATTCTCCCCGCCCAGGTGCGGAATATCCCCGTCCGGCTCCTGAACACGATGCAGCCCGAGGCCAGGGGCACCCTTATCACCGAAAGGTCCTCCGGCGACGATATCAAGGCCGTCGCGGCGAAGGACGGGATCACCGCGATCAAGATAAAATCCGGGCGCATGCTGCTGGCCTACGGTTTCCTGCGGGCGGTCTTCGAGATCTTCGAGCGCTATAAAACCCCGATCGACATGATCACCACTTCGGAGGTGGCGGTTTCCCTGACCATAGACAACAGGGCCAACCTGGACGCTATAGTAGGGGAGCTTAAAGGTTTCTGCCGGGTGGAGGTCGACGACGGCCTAAGCATAATCTGCGTTGTGGGAAGCTTTACCGCGGAGAAAGAGGGCTACGCGCTGAAGATCTTCGAAGCACTGAAGAATATCCCGATCCGGATGATCTCCTACGGCGGCAGCGAGAACAACGTGTCCGTGCTGGTGGACACCGGACTGAAGCAGAAGGCTCTCCTCGCCCTCCATAAGGGCTTGTTCCAGGAAAGGGGCCGGGCCGCTCTTTAACCCGCTTATGATCTCGGTCCTTATGCTTTTCCTTATTCCCGTGGGCGGCGGCATCCCGGCGGGGGTGCTGCTGGCCCGCAGCCAGCACCTGGCCTGGCCCGTTACGGCCGGCCTTTACCTGGTCTCCGACGTGATCCTGGCTTTCCTGTTCGAGCCGGTCCTCGGCCTGCTCAGGCTGGCGGGCCGGAAAATCAAATTCATCGGGCTTATGGGCGCGGCGATGAAGCTCGCGATGAGCCGGACCACGGCGCACTACGGCGGGGCGGGGCCGTTCGCGCTTATTATGATAGCTTTCGGCGTCGACCCCATGACGGGCCGCGCCGCGGCCGCCGCCGCCGGGCACGGCTTTATCGCGGGGTGGGCGATCGCGATCGCCGGCGACATGCTCTATTTCGGAGTAGTGATGGCCGCCACGCTGAAGCTGAGCTCAGCCCTGGGCGATCCCGACCGCGCGATGTGGATCATCCTGGCGGCGATGCTCCTCCTCCCCGTGATAGTGCGCCGCCTGAAAACGGCCTATGTCCGGCTCAGGGTCTCCCGCGGGCCTGCCTGAGGACCCGGCTATGGCTGAAAAAATAAAATTGATCAAGGTTTTGAAGAACCAGGTGCTTTATTCCCTGCCTTCCGCGGCGCTGCTCGGCGACGGGTTCATCGACGGTGTCGGGTGGCCCGCCGATAAAGCCTCCCTCGTCTTCGTCTTCCCCGCTAAAGAAGCCGGAAGCGGCGAACCGGTCAGGGATATGGTCTCTGGCAGGAAATACGTCTGCCGCCTGACCTATATGGCCGACAAGAAGATGCTCCCCGCCGGCGGGACGCCGGGACCTTCCTGCGGCCTCACCCTGGAGCCTTTTAAGAATACCGCGGAGCATAAAAAGTGGGCGAGAGCTACCGACCTGAAATATTTTTCCGGGCCTTTCAGAAAATATCTTACCCCGAGCTTCGAGGCCGAGGCGAAGGAATATTACAAGAACGAGCTGCCGAAGGCTAAAGGCGTCAGCGTGCGCAAAAAAGGCAGGGTGGTTTCCATGCTTACGCTGCTGAAGATAGCCGGGAAGCCCGGCTCCAGGCCTTTGGACTGGATCTCCTGGATCTGGGTGGATCCCGGCCTGGCCAAAGCCGAACGGCTGGCCGCCCACGCGCTCCTGCGGGGCTGGCTGCGCGAAAACAGCCGCGAATGTATCGGCGCAAGCGTTCACGCCGCGAACCTGAGGTCGCAGAAATGGTTCCTCAGGTCCGGGTTCCGGCCCGCCAGGATCTCCTTCTCGCGCCGGGCTCCCTCTCCCGCGGGGCGCCGCGCGGGCCGCGGGTAGGTCCCGCCCGCCGCCGTAATAATGCTTGTAGCGGCCCGGTGATTTCTGTAAAATTTGACGATGCCCGAAAATAAGAAGCGTGTGCTTGTCGTGGACGACGATGCCGTGATCAGGGATATGGGCGTGGATATCCTTTCCCCTGAATACGAGGTCATGGACGCCGTCGACGGGCAGGACGGCTGGGAGAAAGCGAAGTCCTGGCATCCCGACCTGGTGATCTCCGACCTGATGATGCCGCGAATGCACGGTTATGAACTGTGCAAACTGCTGAAGGGGCCCGACGGATTAAGCGGCGTGAAGGTCCTGGTCGCGTCCTCCAAACCTTTCGCCACGGACAAAGCCCAGGCCCTGGCCGCCGGGGCCGACGATTATATCGTAAAGCCTTTCCCTATAAACGACCTGCTGGAGAAAGTTAAAAAGCTTTTATCCGCCGATCCGCCGCCGCCGCGCGCCGCCGTCAACCCCGCCGTTACCAACCGGTCCTCTTCCCTTGCCGCCCCGGCCAAGCCCCAGGCCCTTCAGCCGGTCTATGTTCAATTTTGGGGAACGCGCGGCTCATGCGCCACCAGCGGCGCTAAAACAGTGCGGTACGGCGGGAATACGCCCTGCACCGAGATCCGCATAGGCGGCGTCCCCCTGATAATAGACTGCGGGACCGGCTTGCGCGAGCTCGGGGTCAAGCTCTCTCAGGAGTTCTCCGGCCGGCCTATAGAGGGGCATATCTTCGTCGGGCATACGCACTGGGACCATATCCAGGGTTTCCCTTTCTTCACGCCCCTGTATAATCCGCTGAACAAGTTCAACGTATATAGTTTGCACGGGGCGAACAGCAGTTTGAGGAGCATTTTCGGGGAATCTATGGCTTTGGATTATTTCCCTATCCCTCTTTCAAGCCTGGCCTGCAAGCCTAACTTCATAGAGCTGGTAGGCCCCATAGACATAGGCGTCGCCAAGGTATCCTTCCAGCACCTGAACCATCCCGGGGTCTGCATAGGTTTCCGTATCGAGACGCAGGGAAAGGTCATTACGTATCTGAGCGACCACGAGGACTTCGGCAGGCTGGGAGGAGACAGCGAAATGTCGCGCCGCTACGACGCCGCCATCGTGGACTTCGCCCGGGGGAGCGACCTGCTTATAAGAGATTCACAGTATACCGAGGAGGAGTACGCCACCCGGAAGGGGTGGGGGCACAGCAGCTATGAAGACGTGGCGAGGTTCGCTGTGGCTGCCGGGGTCAAGCTCCTGGCGCTCTTCCACCATGATCCCTCCCATACGGATGAGATGATGGACGCAAATGTGAAATCCTGCCGGGCTATCATTGCCCAGGCCGGGTCAAAAGCCGAGTGCTTCGCGGCCTGGGACGGGCAGAGAATAGATCTTTTGAAAATCTGATTTATATATATATTGATATCTATATGAATATTAATCTCATCCTATACGTAAAGGACCAGGCCAAGAGCAGAGAGTTCTACGCTATAGCCCTGGGCATGGCTCCGCGGCTGGATGTCCCGGGGATGACCGAATTCGAGCTTGCCCCCGGCAGCGTACTGGGGCTAATGCCTGAAAAAGGCATAAAACGCCTCCTGCCGGATATGCCTGACCCTGAAAAAGGCAGCGGCATCCCTAGGGCCGAAGTATACCTGACCGTCCCCGACCCCGCTATTTACCACGCCAGGGCCCTGGCCGCCGGCGCCCGCGAGCTAAGCCCCCTGGCCCCAAGAGGCTGGGGGGATAAAGCCGCCTATAGTCTCGACCCGGACGGCCACGTGCTGGCTTTCGCGGCCGGAATATAATAAACTTTAAACCGGGCCAAGTCTGCGCAGGCTTGGCGGATTTGTCCCGATCCTGAAAAATAATAAAACCTTTGACACTGCCGGGACCTTTTGTTATAATAAATCTGTAGTTAACTGCGGCAACGCCGCGGTTTCTTTGAAAAAGCAGTTTTTATTACGCTGTCGCGTTCTTCGGAATACGGGCAGCGGCCCTATAGATGGAGCGGCCTTGATTCCCTCCAGCTGCGGGCTTAATCATAGAAACTTAAAATATCGTTTTAAAAAAACCGGAGCTAAAAAGTTCCGGCGCGGTTTGTTCGTTTGTTTTTTGCGACCGCGGAAACCCGGCGTCAGAACCGGGCCTTTCCCGTCGCAGCGGCTAACGCAAGGAGCGGATCGATATGACAGAAGAAAACAAAGAAAATACAACCCCCGAGGCAAAGCCCGAAGTACAGGTGCTGCCCGTAGCGCATAAATTTCTCGTAGGCAAGAAGCTGGGCATGACCCAGATCTTCGACGCCGCGGGCAATCTCCACGCCGTCACCGTCGTGCAGACCGGCCCGTGCCGCGTGGTCTACACCCGCACCAAGGAAAAGGACGGCTACCAGGCCATCTGCCTCGGCTTCGGGGACAAGAAAGAGAGCAGCGCCAACGCCGCGGAAAAAGGCCTGGCCAAGAAGCTCGGTATTAAACCCACTAAGTACCTGAAGGAATTCCGCGTGACCGACCTCGCGGGCGCCGCCGCAGGCCAGACCGCCAGCGTAGAGCGCTTCGCCGAAGGCCAGTACGTCGACCTGCAGGGCATCAGCAAGGGTAAAGGTTTCGCCGGCGGCATGAAACGCCACGGCTTCGCCGGCGGCGGAGCTTCCCACGGCGCCTCCGACAGGGAAAGGGCGCCCGGTTCGCTGGGTTCCCGCCGCTCCCTCGGGCGCGTGCTGCCCGGCCAGCGCATGGCCGGCCACATGGGCGTGGACACGGTCTCCGTGATGAAGGTCAAGATAATAAAGATCATCCCCGAGGAGAACATGATCCTCGTGAACAACGGTGTCCCCGGCGCCACCGGCAGCATGGTCCGCATCATGCTCACCAACAAGAAAGTCAATGTCGCCCGCGCGGAGAACCTCAAAGCTAAATCCAAGAAGGACGCCATAAAGGGCACGGCCAAGAAGCCGGCGCCGGCGGCCAAGAAATAACGGGTAGGCAAAGCAAGGAAAAACTATGGAAACAAAACTTTTAAACCTGCAAGGCAAAGAAGTCGGCAAGTTCGACCTGCCGGAGCTTTTCTCCACCAGGCCCGATTCCTGCTTCATCCACGAAGTGATGAAGTATTACCTGGCCAATAAGCACCGCGGCACGGCCTGCACCAAGACCCGCGCCGAGATCTCCGGCGGCGGCAAGAAGCCGTGGAAGCAGAAAGGCACCGGCCGCGCGCGCGCCGGTTCCACCCGCTCCCCGATCTGGCGCAAAGGCGGCGTGGTGTTCGGCCCCAAGCCCCGCTCCTTCCGCCAGTACCTGCCCATCCAGAAGCTTCAGAAAGCCCTGATCGAGGCCCTCTCCGCCCGCGCCGCCGACGGCGCCGTGCTGGTGATGGAGAACCT
>CAZUQT010000063.1:0-14054 GCA_964622585.1 uncultured Elusimicrobiaceae bacterium | reverse complement strand
GCTTACGCAAGCCTCGCCCTCCGAGAGGTCGCTACGAACCCATACCCTTGCCCCTCGTAACTGTATTGTCTCCAGTTACCCATAAGGCCTATATGGGTCTGGGCCTACTGGCTTTAAAAATTTAGGCCCTATGGTTGTTGACGAATGTCAACCTGCGCGGTATAACATAGCAGAAGCAAACGAGTGAACTGGAGGAGTTATGAAAAACATCGAAAAAAATATCCTGACCGCCGCGGCCGCCCTGCTGATCCTGCCCGCGCTTTCTTTCTCGGCCGGGAAAAGCATATACGGCGAAGACAACCGCCTCGACTACTTCCAGATGTCTCCGGAGATGAAGGCCCGCTCCAATTCCGTGGTCTCTTTCTGGGAAGCCGCCCAGGTGACGGCCGAAGGCTCCGGCTTCAAGCTTAAGACTTTAAAATACGGCGAGAGGGATTTCGGCGGAGGCAAGAAGCTCTGCCCCGGTGAAAAGTTCGCCGAGCAGGCCATCGGGGCTTTCTGCTCCGGCTCCCTGGTGGGAGAGGACTTGATCATAACCGCCGGCCACTGTATAACCAGTGAGGCACAGTGCGCGGACACGAAACTGGTATTCGGCTTCGCTGTAACCAAGGAAGGCGCGGAGGCTGTGACCACCGTCCCGGCCGCTGATGTCTATACCTGCTCCAAGATCGTGAAGCGCTTCCTGGCAGGCGAGCCCGGTTCCGATAACCCTACCGGGCAGAACCTCGGCCCCGACTACGCGCTGATAAAGCTTGACCGCAAAGTGACCGGCCGCAAGCCGCTGCCCGTGAACCGCGGGACCACCCTTAAGGACGGCTCCGGGATCTACGTAATAGGCCACCCGGTGGGCCTGCCTATAAAGCTGGCCGGCGACGCCAAAGTGCGCGACTTCTCCAAGATCGGCTACTTCACCGCCGACCTCGACACCTTCGGCGGCAATTCCGGCTCCCCGGTCTTCAACGCGGCCACCAATAAGATAGAGGGCATACTGGTACGCGGCGACAGGGACTTCGAGCTCAGCCCCGCCGGCTGCGTAACACAGTCCACCTATGAACAGACCGGCGGCCGCGGCGAGGACGTGACCAAGGTCGGCGTGATCTCCTCCTACATCCCGAAGAGCGCCGGCGACACCTCGACGGACCTTTCCGGAGAAGTCCTGGAAGTGAGGGGCATGGATTCGAGCGCGATAAAGCCCGCGGAAGCGGCGCCCAAGTCGGTAACCTTCGACTAACGCTCAAAAGCTGGGCTTAAGAAAACACGCGCCCGGGGCGGCTTCCCCGGGCGCGGCTGTTTTTAGACGTCGGAAATGTTGATTGCTACTTTCCCAGCCTGCGTTTCTGGCGAAGAAGGTGTTTTATGGTCTGGTAGACAAGCTGCTGTTCGCGCGTGGAGCAGCCCCGGATCAGGCCCAGGATCCTGCGTTCCAGCGGCTGAGGCTTATAGGCCGCGTCACCGCAGTCCCCGCCCGCCAGAAAATCCACCGGCTTTAAGCCGAATATCAGGCCAAGGCGCTCCAGGGTCTTAAAACTCGCGGCCCTGAGGCCGCGCTCTATCTGGCCTATGAACGACGGGTGGAGCTCCGCTTTTTCAGCAAGTTCCTCCTGAGACAAGCCCATTTTCAATCGTTCCAACCGTATTATTTTACCCGCCGTCGCGCGGAAATCCTGTTCTGGCATGTGGAAATTGTATAACGTCTGCCAGGCGCGGTCTACACACACAAATGTAGTAAATAATATAGGTGCTTTAAGCATTGACAATGGCAGCGTGGTGTGTTAGGCTATATTATGGCAGATGGGGGTACTTGTTCCTTACTCAGTATTGTGTCCCCATATTTCCTGTGAAGATTTAATGCGCAAATAAGATAAGACTACTGGTCCCATCTCTTTTGGGTGCATCGGTCCTGCGGTTGGGGTGTAGCACTGTGCGCGCGGATTAAGAAAACTTATGAATAGAAATAATCGGTGTTGGTTGTCGGCTGCCTTGATCGTATTGACCGTCCCCGCTCTCTCCTGGTCCAGAGAATTATCAAACCAACCGCCGTCATCCCCCCTGGGCGTCGCCGGCGACCTGAGCGAGGAACTTCCCGAGATGGAAGAAGTAACACCCGCAGCCCGCGCGGCTTTACGGGAGGCAAAAGCGACGGTCTGGGGAGTCAGACGCAAAGGATTCGGAGTGATGTATTCGCCTTCCTATACTCCCACAGTGGTTAAGGCCGTTAACTCTAAAACCGCGGCTGGAGGGCAGGCCGTAGAGGTGAACGTGATAGATCCCTTTTTCCATTTTAAAGGGGGGTGGACTCTCGGACTGCGGCTTGCAAAAGGGAAAGGCGCTACGGGCCCCGCTACCATTACCATTGTTAATCACGATTGGGACCCTTCTTACAGACCAACTATCCTGCCCCCGCGCAGTTCTATCTCTGTATCGATATTTGAACCGTACGCAAGTCTCGATTTTCTTTTAAATAAACCATTCCAGGGTGCGGGACCTTTTGCCTTTTATGTGCCATTTCGGATAGGAATGAGTTTTACCTCTGTCAAGGTTCAATCGCACACCTGGACAGGTTTTTGCGAAACGATCGGGTTGGGACTAGGAGTGAAATTTTTTACCAAGAGTCCCCTTGTTCTGGATATTTCCGGAATTTATAACCTTGCGATATTTACTTCAAATTTAGAGGACGACTCTAATTTTCTTCCGGCATCCGGCAGCAGCACAACGAGCAGTACGAGCGGCAACGAACTTAGGGCAGGGTTGTCACTGTTATTCTGATCAATTGTTTAAGGGGGACGTATGCTGAAATTATTAGTTTTCTTTATTTTGATAACGATGCCCTTGTCTGCGTTTGCTGGCGATTCGGCCAGAAAGAATCTGAAGAAAGCCGCGAAGGTGGCACCGGACGCAGAGACGGATGTAAATAATCATAGAGAAAAGCGTGGCACGGCAAAACTAGCCAATATCTTTGATGGCGCAGATGAAAGTAATAATCAGACTTCCAGGAAGCCTGGCAAAGGCAAGAGGGGTGCAACTAACAGGAAATCTGTTGCCGGCAAAGCGGCCCGGCCGAATATAGGCGAAGGCAAATCCGCTCCCGGCTCAATGCGCGGAACCCCAGCGTATTCGTTAGGGGGGGATGGCGTGGTCCCAGAGCCGTCAAGTGAGAGAAGCACGCAATCCAAGACCAGCACGCGCGGAGCCGCGAAGAAAGCGTCTTCTAACAAACCCGTGGAGGAACCGGCTATTAAAGGAGATTCGGGGAACGATCAGGCCAAGACCACAGGGCATAGCAGCAAGGACCTCTTCACAAAACGCACCAAAGAGAACCAGGGGATTGTTTGTGATGCGGGGTTAGGAGATTACGACGGCACCCGCTATGCGGAAGCTAAGTTCACCAAAGCAGCGCCTGAAGCGGATCTTGTGTCTAGAATCGATCAATGCTGGAATAACCCGGCATACCACAGCGCTTACGACAAAGGGGAGCGGCGGTATTTGGTTAAAATGGGCTGCACATATTCAGCAGGTGCGGCGCAAGCGCGGCAACAACAAGAGAAGGGGGGCGCTATTCCCCCGCATGCCAAGTGGTGCCACAGTATAACCCGCAGGATGTCGGATATGTATGCTGCTGGCTGGACAGATGTGAACAATAAAGCCAAAGGAATAGAGGCAAAGGCGGCCGGGATAGAGCAGGAAGAAGCGGAGGAATGGCGGGCGGCGAACGAGCGGGCGGAATACGCTGCCGCTCATCCTAGTGAAAAGATTGACTGGGGCGCAATCGGGGCTGCTGCTATTGGGATAATTTCCGATACCGGAGCTGCACTACAAGCGCAAGCAGACAAGGAAGCCAAGGAGGCGGCGCGCAACCAACGGATACGGGATGAGGTCGCAAATCAGAACGCGCAAATCGCGGCCGACAACGCGAATGCCAGCCGGAACTCAACCTATACGAACCATATTGGCGGCGGAAGTAGTTCCGGTAGCTCAGGGGGTGGAGGCAGTAGCGGCAGCACCGGCAGCGGGTATATTGGTTGCACCAAAGGATCCTTTGTGGATTCTAATGGCAACGCCTGCCCGTGAAATAAATAAAATGAACGGGCCAGCGGCCCCACGGGTGCAGACAGGGGGGTGGGTGTGACTTTATTTAATACGTGGTTTCGCCAGGATAATAAAACCCCGCCGCAAATCCAGTAAATAAATGAGGAGGGTATATGTTGAACATAAGGAATAACCGCTGGTTGGGAAGGGTATTGTATACGACGTTTATTTTAGTTCTCCCCGCGCTAAATTCAGGGCAACCGGTCTGCGCTCAAACCGCTGCGCGGAAATCGTCGGAAAAAATGAAGGCGTCCGATGCACGGAAATCTCCGGAGAAAACAAAGGCTTCCAGCCGCGTGGAAACCTATAAATTTGTATACGACCCAAGTGGAAAAGCGGGCATGGAGTCCGGTGTTGTCTGGGTCAGGAGCGCCGATAATTTACTTTACAGAGGATATAATTATGCCGCCGACGCGATCGGCCTGCACGACCATTGGTATTCCAGGCCATTATCCGCCCCGGTCATTCTAATGGCGCTTCCCACCCCTCATTATTTTATGCATGAGTATTACGGCCACGGTGCGGTATTAAGGGATTTAGGCTATGACGACATCCGCTACAAGTATGGCTTTTCACCCTTTCGGACAAGCGGGCATTCTTATGCCAGGTCGGATATAAAGGATGCACAGGGAACATTTGAGGAGGATATGCTGGACTTTGCGGGAGGCTTACAATCCACCCAGCTTTATCTCCTGGATGCGGAAAAAGAAATGTATCGCAATGGTAAAATGACGCTTGTTTTTGCCCACGCCCTCCAAACTGCTGCTTCAGACCTCGGCAATTTCGAGATAAGCTTAAATCCGTTGAAGCATAATGGCGACGGTTCCTCGTGGCTTGAGACCTTTAAAATGATGCACAATAATAATACAGCCCTTACTGCCACATATGCGGACAAAGCAAAAACCGCCGTGGAAAGAGCCGATACGCTGAACCCCGCGCTATACTGGACAGCTGCGACATTTCTGCATTATTTCTGGACGGGAGATGATTCTCTTTACTCCCCGATGCTGCCAGTGGCCGGCCTTAAATTCGCTTTTTCTCCTAAAGTAAACCTTACGCCTATTGGTCCGGAAAACTATTACTATCTTTTCATTAATCGAAATAATCAGTTGCTTTCGCTATATTATCGGACTGGTGAAGCCCCCGAGGGTGATATTACCGGCTATGGGGCTGAGTTAGGGCCGATCAATATAGCCGGGGTCGAGCTCACGCCCGGCTATGATACATGGAGCTTCCCTTCAGTTCCCTCCCTCAAGTACGCTAAAAGCGGCTACAATGCCCAACTCAAACTGGACGTTCCGCTTTACAAGTCACTTGGGCTTACCGGTAAAGCCGCATATAAGACTAAGGGTTATATTCTGGGCCTGCCGCTCGGGGATGGTCCTTACGGTTACGCGGGGGCTACGCTTACTTTTTAATTATATTCAAACGGCATAAAGCTAGCTTGCCGGGGCAATTCCCAAAGAGTAATGGCTCCCGCCCCGGCAGAGGACTAAACCAATACTCTAATTGGCCATACTCTTCTTTGTACATCAGTTCTGTGGTCGGGGTGCAGGCTCGGTGCGCGCGGATAAGGCCGGATCATCATCAACTGGTAGGGGTGAATATTTTTTAGCCTGGCGCGCAGCTGGTGCGTGAAGAGCGCGCGGGTGGTG
This sequence comes from uncultured Elusimicrobiaceae bacterium, assembly GCA_964622585.1. GTDB lineage: Bacteria > Elusimicrobiota > Elusimicrobia > Elusimicrobiales > UBA9959 > UBA9959. The sequence goes on along the minus strand of CAZUQT010000063.1, from coordinate 8,313 downwards.
TAGGCCAGAAAAACTTAAAATACGGTAAAGCGTAAAAGGATGGGGTTTAATGATATTTACTCGGCTCATTATTCTTCTGCTTATGGCGCAGGGAGCCTTTGCTGGTGAACTGGGCCTTTCTTTGGGCTGGCCCTATGCCGGTCTAAAATACAATCTTTCTGATAAAATAAGTGTCGAGGGAAGATACGCCGCCGAGACAGGCGTAAGCGTAGTTGCCGGCAGGACCTATTGGACTTTCTCGCGCAGGGAGAAGTTAAATTTATTTGCGGGCGCGGAATACGGGGTAGTGAAGTTTAATACTACAGACTTAAAAGGGACGGGATATGAAGCCGGCGGATTTATCGGGACGGAATATTTTATTTTCAGAAATTGTTCGGTTTTGATGGATTTTTATCCAGCTTTTATCGGTCTCAAGTCGGACAATTACAGTATCAGCGGTCTAGAGTGGGTGACAAACGTGGGGCTCAATTACTATTTCGGCGGCGTACGGGCTGCGGAATCCGGGAAAGAGGCCGCGGGACTAAAGCAATCCCCTGTCATTGAAGCGGTTAAATCGGCTGTAATTAAGCCTCTTACTGGAGATGAGCGCTTCGCCCGTGCTGAAAAATTCTCGGTGCAGGGAAATTACGCGCAGGCAGAGGCCGAATATAGGCTAATCCTGGAGGCGGCCCCTGATTTACTGGAAGCCAATAACGGTCTGGCCGGCGCACTCATGAAACAGGGCAGGCTGGACGAGGCGGAGAAGATATATCTGGAACTCCTGGATTCTCTGTTGCCGTCCGACGCGGAATTTATTCCTGCATCACGGCGCCTTGGCGAGATTTACATCAAACGCGGGGAGTATAAGCAGGGAATAAAATACTTCAATATGGCGGCAAAACTTGGAGAGAAGCAAAAAGCGTCGGACTCCGCTATGTTCAACGCGTATTCGGGGCTTGCGTATTGTTATGAAAAAACCGGAGATAATCCCCGCGCCAGGACGGCATATGAAAAAGCTCTCAGGCATGGGAAGGGTGAAAAAGCCCTGGCAAGGATTAAAAAACGTCTAACTGCCCTGCAGAAATCGGAATCCAAATCCGGAGACCTAGTAGGCCAGTAGCGGACCAGTTAAAGGGGCCGGTTTATCCACTGCCTGCGGATAAATCTTCTCCTACAGTGAAGAGCGGGTAGGAATATCCTGTGGATATCGACGTTAATTTAGCTTTCAAATGAGGATAGCATGAAAAAATCCATTTTAATCGTCATGGCCTACCTGTGCTGCTCTCCCGGTGCCTATGCAGGTTTTAGCTTGGGAATAACCGGGGCGGTGAAAAAGCAGGTGCAGAAACTGAACGACAAAATAACCGGGGCATCAAACACAGCCTCACAGAACAATTGCGGCGGCACCGGATTAGGCCAGGTAAAATGGTGCTATTCTGCTGATCAGGCAATTTATTATTCTTCACCGGCTATAGGCCCCGACGGCACCATTTATCTTGGGGGGACGCAGAACCTTTTTGCGCTGAATCCCAACGGTTCGCTAAAATGGAAATACACCATCGGCACCAGTGTATATTCCCCGGTGGTGGGCGCGGGCGGAGTAATATACGTACAGGATAACACCTCTTCTTTATATGCGCTAAATCCCGACGGTTCATTAAGATGGAAATACACTCTTGCTAGTTCCGGGGCTATCGGATTGACAACGCCCGCAGTGGGTGCCGATGGGACTATATACATATGCGGAACATACATATACGCTATCAATCCTGCAGGCACGTTGAACTGGTCTTATAATCCCAGCTCCAGCGGCGCGATTCGTTCCTCCCCGTCCATTGATGTTGACGGAAACGTATATGTGGGCGTAAACACGGCTGGTGGGCCAAGGCTTGTGGCGGTAAATAGTTCCGGGACGCTGAAGTGGACTTCGCCCATATCCGGCAATTTCGTATTTTCTTCCCCGGCAATCGGTGCGGACGGAACTATTTATATCGGTGCAGAAACCAGTACCGGCGGCAACCCAAGTTATATTGTGGCCATAAGCAGCCTTGGGGTCAACCAATGGATCTATACTGTTACAGGCGGACGCCCTATCCGTTCTTCTCCGGCCGTCGGGGCTGATGGTACTGTCTATGTCGGGACAAAAGCCTCAGCCACAGCCGATGCCGATTTCCTGGCGCTTTATTCATCCGGCACCTTGAAATGGAAATACACTGTTAACACCGTGCATACTACTCCTGATGACATATACAGTTCACCAGCTATAGGTTCTGATGGAATTATCTATTTCGGAGCTGAAACGGGGTTCCTTTACGCTCTTAACCCGGACGGCACGGTGAACTGGAAAACCTCTGCTCCCAACGTCTCCGGCATAAATTGGTCGTCTCCGGCAATTGCCTCAGATGGCACTATTTATATAGGAGAGAATAACCGCTATCTTTATGCTTTTAATTCAGCCAGTCTCGGATTGGCTAATTCCTCATGGCCAAAATTCCATCACGACAACAGTAATACGGGAAAAAAGACTCCTTAGGACATCATAAACGTCTCATACATACTGAGTTAAACTATTGTCATGGATTTGGCCTCTTGTATCAGATTAAAGACCATTCGAATACAATCTATCGGCCTGCGCAGCAACCTTACAACCCGCCACTATTTAGGAGGAAGATGAAGTCCCGGGGGATCGGTCTGCGGAACACCGCAAATTCAGCGGAGGCTTCCTATGGGTAAGATAGTCATCTGCTTAGGGATTGTGGTTATGCTCGGCTTCTTAGAGATGTCCGAGGGGCACGCCTTGGATGGCGTGCAGAAGATATTCGCCGGCTTATTCGGATTGTACGCGTTATACTGGGACGGGGTTCCGCTGAGAGACAGAACCCTCATGGACGGCCTGGGTTACATATTCTTACTGATTGGAGGGATATTAGGCGCGGGCATTGGAGTTCTCCCTTTGAGCTTGCCCCCATACATCGTCGCGGGAATCCTGCTGTTCCGCCCTCCTGCGGGTAGACCACGCGGGAAGTATTGGCTTTTTTCCGGCCTCGCCTTCATTATAGTTATAGGCTTGCTCATCGCATTAATGATGGGCATGCTGTCACCCCAGCGGTGATGAAAGGAGAGTTATGGGTACTGGTTTGTTTTTGATTATGACCTTAATGTTAGTGGGGAGCATACTATTGGTAATAATCCCTGTCGGCGTCCATATTCTATTGAATCCCAATTTAGCTACAATTCTGACCGTAATATTGATAGTGGGCTTACTGTTGGTAATATACCCTGCCGGCGTCTATATTTTCTCGACTCATTATTTATCTGAAATTCAGAGCGAAATGTTAATAGCGGGTTTAGTCCTTGGAATAATCCCTGCCGGCATCTTTATTTTATTTAAGCTCACAAACACAGAGCCGATCCATTTTGAACTGAAAGAAAAGGAAGAGATAGTTATTAAAAATGTTCCGGTTAATTATTCCGGCTCCGGGATTTTCACCCTGGGCGGGGTACTAAAAGTAACAAACGAAAGGATATTGTTTAAGGCGCATGCAATATGTCAGAGGCCGGTAGAAGTTGAAATTCCGCTTACCCAGATAGTCGAAGTCAGTAAGAGGAATACTTATGGTATCGTGCCAAACGTGATAATCAGGACAAAGCCGGATATTGAACATAAATTTATCGTACAGGATAGAGAGAGGCTGATAAGTACTATTGAAAGTCATTTGCCCGATAAAGCCGGACCTGGTGCCCCGGTCGCGGGGCCGCAATTGCCCGCGGAAAACAATACCCGTGTTTTTGATACTGTCAGTCTTTTGGTGCGTGAAGGCAGATACAATGAGGCCTTGGAAGCCCTTCTGAAAAAGCCGCGCAATAACTTAACATTGGCCGATTATAATCTCTTCCTTGAAATATATCTGCGATCGGGTGATTTTATGCGGGCTGAGTTGATCCTGTCCACAATAAATAAAATGGTCGCCGATAAATACCTGGTCGAACGCGTACAGGGCCGCCTGGTATTTAAAGAAGATCACGTGCGGGGCGGCGCGACGCCTGCCGAATCTTTGCATCCTGTTTACGCCTCACTGGCGAGCCTGGCCAGGACAAAGGGCCGGCAAGATTTCGCTTCACAACTATGCCGGATGGCCGTCGATTGTATCTTCGCTGCGCAGCCGGTTCGTGAGAACCAGCAGGAATGTTATGAACTGGCGGTGTCTTTTGAAAACGAGGGCGAGACTGAAGCTGCCCTTGAACTGTATCAGGCGCTGAGTGACGGTTCCCGGCCTTGCCGGGATGCGGCGGAACGGTACAAAAAGCTTAAAGTGAGGGTTGCGAATACTCCCCCTCAAGCGGCCAACTGGCCGCAGGTCCGCGCGTACGTTCCCGCACCGGCCCAGCCGGCGACCAGGACCGGAATTGCCGTGGCCGGGCAGACAATCGGCGGCAGATATGAATTGAGGGGGGACCTGGGCGAGGGCGCTATGGGCGTGGTTTACGAGGCGTGGGACCGGCAGAAGGGGCGGCAGGTGGCCGTGAAGCGCATGCATGCCTACCTTAAGGAATACCCCGCGGAATATGGCCGTTTCAGAAGGGAAGCTGAAATAGTCGGGCGGCTAAGGCACCCCAATATAGTTTGCATCCATGAGCTGCTCGAGCAGGGCGGCGAAATTTACCTGGTCTTTGACTATGTCCCCGGCAAGACATTATATGGCGTTCTTAAGGAAAAAAAGAGGTTTCAGCTACAGGAATGTAAAAACATTTTTAACGGCGTATGCGACGCGGTGCATTATGCTCATAAAAACAACGTAATTCACCGGGATCTGAAACCCGCGAATATCATGCTGGCTAATCCCACCCATGCCATGGTAATGGACTTCGGCCTGGCCAGCGAACTGCGTGATGGCTTGACGCGCGTGACGCATCAAACCATGTCCGGCACGCCGGCCTTTATGGCCCCGGAGCAGCACGCGGGCACGGTAAAGCGCGAGTCCGACATTTACGCCATGGGCGTATGTCTTTATGAGATGGTAACGGGCGTGCTTCCGTTTGAGGGCTTTGACAGCCTGAAGCAGAAGAAATTAAAAGATTACCGTGAAGCCACCGCCATTGTTTCCTGGCTCCCGACGGGGGTGGATGAAGTGATAAGCCGCGCACTGGAGCCGGAGCCCTCGCAAAGATACGCCGACGCCCTGGATTTCTGGTCCGCGCTTAAGGATTTATAGTTTTTAAATCATTTGTTATATTCGCGGCTTTTTTGCTTATTCTATCTCTTCCTTTATGGCCGTCTGGGTGACGGCTTTTTTATTGTCTTCTTTCAGGAAGCGGCGGGAGAGGAGCAAAGTGGCGGCCGAGTAGCAGGTGATGGTGATGAGGAAGGGGAGGGTGAAGCCGAAGTCCATCTGGAGGCGGCCGCTCAGGCGGGCGGAGAGGGCGGAGGAGAGGTTCCAGCCGGCGGTGAAGAGGGCGCTGGCGGCCTGGTGCTGGGAAGCGGGGAAATGGCTGAGCATGAAGACGCTGTAGACCGGCCAGCTGGCGTTCATCAGCATGGTGCGGAGGAAGGCGGCTATTACGGTGGGGAGTATCAGGCCGGAGAAACCCATGGTGGCGAGGAAGGGGATGGAGAGGGACTGGAAGGTTATCATGGCCCGCACGCGGCCTATCTTAGTTACCAGCCAGGGGCCGACCAGGCCGCCGGCGGCCATGGCGAGCGGCATCAGGGCCATGAAGAAGCCGAGCTTAGAGATATGAAGATCGAAGCTTGATTTGAAAAAGATATTCAGGAACGGCATTATCATGCCGGCGCCGAAAGAGAGGCATAGGGGTCTTTACTTTTGACCTTTTTACGGAGTAATGGGGTATAGGTCAAGATTCAAGACCTGACCCTATAGCCTCTACGTAATAGGCCACCCCGTGGGCCTGCCCATAAAGCTGGCCGGCGACGCCAAAGTGCGCGACTTCTCCAAGATCGGCTACTTCACCGCCGACCTCGACACCTTCGGCGGCAATTCCGGCTCCCCGGTCTTCAACGCGGCCACCAATAAGATAGAGGGCATACTGGTACGCGGCGACAGGGACTTCGAGCTCAGCCCCGCCGGCTGCGTAACACAGTCCACCTATGAACAGACCGGCGGCCGCGGCGAGGACGTGACCAAGGTCGGCGTGATCTCCTCCTACATCCCGAAGAGCGCCGGCGACACCTCGACGGACCTTTCCGGAGAAGTCCTGGAAGTGAGGGGCATGGATTCGAGCGCGATAAAGCCCGCGGAAGCGGCGCCCAAGTCGGTAACCTTCGACTAACGCTCAAAAGCTGGGCTTAAGAAAACACGCGCCCGGGAGGCTTCCCGGGCGCGCTGTTTTGTCAGGATGGCGGCCTGCCGCGGTAAATCCCCGCCTGAAATCCTGTCTTAATTCAGGTTTTTCATGGCCTTTTCCTGGAGGCTTCTGATTATCTCGCCGGCGGCCGCTTCGGCGGTTACTTTAAGGCGCAATTCTTTAAGGTCCTGCTCCGCGGCCGGGTACTTTTTGATGGCTTTCCTGTCTATCGTTGAAAAAGCCGTCTTCGACCAGATGGTTTCACCGTCCGCCGCGCTGACCAGTTCGCTTTCAAGTATGACCGGCGCGAAGACCTGATTGAAAATATAGATGCCGCCGCCCCAGACCAGCGCCTCCTGCGCGAATTCTTCCGCGGCTATGAAAACTGCGAGGGATTTATTGTTTAACAGTTTGTAGGTCAGCACACCCTGTACCACGCCTTCGACCAGGCCGCTCCCCAGGAGCAGCAACTGCCATTTCTTTTTTATAGCGCCATAACCAGAGAGGCGGGTTTTAAATACCAAGCCGGCATTCATGGCCCGGGCAAGGTCTTTAAGCTGTCCGGGAGACAGCTCGGAGCCCTTGAGCCCCATCGCCTCCATGACGAGGCGCGTGCTTTCCAGGGGCACGGCTTCAAATAAATAACTATTGTTCAGGCCCGTTTCCAGGCTTTTTGAGATCTCTTCCGTGACGCCGGCTATCTCGGCTTTGACCAGGGCGTCTTCCATATCCGGCGCGGGGGCCACGCCTTTCGGGGACCTGATGGTTTTGAGCTTTTTAATTTTCACCGTGCATTCCACGGGCAGGACGATAACTCTTAATTTCCTGGGCGGTTCAAAAAACACGCTATGCCGACTCCAGGAAGAGCAGCCGCAGAGAGTTATAAGGAAAAAGAAGCTGTATAGTTTTAAGTTAGAGCGTTTCATTTTAAGGTTGGGTCCGGAGTTATTCTAATTCCTCTTTTATTTCCGTCGAGGTGACGGGTTTTTTATTGTCTTCTTTGAGGAAGCGGCGGGAGAGCAGGAGCGTGGCGGCGGAGTAGCAGGTGATGGTGATCAGGAAAGGCAGGGTGAAGCCGAAGTCCATCTGGAGGCGGCCGCTCAGGCGCGCGGAGAGGGCGGAGGCGAGGTTCCAGCCGGCGGTGAACATTGCGCTTGCGGCCTGGTGCTGGGAGGGCTGGAAATGGCTGAGCATGAAGACGCTGTAGACGGGCCAGCTCGCGTTCATCAGCATGGTGCGCAAGAAAGCGGCGGCCACGGTGGGCAGCACGAGGCCGGAGAAGCCCATGGTGGCGAGGAAGGGGATGGAGAGGGACTGGAAGGTTATCATTGCGCGCACGCGGCCTATGCGGGTGACCAGCCAGGGGCCGATCAGGCCGCCGGCGGCCATAGCGAGCGGCATCAGGGCCATGAAGAAGCCGAGCTTAGAGATATGCAGGTCGAAGCTTGATTTGAAGAAGATATTGAGGAAGGGCATTATCATGCCCGCCCCGAAGGAGATTATGAGCTGCGGCGCCAGGACGAGGAGGGCGGGCCAGAGGGCTATGGAGGAGAAGGCGGCCGCGCCGGACTTGTCTTTAGGGGCGGGGGCTTCTTTTATCTTCAGCGCGGGGAGGCCGGCGGCCAGGAGCAGGGCGCAGGCGGCGAGCATGGTGGCGCGGTAGGCGGCGGCGGTTTCGTCGCCGTAGTGGAAAGAGGAGGCCCAGAAACCGGTAAGCCAGCCGGAGGCCAGGTTGCCGGCGAAAGCGGCGGTCATTGAGACGGCGAACTGGAAACTGAACAGGTGCTGTCTTTCTTTTTCGGCGGTGCTGCGCGCCATGAGCGGCATAGCGGTGATGGCGAACAGGGCGCCGGCGGTTCCGGAGACGAGGGAGAAGAGCATGAGGGGGGCGCGGCCGGGGAAAACGGCCATGCCGGCCATTGAGGCGAAACTCAGGATCAGCGAAGCCAGCAGGCTTTTGCGGGCGGGGAGCGAGCCGCAGAAGACGGCGAGGGGGATGGCGAGGGCGGCTATTGAGAGGCCGGGGATGGC
>CAZUQT010000062.1:12730-14081 GCA_964622585.1 uncultured Elusimicrobiaceae bacterium | reverse complement strand
TGTCCCCACCAGGAATCGAACCTGGATTGCCTGCTTAGAAGGCAGGAGCTCTATCCTTTGAGCTATGGGGACAACTTGTATATTTTACAACAATCGTCTGCGTTTTTGTGGAAGGGCCGAAGAAGGAGCGGTTCCGTGGCCGGAGCGGTCGTCCACGGGCTGATTTCCCTGTATGGCCCATTCGAGCGGGAGCTCCTCTCTCTTTTGCGCCGGCGGGGCGGCATTTTCAGCCGTATCTAGCAGCGCCGCCTCCAGTTCTCTGACGGCAAGCCTGTATTCTCTGGTCCTCCCCGTCCTCATAAGGTCGGCCAGGGCGAGCAGCTCATGGAGCTTATTGTCGGTCAGGGCCGCCAGGGGCGCGTTTTCATGGAGCGGCTCTATGCTCTGCCCGCGCACTTTTCCGGCAAGGCTGGGCCAGATATAGGGGTCTTCCTTTGAAGTTACTATCATCCTTGATAAAGGCGGCGCTGAATGGGCGGTTGGTATCCCAGTGGCCAAAGGCCCTGGTTTGGCCGGAAATACGTATTTAAGGCCATGTATTAGGAATTCAAGGAGAGCGGGCTTAATTACCCTCTTTTTGGCTGAATCTATTAATCCGGCTGTTTTGCAGCGGTCCAGGGCAAAGCTTATCTCTGTCTGGGACAGGCCCAGGGCATTAGCCAGGTCTACATGACGCCATTGTATCTCCCCCATTGCAGCAAGCTTCAGAAGGATCACAATGTCCTGCGGTTTAATTCCGTTGAATGCTCTCATAGCTAAAGAATAACTTAATATAGCACATATTGCAATATGCAATAGATTGCGTGTTAATGTCGTATTTGTAAATGAGAATAGTATCCTGCTTGTGTAATTAGCAGTATTGCAATTTGAAAAACGGATGCTTGTTTTGGTCAGTACTAACCGAAAAGATACAGCTCTTCTTCCGCGCGGGTGATGCCCGTATAGAGCCAGCGCCGCCACATTTCGTCGTCCATCTGGGCGAAGCGCTCCTCGAACATTATCACCCTTTTAGCCTGGCTGCCCTGGGCTTTGTGCACTGTCAGGGCGTAGCCGAAGTCGAAAAGGTCCCCCATCATGGCCAGTTTTCTGTCTTTTGTGAAGTTGACGCCGGTCTTGGCATTGAATTGCGGGGCGTAGATCAGGCCTTCATAGGGCTTTTCGCGGTCGTCAAGCTGTATTTCCGCTTCGTACCAGTCTTTCTGTGCCGGGATAATGCTGGTGATCGTTCCGAGCATGCCATTGAAGATCGCTTTTTTGTGATTATTCCTCAGGCAGATAACCCGGTCGCCGCTTGCCGGGGCCGGCGTTTCATCGCCGCGGTTGGCGCGGATCTGCTGGTTTATCCTGTTCC